>JANOET010000133.1:0-15805 GCA_031413415.1 Acidimicrobiaceae bacterium
GGCGCTGGCGCTGGTCGGTGCGGTGTGGGGAGTCATGGGGTCACCTCGGGGAGATTGGATCGCTGGGCCTCGATACGGACGTGGTCCTGGTGCGAGCGGGCATGCGCTCGTTTCACCTGCCGCTTCGACAGTCGGCCCGCGGGACGACCGCCGACGACTCGAGCGAGCGTGAAGAGGATGAGGACGACGATCATCAGGACCGCTGCAGCGCCGAACCCTCGGGCGATGAGGGCCTCGTTCGGCGACTTGACGAGCTCGTAGGCAGCCAACGGCAGTGACACCATCGGGTTCGCAGTCGGGTTGAGATTCAGCGTCGCCGTGTAGCCGGCGGTGAGCAGCACCGGCGCGGTCTCACCGATTCCTCGGGCAAGACCGAGGATGACCGAAGTGGTGAGACCGGATCGCGCGGTCGGCAGCACCACGTGCCAGACGGTTCGCCACTGCGGGGCGCCGAGCGCGGCTGCTGCCTCACGGAGGTTGCCGGGGACGAGGCGCAGCACGACGTCGGCCGAGCGGATGATGATGGGCAGCATCATGATGCTCATCGCGATCGCTGCGGCCAGACCGGAGCGCTCGTAGCCGAGCACGAGGATCCAGGTGGCGAAGATGAAGAGACCCGCGAGGATGGACGGCAACGCCGTCATCGCCGTCACGACGGTCCGCACCAAGTTGGAGATGCGACTGTGCGACTCGTTGAGATAGACGGCGCATGCCACGCCGAGCGGCACCGTGATCACCAAGGAGATCGCAGTCATGATGAGCGTGCCGACGATGGCATGGAAGATTCCGCCCGACGTGAGCGGTTCCTGCGGTCCGGTGACGCTGAGATCCTCGACGTAGAAGTTCGCCTTGGTCAACGCGTCCCAACCTCGATAGAGGACGAAGACGATGACCGATGCCAAGGCGATGAGTGCAGCGATCGCGGCGAGCGTCATCAGCACGGACATGATGCGGTCGATCACGGCCGGGCGATCGTCGTGGAGCGAGACGAGTGCGGTGTAGGTGACCAGGAAGATCGCGACGCCCACCAGCATGAAGCCGAACTTGCCGTGCAGCGGCGTCAATCGCCCGAAGATCAGTGCCGTGGTGCACAACGCGCTGACGGCAGCACCACCGATGTCGAGCACATCGCGCTTCGAGACTTTACCGATGGCGCGGCGCTGCGGGCCAGGTACGTGCGCCGCTGGCCGCACGGGGAGCACCGTCTGGGCGACGGCGGGTGACGGCGGCACGGGGTGCGCGAGCCGTTCGTCGACGAGGCCGGTGGAGTCGAGCGTGGAGGTCATGCTTCGCTGCTCGCTCCGGACCTGGACCTGGCGATGAACCACGACGCCGTGAAGTTGACGACCAACGTCACGGCGAAGAGGGCCAGGCCGGCGGCCATCAAGGCAGACAGACCGAATCCGGACGCCTCGGTGTACCGCAGCGCGATGAGGCTCGAGACCGAGTTGGCGCCCGCCTCGAGGAGGTGGAAGTTGAAGTCGAAACGAGGCGAGATGATGAGCAGCACGGCGATCGTCTCGCCGAGCGCTCGCCCGAGGCCGAGCATCGTGCCGCCGATCATGCCGCCACGCCCGAACGGCAGGGTGACCACGCGGATCATCCCCCACCGCGTCGACCCGAGTGCGAACGCGCCCTCGCGCTCGCCGGGCGGCACCTGGGAGAAGACCTCGCGCATGACGACGCACTGGATCGGCATCACCATCATCGAGACGACGATGCCCGCGATGAACGTGGACGCAGTGTAGACCGAGGCGCTCGACAGCGGACTGGTGGGGTCGGCGCCCTCCACGGAGAAGAACGGCAACCAGCCGAACCAGGTGTTGATCCACCGGGAGACGCCGACGACCTGTCCTTGCAAGAGGAACAACCCCCACAGGCCGTAGACCACACTGGGTACGGCTGCCATCAGGTCGACGAGTGCGACGAGCGTGGACTTGAACCACACGGGCGCCACCTCGACGATGAACAGGGCGGTGAGGATCGAGATCGGGAGTGCGATCGACACGGCGACGACCGCGATCAGCATCGTGCCGACCAGCACCGAGGCCACACCGAAGGAGTTGCGATCGGGCTGCCACTCCGACGTGGTGAAGAACGACAGACCCTGCGACTTCAACGCCTGGAACGCCTGGATCGACAGGAACAACCCGACCGCCACCATGATCGCCAGCACGAGCGCGCCGCTGAGCGACGCGCCGCCGTGGAAGATGCGGTCGCTGCGGCCGCGACGCTCGTCGATGACCCGGGGGGTAGGGCCATCGCCGGTCGGGCGGTCGGGAATGACGGTCGCCTCGGTGACGCTCACGACAGCCAGGCCACCATGATGACGAGCACGATGATGGTCGCAATCCCCAGCAGGAGGACGTCCGGATGACGGGCGTGACTCCAGAAACCTTCCTTCGGGGGCGGTGCGGGCGCGTAGTAGGGATACTGCCCGTAGGGCACGCCGGGCATGCCACCCATGTAGGGGGCGCCAGGCGCTCCGGGGGCCGGCGGCCAGCCCTGCGGCTGCTGCTGCGGCTGCGAATCGGCGCGCACTTTCTCGATGGTCTCGGCGATCACCGTGGCAAAGATTCGAGCGAAGGCTTCGGCGTCGAGCACGATGTTCGGCATCACCGGGGCCACCGTGGTGACCGGATCGGCCGACGGTGTCTCCCTCGCCGACGCGGCGGCACTGTCCTCGTCGCCAGTGTCGTCGAGCGTGGGCGGAGCCTCGGACGGTGATGCGACGTTGGGCTCGGGATCCGATTCACCCGAGAGCGTCGTGTCGATGAACAGCGGCGCAGCGACCGCTGCCGCGACGGCCGCGTCGGTCGGACGCAACACGACCACCTCCGGGCCTGCCGGTGCCTCGACCGCCGCCGCTACTGCCGCCTCTGCCTCTGCCTCCTCGGCTGCTGCCGCCTCTGCCTCAGCCTCAGCCGCCTCCGCCGCTGCCGCTTCCGCCGCTGCTGCCGCCTCCGTGCGAGCCGCTGCCACGATCTCTGCCGCACGATGGCGCGCTGCCTCGACGGCGGTCGCCGACTCGGCGCGTGCCGCCTCGAGCGCTTCCTCGAGCGCGGTCCTCCGCTCGGACTCGAGCGGCTCGAGCCGAGCACGCAGCTCGGCGCGGGCAGATTGCTCGTCGAACGATGCCTCCTCGGCGCGAACCTCGGCGAGTTCCTTCTGCCCGGTCCGCAACTTCAACGTCAGCATCGCCACGGCGGCACGATCCGACAGCCCCGCGGTGGAGGCACGATTGGTGTCACTCACGTCAGCTCTCCGATTTCCCGCTGAGCATCGGTGATGACCTGGTCGACGTGTGCCTGCGTCGCGGCTCTGATCTCCTCGAGCTGCCGTCTGTGCTCGGCTTCCATCGCCGCCAGGCGTTCGCGAGAGGCAATCAGCTCTTCGCGCAGCGCAGCCTTCATCGCAGCGTCACGCGCGGCAACTCGCGAGCGTGTCTCGATCAGGTCCAGTCGGAGCGCCTCGAACTCACGCTCGAGGTCACCACGCTGACGGACGAGGTCGGGATGATCAGCAGGGCTCGGTGGCGTCATGTCGCTCATCACGACTCCGTTCATGCTGGAGCCGTTCATCGCTCCGCCGACCGGCGAGTGTCCGTTCAAGGTCGTCATGGCGTGTCACCCGATCAGCAGCAGCACAAGGGACAAGCCGGCGGTGACGGCGACGATCGGCACGACGACCTGGGTCGGGATCCACGACAGCGGATGTTCGACAACTTCGGGAGACACGACCTCGACGTCGGTGTGCGGCTGCGCCCAGAACGAGGCAAATCGAGCATCATCGTCATTTGGGGCCCCGAGAATGACCAGGTCACCTGCGACCGGAGGTGGGAGTACCGACGTCGAGGCCGCAGCAACAGCAAGGTGAGTATCGAGGTCGGCGACGAGGTCTTCGAGCAGCTGGTCGAGGTCTCCGTGCACGGCCGTGGCGAGCGCATCGACCAGCGAGGTGGGCAGGGGACGATTCGGTGCCCAGGCCGGGTGAAGATCAGCGATCGGCTGTGCCCACTGGAGCTCGGCATCATCGAGGTCTCGGACCGCCGACTCGAGCGAGTCGGCGGTGGCGCGTCGTTCCGCTTGCCACCAATCGTCGAGCAGCGCGTCGAGCTGACGTTCGAAGCGGCCACCGTCGACATCGCCCGTGAGGAACGCGCGGAAGTCGTCGTCGACACGCGCTCGCTGCTCGAGAATCGCGCGCTGCGCATCGAACAGTCGCCGCACGAGGCGGCCCTGCACGGCTGACATCTGGGCCAGATGAGAGCCCTGGTCCGGAAGTGTGGCGCGGGCGCAGCCGATGGCGTCGAGGTAGCGCTCCTGTTCCCGTTGCAACGTCTCGAGGAACACCACAACCTGCGGGTTTCGGGGCGTCACAGCGGTGGCCACGGGGAGATCGACGGTCAACTGCATGCGTCCGACACGCTAAATGTGGCGGATGACTGCGGCATGAACGGCGCCTTGCCGAAGAGTGTCTCGGTCGTGAAACTCGCGGCCGCCTTGCGACATTCGTGACACTGTCCGTACGGTGACCGCCACCACTCGCGCGTGAACCGAAGGCGGGTCGGCCCACGCGACGGCCTCAGGCCCTGGTGAGCACCTCGGGACCGTGCTCGCCGACCAGCACCGTGTGCTCGGAGTGAGCCGCCAGCGAACCGTCGGCAGTGACAATGGTCCAGCCGTCGGCCAATTGGCGCACGCCGTTGTGGCCGCCCTCGATGAGCATCGGCTCGATGGCGAGCACCACACCCACGTCGAGGCCCAGTCCGCGACCTGGGCGACCACGATTCTCGACGTCGGGGTCCTCGTGCATGGCCTTGCCGATGCCGTGGCCACAGAAGTCGCGCGGGCTGCCGTAGCCGGCACCCTTCACGACCCGCTCGACCGCGTTGCCGAGGTCGCCGAGAGTTCGGCCGGGACGCATCTGTTGGATGGCGGCGGCCAACGCTGCGTCGGCCGCATCGATCAGGCGCTGCGCATCGGCGGAGATCGCGCCGACACCCATCGTGAACGCAGCGTCGCCGTGCCACCCGTTCACGATGGCACCGCAGTCGACCGACAGCAGGTCGCCCTCGAGCAGCACGCGGCTACCGGGGATGCCGTGGACGACCTCGTCGTTCACCGACGTGCAGATGGTGGCCGGGAAGCCGTGGTAACCGAAGAAGTTGGAAGCCGCTCCGCGTCGTTCGATGACGGCGGCTGCGACGGAGTCGAGATGAGCCGTCGTCACCCCCGGACGCGTCGCAGCGCGCACCACTTCGTGCATCTCGGCGACCACGCGACCGGCGGCGCGCATGTGCCGCAACTCGTCCGCTGTGCGCCGCGGGATGCCGCTGCGACCGAACCGGGCCATCACGAGCCTCGGCGTGCGGTTTCGACGGCCGACGTGAGTCGGCGGAACACTTCGTCGGGATGGCCGACGCCGTCGATGACCGACAGCCGACCCTCGTCGCTGTAGTACTCGATGAGCGGCGAGGTCTGCTCCTCGTACAGGTCGAGGCGGTGCGCGATGGCCTCGGGCGTGTCGTCGTCGCGATGCATCACGTCGCCACCGCAGACCTCGCAGATCCAGGGCAGCTTCTCGCCGCCACGGGCGACGTAGTTGGTACCGCAGTCGCGACACACCCGTCGGGCCGACAGCCGTTCGAGCACCAGGTCGCGTGGTGCGTCGAGGTCGAGCACGACGTCGATGGGCAACTCGTCGGTGATCTGGTCGAGTGCGATGGCCTGGCCGACCGTGCGGGGGAAGCCGTCGAGGATGTAGCCACGCCCCACCGCGTCGGATTGGGAGAGACGCTCGCGGACGATGCCGACCATGATGTCGTCGCCCACCAGGCCGCCGTCGTCCATGACCAGCTTGGCCGTGACGCCCAGCTCGGTGCCCTCACGCACCGCAGCGCGCAACATGTCGCCGGTGCTGATGTGCGGCACAACGAAGTGGCGTGACAAGCGCACGCATTGTGTGCCCTTCCCAGCGCCTTGGCGCCCGAGCAGGATCAGCCGGGCGCCCGGGATCACTTCAGGAAGCCCTCGTAGTTCCGCAGCATCAGCTGACTGTCGATCTGGCGCATCAGTTCCAGGGCCACACCGACGGCGATGAGGACGGTCGTGCCGGCGAACGGGAAGTTGCGGACGCTGAAGGCCCACAGCAGCAGGTACGGCATGATCGCGATGAAGGCGACGAACACGGCGCCCGGCAAGGTGATGCGGTTGACGGCCTTCGACAGGTAACGCTCGGTCTGCGGGCCAGGGCGCACTCCGGGGATGAAACCACCCTGGCGACGGATCTGGTCGGCCTGACGGATGGGGTCGAAGGCGATGGAGTTGTAGAAGTAGGCGAAGGCGACGATCATCAACGAGAAGATCGTGATGTACACCCAGTTCTGGCTGTTCACCAGATAGTTGTCGACCCACCGCTGAATGCCGGAACGCCAGCCGTCGTCGCTACTGCCACCGAGCAGGTTGGTGAGCAGCACCGGCAGCAGCAGGATCGAGCTGGCGAAGATGATCGGAACCACACCGCTCTGGTTCACCTTCAGCGGGATATACGTGCTCTGACCGCCATACATGCGACGGCCGACGACACGCTTGGCGAACTGCACCGGGATGCGGCGCTGCGCCAACTCGACCCGAACCACCGCGATCACGATGCCGATGCTCATCAGCACGAGCAAGGTGAACGGCACCCAGCTCTTCTCGAGGAAGATGGCGTAGTAGCCAGAGGGCAGGCCGCTGACGACCGAGGCGAAGATGACCATCGACATGCCGTTGCCGATGCCGCGCTGGCTGATCAGTTCGCCGATCCACATCAGCGCCGCCGTGCCGCCGACGAGCGTGACGATGACCAGATACCCGCGCGGCCACATGCCGTCGGGCAACAACTTGATGTTCTGCGGCAGCGATTGCGCGGCACCGAAGAACGCGTTGCCGTTGCCGTTGCCGAAGATGAACGTCAGTGCAGTGGCCTGCAGGGTGGAGATGCCGATGGCGAGATAGCGCGTGTATTGCGTGATCTTGCGCTGACCGACCGCACCCTCCTGCTGCAACTTCTCGAGCTTCGGGATGACGACGCCGAGCACCTGCATGATGATGCTCGCCGTGATGTACGGCATGATGCCGAGCGCGAAGATCGAGAAGCTACCGAACGCACCGCCCGAGAACATGTCGAGGAAGCCGAGGGCACCCTGCGACTGAACGCCCTCCTTGAACTGCGCGACGGCATCGCGATCGATACCGGGCACACGCACCGCGTTGCCCATTCGATACAGCAGGATCATCGCCAGCATGAACAGGATCTTGTTCCGCAGGTCGGGCACCCGGAAGACGTTCTTCAGGTTGGAGAACACAGGCTGGCTCCCAGCGAGGGTCGAGGCGGCATCGAAGCGACGCCAGGGTCAATGCTCAACGGTTGGTGAACTGGTTGCCCTTGACAGGCGGGCGCCCCTGCTTGAAGGGGAGGGGCAGGAGCGTGACGCTACCGCCTGCCGCGGTGATGGCCGCATCGGCGGCCTTCGACACCGCGTGTGCCGTCAGGTGGATGGCCGAGGTGACTTCACCACGAGCGAGCACCTTCACGAAGGTCTTCTTGCGCACGAGGCCCTTGGCCACGAGCACCTCTGGGGTGACATCGGCTTCGCCGATCGCCTGCAGCTGGTCGAGGTTGACCGGGCTGTATTCGACGCGGAAAGGGTTGTTGAAGCCCTTCAACTTGGGGACGCGCTGCTTGAGCGGCATCTGGCCGCCTTCGAAACCGCGGGCGACCTTGCCACGGCCACGCGACTGCTGGCCCTTGGTACCGGCGCCGGCAGTCTTGCCGCCCTTGCCGCCGATGCCACGACCGACGCGCTTCTTGGCCTTGTTGGACCCCGGTGCGGGGGCGAGTTCGTCAACGCGCATGGTGTCAGCTCTCCGTGTTTTCCTGCACCTCGATGAGGTGCGGGATGCGGGCGATCATCCCGCGGATCTCGGGACGGTCGGGAAGGATGTTGGTGTCGCCGATCTTGCGCAGGCCGAGGGCCCGCAGCGTGCCACGGCTCTTCGGCTTGTTGCCGATGGCGGAGCGGATCTGGCGGACCGTGAGGGTCTTGGCCGTGTCGATGTTCTTCGCATTCATCAGTGGGTCTCCCCTGCAGCGATCTGCTTCTTGCGCGCTTCGTACGCCTTGAGCATGCCCTTGGGCACGAACTCTTCGGCGGGGAGGCCACGGCGGGCCGCGACCTCGTCGGGGCGCTGGAGCGACTTGAGGCCGTTGATCGTGGCGCGAGCCACGTTGATGGCGTTGGCCGAGCCGAGCGACTTGCACAGCACGTCGTGGACGCCGGCCTCTTCGAGGATGATGCGAGCCGCACCACCGGCGATGACGCCGGTACCGGGGGCAGCGGGCTTCATGAGCACGCGACCGGCCGAGTTGATGCCGATGATCGGGTGCGTGATGGTGCTGCCGGCGAGCGGGACCTCGAAGAGGTTCTTCTTGGCCTCTTCGGTGCCCTTCTGGATGGCCAGCGGCACTTCCTTGGCCTTGCCGTAGCCCAGACCCACGCGACCGTTGCCGTCACCGACGACCACGAGGGCGGTGAAGCTGAAGCGACGACCACCCTTCACGACCTTGGCGACGCGGTTGATGGTGATGACGCGTGACTCGCGCAGACCCATGGGATCGGGGGCGCGCTCGTCGTTGCGGTTGTTGCCGTAATTCGAGGGACCGGCCATCAGAACTCCAAACCTGCTTCACGGGCCGCAGCAGCCACTGCGGCGATGCGGCCGTGGTAGGCGTAGCCACCACGATCGAACACGACCTTTTCGATACCGGCAGCCTTGGCGCGCTCGGCGACGAGCTGGCCCAGCTTGGTGGCGGCATCGACGTTGCCACCCGACCCGGTGAACGACGCCTCGTTGGTGCTGGCGGACACGATGGTGCTGCCGGCCTCGTCGTCGATCACCTGCAGGATCAGGTGCTTGGTCGAGCGGTAGACGGCCAGACGCGGACGCGCTGCGGTGCCGTGGATCTTCTTGCGGACGCGGCGGTGGCGGATGAGGCGACCGTTGCGGCGCTTCTGTGCGACGTTGCTCATGAGATGCTCACTTCTTGCCGGTCTTGCCGGCCTTGCGGAGGACCTTCTCGCCGAGATAGCGCACACCCTTGCCCTTGTAGGGCTCGGGCTTGCGCACCGCGCGGATGTTGGCGGCCATCTGGCCGACGACTTCCTTGTCGATGCCCTTCACGATGATGCGGGTCTGCGTCGGCACCTCGAACGTGATGCCTTCCGGGGCCTCCATCACGACCGGGTGGCTGAAGCCGAGGGCCAGACGGAGAGAGGTGGGGCTGAGGGCCTCGGCGCGGTAACCCACGCCGATGATCTCGAGCTCCTTGGAGAAGCCATCGGTGACACCGACGACCATGTTGTTCACCAGGGTGCGAGTGAGTCCGTGCAGCGAGCGATTCTGACGCTCGTCGTTCGGACGCTCGACGATGAGCAGCGACTCTTCCTTGCGCACCGTGATGGCGCCGGGAACGTCGCGAGAGAGCGAGCCCTTGGGGCCCTTGACGGTGACCGAAGCGCCGTCGATGGCGACATCGACGCCGCCCGGAACGGCGATGGGTGCCTTACCGATACGAGACATGAAGAATCCTCTTTCTCACCACACGTAGCAGAGGACTTCGCCGCCGACGTTGCGCTTGCGCGCTTCGCGGTCGGTCATCAGCCCCTGGCTGGTGGACAGGACGGCCACACCCAGGCCACCGAGCACGCGAGGCACTTCGGTGGACTTGCGGTAGATCCGCAGGCCAGGGGTGGAGATGCGGCGAAGCCCCGAAATGGTGCGACGACGATCATTGGAGTACTTCATCGAGATGGTCAGCACTTCGCCAGGACCCGAGGTGGCGGGGGCCACCGCGAAACCGGTGATGTACCCCTCCTTCTCGAGGATGACGGCCAGAGCGACCTTCTGCTTGGAGGCAGGCATGCGAACCTCGTCGTGCATCGCCGTGTTGGCGTTGCGGACTCGGGTGAGCATGTCGGCGATGGGATCAGTCAGCATTGGGACTCCTCACCAGCTGGCCTTGGTGACGCCAGGGATTTCGCCGGCATGGACCATCTCACGAAGGCACACGCGGCACAGGCCGAACTTACGGAACACCGAGCGGGCACGCCCGCACCGACGGCAGCGCGTGTAGCCACGCACCTTGTACTTGGGGGTCGCATTCGCTTTGTTGATGAGCGACTTCTTTGCCATTGAGGTGCCCTCTCCTACTTCTTCTTCTTCGCCGGGGCCTTGGCGCCCTTACCGCCGCGGACAGGTCCGCGACGCTTCTTCTGGGGGGCGGCCTCGCCGTCGACACCCTTCTTGAAGGGGAATCCGAAGGCGTCGAGCAGGGCCTTGCCCTGTTCGTTGTTGATGGCCGTGGTGACGATGGTGATGTCCATGCCACGGTTCGCGTCGATCTTGTCGTAGTCGATCTCGGGGAACACCGTCTGGTCGCTGAGACCGAACGTGTAGTTGCCCCGACCGTCCCAGCTGGTTGCCGGAAGACCACGGAAGTCGCGCATACGCGGGATGGCCACTGCGATCAGACGATCGAGGAACTCCCACATGCGGTCGCCGCGAAGGGTGACCTTGCAGCCGATGCTCTGACCCTCACGCAGCTTGAACGAGGCGATGCTCGTGCCGGCCTTGGTGATGATCGGCTTCTGACCGCTGATCTTGGTGAGGTCGGCGACGGCGCCCTCGAGCAGCGACGGCTGCTGGGTGGCCTTGCCGACGCCCATGTTGATGACGATCTTCTCGAGCCGCGGTACCTGCATGACGTTGCCGAGATCGAGCTGCTCCTGGAGCGCCTTCGCGACTTCGTCCTGGTACTTCTGCTTGAGACGCGGGACCGTCGTGGTGGCCGTGTCCGTACTCATGAGATCACCTCACCCGTCCGCTTCGCAACGCGCACCTTGGCGCCGTCGCCGTTGATCTGGTAACCCACGCGGGTGGGCTTGCCCTTGTGCACGAGCATGACGTTCGAGGCGTCGACCGGCATGTCGCGGTCGATGATGCCGCCCTGCGGGTTGCCCTTGCTGGGCTTGGAGTGCTTCTTGGACGTGTTCACGCCGTTGACGATGACCTTGTTGTCGCTGGGAATGACCTGGATCACTTCACCTTCGACGCCTTTGTCCTTGCCGGCGATGACGACGACCGTGTCGCCCTTCTTGAGCTTCATGGTCACAGCACCTCCGGGGCCAGCGACACGATGCGCATGAACTTCTTGTCACGCAGCTCACGACCCACCGGGCCGAAGATGCGGGTGCCCCGAGGAGTGAGGTCGTCCTTGATGATGACGGCCGCGTTCTCGTCGAAGCGGATGTAGCTGCCGTCGGGGCGGCGCTTTTCCTTCTTGGTACGGACGACGACGCACTTGACGACGTCACCCTTCTTCACCGCGGCGCCGGGGATGGCGTCCTTCACGGTGGCGACGAAGATGTCGCCGATCGAGGCGTAGCGGCGACGAGTGCCACCGAGCACCTTGATGCAGAGCACTTCCTTGGCGCCGCTGTTGTCGGCGACGCGAAGCCGTGATTCTTGCTGAATCATTTGGCACGCTCCAGGACTTCCACGATGCGCCAGCACTTGTTCTTGCTGAGCGGGCGGGTCTCCATGACGCGAACGCGGTCGCCGATGTTGACGTCGTTGGTCTCGTCGTGCACGTAGAGCTTCTTGGTGCGCATCACGAACTTGGCGTACTTGGGATGACGAACGCGCTCGATGACGGCCACGACTGCGGTCTTGTCCATCTTGTTCGACACCACGAGGCCCTCACGGACCTTGCGGTTCTTGCGCTCGCTGGTTTCGATCGTCTCGGCCATCACCGTGCTGCCTTTCCTTGGCCTGCCTCAGCCAGTGCGATCTCACGCGCCCGGATGTGGGTGTTGATACGTGCGATCTGGCGCTTCACCGTGCGGATCTCGGCGTTGTTGTCGAGTTGACCGGTGGCGTTGCGGAAGCGGAGGTTGAGGGCCTCCTGCTTGGTGGCGCGCAGTTCCTCGACGAGGGCGGCCAGATCCATTTCCTTGAGTTCAGTGTTGGAACGTGCCATGTCAGAACGTCTCCTCACGGGTGATGATGCGTGCCTTGATCGGCAGCTTCTGGATCGCCTTGTTCAGGGCGGCCTTGGCCACTTCCTCGTTCGGGAACGAGAGCTCGAACAAGACGCGACCCGGCCTCACCACGGCGACCCAGAACTCGGGGTTGCCCTTGCCGGAACCCATGCGGGTCTCGGCTGGCTTCTTCGTGACGGGCTTGTCGGGGAAGATGTTGATCCAGACCTTGCCACCACGCTTGATGGCACGGGTCATGGCGATACGGGCAGCCTCGATCTGGCGGGCGGTCAGCCAGCCCGGCTCGAGCGCCTGAATGCCGTACTCGCCGAAGGCCAGCTCGTTGCCGCCCTTGGACAGGCCGAAGGTGCGACCACGGTGGTGCTTGCGGTGTGCGACTTTACGGGGCATCAACATGATGGATCAGTCCTCCCCACGGAAGTGCGGGGCCTCGTGCGCTGCACCGTGGGTGCGGCGGGCGATTTCTTCTTCCTCGTCGAGAAGCTTCTCCAGTTCCGGATCGGCTTCCTTGATGAGCGGTGCTGACTCGAGCTCGGGCTCGTCGGACTTCTTGCGGGCACCCGACGACACGACCTTGCGGGCCGCGGGCATACCGGCGGTCTCGCCGACGGCCATAGCGGCCTCGCGGGTGACCTTGTCCTCGGTCTGGGCCTTGTAGGGAACGATGTCGCCCTTGTAGATCCACACCTTGACGCCGACGCGGCCGCTGGAGGTACGAGCCTCACGCATGCCGTAGTCGATGTCGGCGCGCAGCGTGTGCAGCGGCACACGACCTTCGCGGTACCACTCGGTGCGGCTCATCTCGGCGCCGCCGAGACGACCCGAGCACTGGACGCGGATGCCGAGGGCACCCGCCTTCTGGGCGTTCTGCACCGCACGCTTCATGGCACGACGGAAGGCGATGCGGTTGACCAGCTGGTCGGCCACGCCCTGGGCGATGAGTGCGGCGTCGAGCTCGGGGCTCTTGATCTCGACGATGTTCAGCTGGACCTTCGGGTTGCCGGTGAGCTCGGTGAGCAGCGCACGAAGCTCGTCGGCCTGAGCGCCACGACGACCGATGACGATGCCCGGACGTGCGGTGTGGATGTCCACCCGCACCTTGTCGCGGGTGCGCTCGATCTCGATGCGGCTCACGGCGGCGGACTCGAGCTTGGCCATCAGGGCCTTGCGGATCTTCCAGTCCTCGGTGAGGTACTCCTTGTAGTCGCGCTCGCTGAACCAGCGGCTCTTCCACTCGGTGGTCACTCCAAGACGGAAACCGTACGGGTTGATCTTCTGACCCATCAGTTGCTCTCCTCGGCCTGGTCGGCCGCGTCGGTGGTTTCGACGTCGCCGGCCGTCTCGGCGGTCTCAGCGGTGTCGGTCGTCTCGACCTCGGTCGACTCGATCTCGGTCGACTCGATCTCGGTGACCTCTGCCTCGACGATGTCGGTCTCGGTCGACTCGGTCGACTCGGTGGTCTCGCCACCCTTGAGCGACTGCGCCTTGGTGCGGCTGCGCTCGACGCGAGCGGCGCGGCTGTTGGCCGAGCCACCGGCTGCGACGCGACGACGGCCGGCCTGCGTGCGGCGGGCCTCGCGACCCTGCACGACTTCGAGGCGATCGTCGTCGAGACGGTCGACGATGACGGTGATGTGCGCGGTGCGCTTGTTGATGCGGCCGGCGCGGCCACGGGCACGGGGCGAGAACCGCTTGAGGGTGGGACCCTCGTCGGCGAACGCCGCCTTCACGTACAACTCCTCGGGGTCCTGCTCGTCGTTGTGCTGGGCGTTGGCCACGGCACTGGCGAGCACCTTGCGGACGACGCGGGCAGCTTCACGATCGGTGAACTGCAGCACTTCGTCGGCACGACGGACCGGAAGGTCGCGAATGAGGTTGAGCACGACGCGGACCTTCGAGGCCGACATGCGCACGTACAGGGCGCTGGCCTTGGTGCCGCTGCGCTCGCCTGCGACGAACGACTTCTCGTTGAGCTTCGGGCCGGTCATCAGCGGCGTCCCTTCGAGTTCTTCTCCTGGCCGGCGTGGTACTTGAAGGTACGCGTCGGGCTGAATTCGCCCAGCTTGTGGCCGACCATGCTCTCGGTGACGTACACCGGAACGTGCTTACGACCGTCGTGGACGGCGATGGTGTGGCCGACCATGTCGGGGATGATGGTGCTGCGACGGCTCCAGGTCTTGATGACCTTGCGCTCGCCGACTGCGTTCTGTGCGTCGACCTTCTTGAGCAGGTGGTCGTCGACGAACGGGCCCTTCTTGAGGCTGCGTGACATGGGTGATTACCTCCGGCCCTTCGACGTGCGGCGACGACGCATGATGAGCTTCTGCGATGGCTTGTTGGTGTTGCGGGTACGCACACCCTCGGGCTTGCCCCAGGGCGAGACGGGGGGACGGCCACCAGAGGTGCGGCCTTCGCCACCACCGAGCGGGTGGTCGACCGGGTTCATGGCCACACCGCGGGTCTGGGGCTTGACGCCCTTCCAGCGGTTGCGACCGGCCTTGCCGATCTTCATCAGTTCGTGTTCGCTGTTGCCGACTTCGCCGACCGTGGCACGGCAGTCGATGAGCACGCGGCGCATCTCGGTGCTGGGCATACGGACAGTGGCGAAATCGCCTTCCTTGGCGACGAGCTGCACGGCCGTACCGGCCGAACGGCCAATTCTGCCGCCCTGACCGGGGCGCAGCTCGATGTTGTGGATGGTGGTACCGACCGGGATGAAGCGCATCGGCATGGCGTTGCCGGGCTTGATGTCCGAACCCTGGCCGCTCATCACGTGGTCGCCCACGTTGAGGCCCTTGGGCGCCAGGATGTAGGCCTTCTCGCCGTCTGCGTAGTGCAGGAGGGCGATGCGGCAGGTGCGGTTGGGGTCGTACTCGATGGCGGCGACCTTGGCGGTCACGCCGTCCTTGATCCGCTTGAAGTCGATGACGCGGTACGCACGCTTGTGGCCGCCACCGCGGTGACGGGCCGTCTTGCGTCCGTAGACGTTGCGGCCACCGCTCTTGTGGAGCGGGGTGACCAACGACTTCTCGGGCGTGGTCTTGGTGATCTCGCCGAACGTGCTGACCGTCTGGAAACGACGGCCGGCGGACGTGGGCTTGCGGGAACGAATGGCCATGGTGTGCGCCTCAGTTCTCGAACAGCGGGATTTCTTGACCCGCTGCCAGGGTGACGATGGCCCGCTTGGAATCGGGCTTGCTGCCGGCCTTGCCCGTGCGACGTGCGCGCGTGGCCTTGCCCTTGCGGTTGAGGGTGTTCACCTTCAACACCTGCACACCCCAGATCGCGGACACGGCGTCGCTGATCTCGGGCTTGCTGGCGCTCGGGTGCACCTTGAACGTGTAGACACCCTGCTCGATGAGGGCGTAGCTCTTCTCCGACACCACGGGTGCCAGGATGATGTCGCGGGGATCTTTCATCACTCGCCATCACTTTCTTCAGCGGCGCTCTCGGCGGCGGCTTCGGGGGCCTCGTCGGCCACTGCCTCGGCGGCAGGTGCAGCCTTCTTCGCTGCGGCCTTCTTGGCCGGGGCCTTCTTGGCGGCAGCGGGCTTGGCCGGGGCCTTCTTGGCCGGCGCGGGCACAACCTGTTCGGTGTGGCGTCGGCCTTCGCCGCGATCACGGTCAAGCAACAACTGATCGAAAAGAAACAAAGCGGCACGCTCCGCTTTTATGGCACGCCCGCCGAAGAGGGCGGCGCGGG
>JANOET010000134.1:0-13411 GCA_031413415.1 Acidimicrobiaceae bacterium
CGGCGACCTCGGCCACGACGGGCAGCTCGACCGGAACGGCGGCCACCGATGACGCGACCACGGCGTACCCGTCGACCGCACTGTTCGCGAACGGCGGCACGTCCTCGCCCGCGACCACCGGTGCGGCGAGCACACAGCCGATGGCGGCACGGAAGGGCAGTTCACGGGGTTCCAGCTCGGGGCACCGCCGCAGCACGTGGTCCCGGGCCTCGCTGATGTCGATCACGGGGGCCACGGTACCGTGGGTGCGGATGACCGCGTACGCCCCGCTCAGCGCCGCCCACGAGCCGGAAGGCCACGTCGTGCGGTGGGCAGGACCGCCGAACGACGACGACCCGTCGCTCGACACCGCACCGCTCGACATCACCGTGATCCGCTGGGAGAACGAGGGCTACACGGTCTCGAGCACCCTCACTCGCGAGCGGGTCGAGTACGTCGTGCGGCTGTCGGCGACGTGGCAGGTTCGGCAGTTCATCCTGTTCCGCGACCTCGAGGAACCCGACCTGTGGTTGGCGACCGACGGCAGCGGCCGCTGGGGCGAGATGAACGGCGCTCATCGCACCGAGCTCGACGGTTGTTACGACGTGCACGTGAAGTGCTCGGCGTTCACGCCGGCGGTGCCCATCCGACGGTTGCCCCTCCTCGAGGGCCATGCCGCCGAACTGCCGATCGTGCTGGTCGATCCCGAGACGCTCGAGGTCCGCGCCGCGCAGTACCGCTACACCCGTCTCGGGAGCCATCGTTGGCGAATCGAGTGCGACGAACCCGAGCAGTCCGACGAGGTCGACGTCGACGAGCACGGGCTGGTGCTCGACTACCCCAGCGGGTTCCGTCGATTGTCGTAGAGGGCGCGGATCTCGTCGCCATCGGCGAGCTTGCGCAATGGTTCGCGCAGCGTGACGAGGCTGATGTCGTCGACGTGCTCACGCAGCCACGCCGACACCTCCCGCGGGTGTCGCGGCGCGACCTCGCGGAGGACCCAACCGATGGCCTTCCGCACGAAGAACTCGGTGTCGGGCAGCAGCCGCTCCGCGAAGTCGAACAACACGTCGAGTTGGTCGCCACGGCGCACGGCGGACCGCAGGCCGAGCACGGCGGATCGGCGCATCCAGAAGTCCGCATCGCCCACCCACCCCTCGAGCACGGGCAGCACGGCCGGCTCGCGCGGCAGGAGGTCGGCGACCACCAGACCGGCGAGCGGGTCGACCAGCGCCCACGTCCCGCACTCGCGAAGGTGCGCCTCGAGCCACGGCATGTCGTCGGCGTTGATCCGGCGGGGCACCGCCTGCAACAGCTCGATGGCGGCCAGACGCCACTCGTGGACGGGCTCCGCCCACAGCACGTCGGCGACGGCGAACAGGTCGTCGTGGACGAGTTGGGGGTGTCGACGCTCCCAGTTCCGCACCACGCGACGGACGGCCGGTACCGGCACCCCCAGATGCCGCAGTGTGCTCTTCAGGTACGAGCGCTCCGCCGCAGCGCGTTGGGGTGAGCCGAACTCGGCCAACTGGATCTGCAGGTGGCGAGCTTCACGTTCCGGGTGGAGTTCAGACCCGGCTGCGGAGCCACTCACGGAACGGGTCTCCGATGACAGGATGGTCGAGCGCCAGCTCGACGACCGCGGTGAGCCATCCGAGCGGGTTGCCGGTGTCGTAGCGACGAACGTCGCTGAGCACCCCGTGGAACGGCCCGGACTCGGCCTGCATGCGCAGTGCATCGGTGAGCTGGATCTCGCCACCGGCGCCGGGTTCGACCTGCTCGATGCGGTCGAAGACGTCGGGGGTGAGCACGTAGCGGCCGATGATGATGAGGTTGCTCGGAGCGTCGTCCTGGGCCGGCTTCTCGACCATGGTGGCGATGGGCAGCACGCCGTCGGCATCGAGTTCGCCGGCTGGGGTGACCACCCCGTAGGCGCTCACCTTCTCGGGTGGCACCTCCATCAGCCCCACCACGCTGCCGCCCGTGTCGTCGCAGAGGTCGATCATGTGGCGCAGCAAGGAGCTGTCACCCATCAGTTCGTCGGGGAGCATCACCGCGAACGGCTCGTCGCCGACGAGTTCGCGGGCACAACCGACTGCGTGGCCCAAACCCTTGGCGATGTCCTGGAACGCGAAACTGATGCGCAGGTCGCGACCGACCCGTTCCAACGCGTCGGCCACACCGTCGCGGCCAGTGGAGCGCAGTTTGGCCACGACCTCGGGTGACGACTCGAAGTAGGCCTCGATGGCCGGCTTGGCATGGCTGGTGACGACGACGACGTGCTCGATGCCCGCGGCCGCTGCCTCGTCGAGGACGAGCTGCAGCGCCGGGGTGTCGATGATCGGGAGCAGTTCCTTCGGCACCGCTTTGGTCGCGGGGAGGAAGCGAGTGCCCATCCCTGCGGCCGGAATGACGGCGGTGCGTGCACGCATGAGAAGTGAGCCTAGGACAGGGTGGGACGGTGGAAGTGTTGCTATCGTTGGCACTCGCCCGTCCCGACTGCTAATCCTCGACTCGAAAGTGCCGCAGCGATGCCCACCTACGTCTACAAGTTCGTCGAGACCGGAGAGACCCTCGAGGTCCAGCAGGCGTTCACCGACGATGCGCTCACCGAGGCCGTCCACCCCGCCACCGGCGCGACGATGGAAGTGAAGAAGGTCTTCCTGCCCGTCGGCGTCACGTTCAAGGGCGGTGGCTTCTACAAGACCGACAGTCGTGGTGGGTCAGCGAAGAGCGCCAGCAGCACGGCGGCGGCGGCCTCGAGCAGCGAGTCGTCCGGTGCGTCGACGTCGACGTCGTCCGCCAGCGACTCGGGTAGTTCGTCCGGCACCAGCACCGCGTCCGCCCCGGCCGCGTCACCCGCCACCTGAGTCGTCGCCGCACCCGACGATAGGGTGCGCATCGACGACCTCCCCCGCAACGTCAACGCTTCGAGGAGGTCGTCATGCGGTGGTCGCCGCGTCTGCGCCTGGTGTTCGCCCGGCGCCCCTGGTTGTACTGGGCCCTGGCGGGCGCCCTCACCACCCTCGCCTGGTGGCAGGTGTCGTCGCTGCACGCCGAGGCGCAGCGCGCTCGCGATGCGTGGGGCTCGACGGTACCGGTGTGGGTGGCGGCCACCGATGCTGCGCCCGGCGCACCCGTCACACCCGAGCGCCACGACTTCCCGCGTGCCGTGGTGCCTCGCGACGCGGTGACCGCAGCGCCCGAAGTCGCCGTGGCGGCCCGCCGTGTCGTCGCGGGTTCGGTCCTCGTCGCCGCAGACCTCGTCGCCGACCGGACGTTGCCGACCACCTGGGTGGTCTTCGCGGTCCCGGCCGACGGCGTGCCGACGTTGGCCCAGGGTGACGGGGTCGCGGTGTTCGCGGGCGGGCGGCGATTGTGCGATGGCACCGTTTCGGCACCTCCCGGGGCCCAGGTCGAGTTCGGCGTGCCGCCCGAGTGCGCCGCCGACGTCGGCAACGAGGTCGCGCTGGGTGGCATCGTCGTCGCCCGCCGCGCCTGACGCCGCGCAGGGTCGGCCACGGGCGACGTCGCGAGTCGGCGTCAGCCGATGCTGAGTGCCTGTTCGAGGTCGGCCCAGATGTCGTCGACGTGCTCGATGCCCACGCTCATTCGGATCAGTCCGGGTGGCACGTGCGCGTCGCCGACGTATTTCTGTCGACGCTCCATCGAGGTCTCGACGCCACCGAGACTCGTGGCGGGGACGACGAGGCGCACGGCGCCGCACGCTGCGTCGGCCGCCGCCGCACCACCGCGCAGCACGAACGACACCATGCCGCCGGTGCCCGGATAGCGCACGTGCTCGACCGCCGGGTGGGCGCGCAACAGGTCGACGAGTTGGCGAGCGTTCTGCTGTGCCCGCTCCATCCGCAGCGGGAGCGTGCGCAACCCGCGCAGGGCGAGGAACGCTTCGAGCGCGCCCGGCGTGCTGCCGTTCACGAGTCGGGCGTGGAAGAGCCGCTCGTGCACCTCGAGGTCGGTGGTGACCGTGAGGCCCATGAGCAGGTCGCTGTGACCGCCGATGAACTTGGTACCACTGTGCAACACCACGGTCGCGCCGTCGGCCAATGGCTGCGCGCAGACGGGTGTCGCGAACGTGCTGTCCACGACCGATCGCGCCCCTGCAGCGGTGGCCGCTGCACAGATCGTCCGCACGTCGGCCACGTCGAGCGTCGGGTTCGTCGGCGTCTCGATCCACACCACGTCGGCGCCGGGGATGGCCGCGAGCACCTGCTCGGTGTCGGCGATGTCGACGAAGCGAACCTCCAGCCGCGCCTGGTCCACCAGGTCCTGCACCAACGCACGAACGCCCAGGTACGAGTAGCCGGGCAGGACGAGCACCTTCGGCGCCAGCGCGAACAGGACACCGGCAGCCGCGGCCATTCCCGAGGCGAACGCGAGGGCCTCACCACCCTCCAACGCTCCGACGGCCTCCTCGAGGGCATGCCACGTGGCGGTGCCATGGGTACGCGTGTACTCGCCGGCCTCGCCACGGAAGTTGCTGGCGAGCACGATGGGATGGTTCAGGGGGTCGCCCGTGCCCTGTGGGCGACCGGACGACACGGCGACGGTGGCGGGATGCATCCCCACGGTCTACCGGAGATCGACTCCCCGTGGAGCCCCGCCGATGGCGTGACGGCGAGCCTCGGGTATACCGTCGCCGACGTGACCGACCACGCAGACCACCACTGGGGCACCGACATGCAACGCGAACTGGTGCCGCTGGCGCGCGAGTTGCGCCGCGAGATCCCCGCCGCCTACGCCGCCTTCGCCCAACTGCACGAGGCCACGATGGCCGACGGTGTGTTGGACCGCAAGACGAAGGAACTGCTCGCGATGGTGATGGCCATCACGTTGCGGTGCGACGGCTGCATCGCATCGCACGCCCGGGGTGCGGTGCGCGCCGGCGTGTCCCGGGCCGAGATGGCCGAGGCCATCGGGGTGACGTTCCTGATGAACGGCGGGCCGGGCACCGTGTACGGGCCTCGTGCGCTCGCCGCCTACGACGACTTCGCTGCGGCTGCCGCGCCTGCCACGCCTGCCACGCCGCCATCGGCCTGAGCAGGGTCGAGTCCGGGGCGTTCGATCCGCCCCGTGGCGTGACGGGCGAAGCGTGTGGTGTCGCCACCGTGCACGGGGTCGGGCCGATCCCACGGCCAGCCGCCGAACCCGGTGGCGCGATAGTCGCGGAACGCCTGCTCGATCTCCTCCTGGGTGTTCATCACGAACGGGCCGTACTGGGCGACGGGTTCACCGATGGGTCGCGCCTGCAACACCAGGATCTCCGCACCGTGGGCGCCCGCACGCAGCGGAGCGGGCTGCGCCGCGTCGACGACCACGCCCGTGTCGGTCGCTGCGTCGGTGTCGTCGACACGTACCGAACCGTCGAACACGTAGAGCACGCGCACGGTGTCGTCGCCGGCGGCGGCCGGCACGTCGATGGTGGCGTCCGGCGCCATGGCGACGTGCCAGATGGCGGCATCGGCCTCGCGCCGCGACGCCCACGAGGCCGGCGGTGGCGCCTTCGGCGTGAGCCCTGCGAAGCACCCGGCGATGACCGTGACGACGGTCGCAGCGCCGTCGGAATCGACGTGCTGATGCTGCGGGATGTCGTCGCCCCAGAACATCGTGAAGTGCGGCTCGACCATCTTGTCGGTGGCCGGCAGGTTCACCCAGATCTGGAACAGCTCGACGGTGTTGTCGCCGTCGGTGGACAGCAGCGGGAACATCTCACTGTGCACCACACCGCGACCCGCGGTCATCCACTGCACATCGCCCCGCCCGAAGCGCGCCGCTGCACCCATGGAATCGCTGTGGTCGATGAATCCCTTGCGAGCGAACGTCACCGTTTCGAAGCCACGATGCGGATGCTCGGGGAATCCGGGCACGGTGCTGCCGTGGTACATCCGCCAGCCGTCCTTGGGCTCGAAGTCGTTGCCGATGTTGCGGCCGGCGAGCGACGCCTGCGGACCGAACTCGGCCGTGCCCGCCGGGTAGCGGTCGAGGTGGTGCACGCAGAACAGGAACGGGTCGACAGTGGGCCACTGGAACCCGAGGGGCACGGTTTGGAGAACGATCGACATCCCGCCAGCCTAGGTAGCTCTCCAGGAACTTGAGTTCCTGGAGAACACCCTGCGGGACGATCGGCGTCGACTCAACGTACGCCGGTGAGCATCAACGTCCAGATCAGTCCGGCGACGCCGAGGCGGTAGATGACGAAGGGCGTGAACGACCGCGTCCGGACCAGGCGCAGCGTTCCCCACACTGCGAACCAACCGGCGAGACCCGACGTGATGATTCCGACGATCATGGGCACACCGAGACCGTCGGGGATGCCGTCGGCGAACAGCTTGGCCATCTTGAACGCCACCGCACCGGCCGTGACGGGGATGGCCATCAGGAAGCTGGCTCGCGCCGCCGAATCGCGGTCGAACCCCAGGAACCTGGCCGCGGTGATGGTGATACCGCTGCGCGACGTGCCCGGGTTCAACGCCAGCACCTGCGCGGCCCCCACCTTCAGCGAGTCGCCCATCGTGTAGTCCTCGAGCGTGCGTGCGCCGGCGCGCCGGTCGGCCCACCACAGCAGCAGGGCGAACACGACCATCGAAAGTGCAATGAGGCCAGGGGTGCCGAGTTTGTTGTCGATGGTCTTCTCGGCGACCGCACCGACGATCGCCGCAGGGACCGAGGACAGCACGAGGAACCAGGCCAGCCGACCCTCGGGGTTCACCGGCTTCTCGCGCTGCAGGACCAGCCGCAGCCCTTCGCGCACGTAGACGACGAGGTCCTTGCGGAAGTAGGCACAGACGGCGACGAGCGTGCCGAGGTGCAGCGAGACGTCGAACGCCTTCTCGACCGACGGGTCGGTGAAGTCGTTCCACCCGAAGATCCACGGCACGATCAGCAGATGACCGCTCGACGAGATGGGCAGGAACTCGGACAGTCCCTGCACGAGGCCGAGCACGATGGCGTGGAAGATGGGCACGGTGAACCGTTCTAGTCGGTGGACACGCTCGGGAGGATGCGCGGGGTCCACGGTCGGTGCTCGTCCCAGTGGTGACCCACCACGCGACCGAGCGGCAGCTTGGCCAGGAAGTCGGACGGTCCGTCGAAGTCGGGCATCTCGACATACGCCGCGCCCAGCGCATTCGGCACGTGGGCGTCGCTTCCTCCGCCAGCAGCGAGGGAGAACTCGTCGGCGAACCCGCGGGCGCGCTCGTTCAGGCTGCGCAGCGACGTCTTCGCGTTGAGCACCTCGACCGCGTCGAGCAGGCCGGCGCGCGCCAGGTCGTACAGCGCCGACTCGGCCATGTTCCGGCGCATCGGGTCGAACGGGTGCGGTACATAGACGACGCCGCCCTGAGCACGGATGGCCTGCGCCGCTTCTGCGGGCGGCGTGCCCATCGGGATGCGTTCGGTGAGGAACAGCCCGATGATCTCACCGGCATGCGTGCGCAGTTCCTCGCCGACGATCACCCGGCACGGCAGCCGCTCGGCCAGCTCGGTGGCGCCGCGGATGGCGTTGTGGTCGGTGATGCACAACACGTCGAGGCCACTGGCCACGACTGCCTCCTCCACCTCGTCGGGCGTGGTCGTGCTGTCGCCGCTCCACATCGTGTGGGTGTGCAGGTCGACCCGCACCCACCCGGCCAGCAACGGCTCGGCAAGGTGAGGATGACGTTCGACCGCGGCAGCGGACGGTGCCGGCATGCGCAGGTCAGGAGCCCGAGACGGTGACGTCGCGGATGACGAGGCTGACGCCGGCGGCGCGCATGGGCAGCCAGTCGACGTCGCCGCCGACCTCGACCACGTCGAGCAGCATGCGCTGGAGCGTGGAGGCGATGGTGAACTCGCGAATCGGTTTGCCGACGACGCCGTTGGTGATGTGCAGGCCCGACCCACCGACCGAGAAGTCGCCGCTGATGGGGTTCACGCCGCTGTGCAGGCCCTGCACCGAGGTGATGAGCACGCCGTCGTCGACGTCGGCGATGAGGGCAGCCTGGTCGCGCGTGCCGGGCGTGAGCTGCAATGCGAGGCAGCCGACGCCGGGCGAGCCCTTGAAGCCGGCACGAACGGCGTTGCCCGTGCTCGCCGCGCCGACACGGCGACCGCTGTAGGTGTTGTGCACGAAACCATGCAGGACACCGTCGGAGATGAGCACGTTGCGACGCGCAGCGAGCCCTTCGCCGTCGAGATCGGTGGCGGTGTAGGCCAGCGGGTTGGTGGGGTCGTCGACCAACGTGAACAAGGGGTGGGCGACCTGGTCGCCGACCCGGTCCTTGAACAGGCTGCGGCCCTTCGCCACCGCCTCGCCGTTCAAGGTGCTGGACACGACACCGAGCAGCATCGCGGTGACGTACGGGTCGAAAACCACGGTGGTGCGCTTGCTGTCGGGCTTGGTGGCGCCCAGCAGGCGAGTCGCCCTGTCGGCGGCCTCTCCGGCCGCCTTGTCGAGGTCGAACTCGTCGGGCGACCGGCCGACACTGAAGCCGAACCCGGTCTGCGTCTCGTCGCCGTCGTCGGCCATGGTGCTGACGCTGACGTAGCAGCCGTTCTCGCGACCGGAGCGACGGATGCCGGTGGTGGAGGCGACGGCCGATTCGGTGCTCACGTCGGCGTAGTTGGCGTCGTCGATGCGGACTCGGGTGTCGACGGCCAACGTGATCCGCTCGAGATCCTTGGCGAGCTGAATCTTCCCCTCGGTCGCGTACCCAGCGAGCCGATCGCTCCACAGCGTCTGCGGCACCACGTCGACGCCGTCGGGCTCGGCGAGACCGGCCCATTCGTCGTGAGTACCGAAGTCGACGTTGTCTCGCGCCTCGGCCAGCACCTCCGCGATGGCCGAGGGATCGAGCGTGCCGGCGTAGGCGAAACCGGTGCGACCGTCGCGGATGATGCGGATGCCGATTCCCTCGCTCTGGGCGCTGACGAAGTGCTCGACGTCACCTTCGTAAATGCGGATGTCGGTCTCGTGGTCGCGCGACACGAACGCCTCGACCTGTTCACCCGGTTGCGCCTGTGCCACGACGCGATCGGCGAGGGCCAGCAGTTCGTCGCTCACGACGCAGTACCGCCGATCGTCAGGCTCTTCACCCGCAGGGTGGGCTGACCGTCGCCAACCGGAACTCCCTGACCGTCCTTGCCGCACATGCCCGGGTTGCCCATCTGGAAGTCGTTGCCCATCAGGTCGATGTCGCTGAGCACCTGCGGACCGTTGCCGATGAGGTTGCCCTCGCGCAGCGGCTCGGTGATCTGACCATCCTCGATGAGGTAGGCCTCGGTCATGCCGAACACGAAGTCGCCGGTCGCGGTGTTCACGCTGCCGCCGCCGAGTTTGGCGACGTACACACCGTGGTCGGTGGCGCGCACGATCTCGTCGGGGTCCTCGGTGCCGTTCAGGACGTACGTGTTCGTCATTCGCACCATCGGGAGGTGCTGGTAACTCTGTCGACGACCGTTGCCGCTCTGCGGCCGGCCTTCCTTGCGGGCACGGAGGTAGTCCCACATGTAGTCGGTGAGCACGCCGTCCTGGATGAGCACGTTGTACTGGCTCGCGTGGCCCTCGTCGTCGTAGCCGATGGCGCCCCACTCGCCGTTCATCGTGCCGTCGTCGACCAGGGTGACGAGCGGCGACGCGACCAGTTCGCCCTTCTTGCCCTTGTAGACGCTGCCACCCTTGGCCACGAGATCGGCTTCGAGGCCGTGCCCGCAGGCCTCGTGGAACAGGACTCCGCCCGAGCCACGCTTGATGACCACGGGCAATGCCCCGCTGGGCGCCGGGCGGGCCACCAGCTTGGTGAGTGCCTGTCGGGCGGCGTCGCGGGCGAGTTCGTCGATGTCGACTCGGTCGAACAACTCGAAGCCGATGGTGTGTCCGGCGCTCTGGTAGCCGGTCTGCATGCCCGAGTCACCGTTGGCGACGACGCTGACCCGAACGAGCGTGCGGACCTGTTCGTCGGTGACGAACACGCCATCGGTGTTGGCGACCAGCATGCGCTTGTGGCTGTCGCCGTAGCCGGCGCTGACCTGGACGATGGCGCCACCAACGCTGCGCGCCACATCGTCGAGGCGCTGCAGCACGGCCACCTTGTCGGCCTTGCGCACGTCTTCGGGGAACTGCTCGACAGTGCTGACCGTGCGAACCGGACCCCGGGTGAGCGAGATGGTGCGGGTACGGCCGTCGCCCTGGCTGGCGGCCGCAGCAGCAGCGGCCGCGGCCGCGAGCAGACCGTCCTCGCTGAGGTCGGCGGTATGGGCGAAGCCGGTGGTGTCGCCCTTGACGACCCTGATGCCAGCACCTCGGTCGCGGCCGCTGGTCACCTGCTCGACCCGCCCGTCGTCGAGGCCGGCGGACGTGGACCGCTTGTCCTCTGCGTACACCTCGGCGAACTCGGCACCCGTCCGAACCGCCGCCCCCAACACCCGTTCCAATACGTCGCTGTCGATCACGCAGGGAACTCTACCGATCCGGAAGTTCGCCGGGCCCCGCGGCGAGGGCATAGCCTGACCGATGTGAGCGCAGTCGTCGGACTCAAGGGCGCGGCTCGCATGGAGGTCACCGAGGCCGACACGGCCCTGGCCATGCGGTCCGGTTCGGTCCTGGTGTTGGCCACCCCGCGCATCGTCGCCCTGCTCGAACAGGCCACATGCGCCGCCCTCGCCGGGCACCTCGCCGAAGGGTCCACGACGGTCGGCATGCGCGTCCAGGTCGACCATCTCCAACCCACTCCGGTCGGTGATGTGGTCGAGGCCGAGGCGATTCTCGAAAAGATCGAGGGCAGACGGCTCACGTTCATGGTTTCGGCGTCCGATACCAAAGGTGTGGTGGCAGCAGGTCGCGTCACCCGAGTCCTGGTGGAGGTCGACCGATTCATGGACAAGACTCGATGAAGCACAACCTCACGACGCTCGCCGCCCTCGCCATCGGGCTGTCGTCCCTTGCCGCGTGTTCGGAGATGGCCAGGACCCAGTCGAACGGCCTCGGCGGCATCCAGAAGGCCTCCGCACTGCAGTGCAACCAGGCACTGCGCGACTACCGGACGGCGGTCGACAACTTCTCGATCCTCGAGAGTCGAGCGCCCACGTCCGAGGCGGAGCTGGCACCGAAGTACCTCCGATCGCTCTCGGACCTGGTGGACGTCACTCCCGATGGACAGGTCGTCGTGCAGCCCGGCGGTGCCTGCGACTAGCCCAGGTTGCTGGTGCGCGGGTAGACGTCGCCCGGATCGGTGAGCACGTTCACCAGGTAGGGGACGCCCGATGCGAAGGCACGGTCGAGCGCCGGGCCGATCTGTGACGGATCGCGCACCGTTTCACCGGCACCACCGAGCGCCTTCACGACATCGTCGTACCGCAACTCGGGTTGCAGGTCGCACGCCATGTCCCAGCCGTCGTAGATGAATTGCATCGGATGCTTCTCGAGTCCCCAGATGCCGTTGTTGCCGACGATCATCACCACGGGCAGGCCGTGGCGAACCATCGAGTCGACGTCCATCAGGCTGAAACCGGCTGCACCGTCGCCGAGCAGCAGCACGATCTGGCTCTCGGGCCGCGCGACCCGGGCGGCGATCGCGTAGCCGGGCCCGTTGCCCAGGCACCCGAACGGACCCGTGTCGAGCCAGCAGCCTGGCTGGAAGACCTCGACGAACTTGCCGGCGTAGCTGGCGAAGTCGCCGCCATCGCAGATGACCACCGCGTCGCGTTCGAGTCGGCGGGCAAGTTCGCCGTAGATGCGACTGGGCTTGATGGGCGTGCTGTCCGCGTCGAGCAACACCCGATCTGCCGCACGACCGGCCTCCTCGGCAGTGCGCAACTCGGTGATCCAGTTGGTGTGATCCACCCGCGAACCGGTGTGATCGGCCAGCGCACGCAGGACGAGGTTGGCATCACCGGCGACCGTCAGCACGTCGACATGCTCGGCCTTCTGGCCGACGGAGTCGACCACGTGTGCCACCCGGGCGTTGCCGAACCGGCCGAAGCCGAGTCGGAAGTCGAGCGGTGTGCCGAGCACCACCACGAGGTCGGCGCGCGCCTTCAGCAGACCGCGGGTGCGCAGGAACGCCAGCGGATGATCGGCGGGAAGCGTGCCCCGTCCGAGGCCGTTGAAGAAGCACGGCACACCGAGGTGTTCGGCTGCGGCGCGCAACGGCTCCCAGGCGCCGTCCCAGTAGACGTCGCTGCCGACGATGAACGCGGGCCGCTCGGCGGTGGCCACCGCGGCAGCGAGTTCGGCGACCGCGTCGTCGTCGGGCGCCGCGCCGAGGCCAGTGCACTCACCCGCTTGGGGCACCTCCACCGACGCCGGCGTGAAGACCGTGTCGAACGGGAAGTCGAGGAAGGTCGGTCCGCGGTGCGGTGTCATCGCGAGCGTCGCCGCGGCGTGCACCGCCGCGGCGGCACCCGCGGGATCCTTCACCGTTGCGGCGTGCTTGGTGATGGGAGTGAGCACGGGGACGTGATCGAACTCCTGCAGCGAGCCACTGCCCCACCGCGCCTCCGCCGCTCGACCACCGAGCACGACGAGCGGTGTGCCGTTGAAGAAGGCGGACGTGATGGCCGACGTCCCGTTGGTGATGCCGGGCCCTGCGGTGAGCACGGCCAGCCCGGGCTTGCGGGTGAGCTTGGCGTACGCCTCTGCGGCGAACGTGGCGGTCTGCTCGTGGCGGGTGTCCACGACACGCATGCCGTGGTCGCGGGCACCCTCGTAGAACGGCCAGATGTGCGCACCGTTCAGCGTGAACATCGTGTCGGTGCCGAACGCCGTGATGGCGGCGATGGCCTGCTGGCCGGCGTGACCGTCGACGGTACGGGGTGCGGATTCGTCCATCCCCGTAGTGTTTCAGAACGAGTGGTAGCCGCCGTCGATCGTGATGACGTCGCCCGTGTGCCAACTGCTCGCCCCGCTGGCGAGGTAGACCGCGATTCCCGCGAGGTCGGCGGGAGTACCCCACCGGCGCATCGGAACCCGCGGCATCACGTTGTCGACGAACTTCTGCCAGCCCAGTGCTGGCGCGCTCATCTCGCTCTCGACCCACCCCGGCAAGATGGCGTTGCAGCGGATCGCGTGACGTGCGTGCTCGACCGCGATGCCCTTCATCATCGCGATGAGCGCACCCTTGCTGCCGCCGTAGTGCTGCCCGCGCTGCTGCCCGTACAGCGCCGAACCCGACGTGGTGAACACCACTGAGCCACCCCGGGGCGACTGCGCCACCATCTGCTTGACGGCCTCCTGCGCCGTGTAGAACGCGCCGTCGAGGTTCACGCGGAGCACGCGATGCCATTCCTCGTCGCTCATGGACACGAAGCTCTCGGCCTGACCGCTCACACCGGCGTTCACGAAGCACGAATCCAGCCGACCGAGCGCGTCGACCGTGTGGTGCAACGCCTCGACGACGGCGTGTTGGTCTCCGACGTCGCAGATCAGATCGAGCAC
>JANOET010000135.1:0-3075 GCA_031413415.1 Acidimicrobiaceae bacterium
TTCGTGTCGGCGGCCGTGCTGCTGTCGGTGTTCTGCGTGCACTGGCAGATCGGCAAGGTGTTCGCCAACCCTCCCGACGGCGCGGGCATCCTCGAACAGATCAGGTATCTGTTCACCCCGGCACTCGCCATGGCCATCGCCTACTTCGGCTACATCGCGCGAATGACCAGATCGGGCGTGATCGCCGCGCAGCATTCGGACTATGCGCGAACCGCGACCATGAAGGGTCTGTCGTCGCAGCAGGTGATGCGACGACATGTGCTGCGCAACGCGCTGGCCCCGACCATCACGGTCATCAGCGTGCAGATCGGTTATCTGTTCGGCGGCATCATCGGCGTCGAGAAGGTCTTCAACTACTCGGGCCTCGGCTCGACGATGCTCATCGCGGTCGGCAAGAAGGACATACCCGTCCTGCAAGGTGCCGTGCTGCTCGTGGGCATCATCTACATGCTGTCAACGCTGGGCGCCGACCTGCTGATCGCAGTGCTCAACCCCCGTGTCCGATTGGAGGCCTCGAAGTGAGCGAATCCCACAACCTCACCCCTCCGCCGGAAGAGTTGGTGTCCACCCCGGGCATCGACATGCTCATGCCATCCACCGCGGTACCGGCCACGGCTCCGAGCGAGCGCAAGCAGGCACGCCGCGAGAACTGGCGGCTCATCCGCCGCCGGCCGTCGTTCATCATCGGCAACATCATCGCCCTGTTCTGGGTGGTGTGCGCCATCTTGGGCGAGCGCATCACCCCTCACGACCCGCTCGACTTCCGTGACAAGCCGCACCTGTCGCCGAACTCGGACTTCTGGTTCGGCACCGACAAGACCGGTCGCGACGTGCTGTCGCGAGTGATGGCCGGTGCACGCGACGTGTTGAAGATCGCGCCCGCTGCAGCCATCATCGGCGTGCTCCTCGGTGTCATCCTGGGCCTCACGATGGGCTATCTCGGCAAGCGCGTCGACATGGTGCTGAGCCGCATCGTCGAGGCGTTCCTCGCCCTGCCGGTGGTGCTCATCGCGCTGCTGGCCATCACCACGCTGGGCAACTCCTCGTGGGTGGTGCTCGGGGTCGTGGCAGTGCTGTTCACGCCGGTCGTCGCCCGCACGGTTCGATCCGCCGTGCTCGCCGAGCGTGATCTCGACTACGTCACGTCGGCACGTCTGCGTGGTGAGTCGCAGGTGTTCATCATGTTCAAGGAAGTGTTGCCGAACGTGTCCGGGCCGATCATCGTCGAGCTCACCGTGCGCGTCGGCTACGCAGTCTTCACCATCGCCACGCTGTCGTTCCTCGGTGCCGGTCCGCCGCCTCCCTCGCCCGACTGGGGTGCGCAGGTGAGCGAGGGCTTCAACTCGATCAGCGCCGGCATCTGGTGGACCACGTTCTTCCCCGCGATGGCCATTGCCAGCCTGGTGATCGCCGTCAACCTGATCGCCGACTCGGTGCAGTCGGTGTTGGAGGCGTCATGACCGACATGCAGACCACCCCCACGCGTACGGCTGCTGTCTCGGCCCTCGAGGTCCGCGACCTCGAGGTGGTGTACGAGGTTCGTGGCATCGACCGCGAAGTCCTTCGCGGCGTGTCGTTCTCCATCGCCCCCGGCGAGGCGTACGGTCTCGTGGGGGAGTCCGGATGCGGGAAGAGCACCACGGCCTACGCCGCCCTGCGCTACCTGCCTCGCAATGGGCGGATCATCGGCGGCCAGGTGCTCGTCGACGGCCAGGACGTCACCGCGATGAGCAACGACCGGCTTCGGGCGTTCCGCTCGCGCGACGCTTCGATGGTGTACCAGGATCCCGCGTTGGCGATGAACCCCACGCTCCGGATCGGCAAGCAGATCATCGAGAGCTTCACCTTGCTCGGGCACGATTCGAAGACCGCCGAAGCAATGGCCCTCGAGTCGTTGCGCAAGGTGCGCATCGCCGACCCGACCCGTGTGATGGATCGCTACCCGTTCCAGCTCTCCGGTGGTATGCAGCAGCGCGTGGTCATCGCGATGGCACTGGCATGCGATCCGAAATTGCTGGTGCTCGACGAGCCCACCACGGGTCTCGATGCCACGGTCGAAGCGGAGGTACTCGACCTCGTGCGTGTGCTGCGCAGCGAGAGCGATGCCGCCGTGCTGTTGATCGCCCACAACCTGGGCATCATCCGCTCTTTGTGCGACCGCGTCGGCGTGATGTACGCCGGCCGCGTCGTCGAGGAGGGGCCCAGCGCCGAAGTCTTCGACTCGCCGCAGCACCCGTACACGCTCGGTCTGCTGCGCTCGCTGCCTCGCCGAGGCGTTCGCAAGACCGAGCGCGCCTTGGCCACCATCCCGGGCATCCTGCCGCTCATCGGCAGCGACCTGCCGACCTGCGTGTTCCTCGACCGCTGTGCTCTGGCCTCCGACCTGTGCCGTACCGAGGCGCCGCCTGTGGTACCGATCGGCACCGACGGGCTCCGTTTTTCGCGGTGCCATCACGTCGATCGCCTCGGCGAGATGACCGAGGCCCTCGACACCGATGTCGCCATCTCGGTGCTGGCGCCGGCCGGCGACCGCGGCGAGGTGCTCGAGCTCAGCCATGTGTCCAAGACGTTCCGTCAGCGCAACTCGGCCGTGCCGGCGCTCGTCGACGTCGATTTGGGCCTCACCGAAGGCGAAACCCTCGGCATCGTGGGCGAGTCCGGCTCGGGCAAGTCGACGCTGGCGAAGACGTTGCTCGGCATCGAGGCAGCCGACGAAGGCGGCACGGTGTCGCTCGACGGCAAGAAGGTCGCCGCGCTCACCACCGGCCGCTCGGCCGACGAGAAGCGGTCGATGCAGATGATCTTCCAGAACCCGGACTCGGCGCTCAACCGCAGCTGGTCCGTGCGGCGCATTCTGGTGCGCAGTGTCGAGAAGCTCACCGGCGTCAAGGGCGACGAGGCCAACGCACGTGTCGAGGCCCTTGCGGCACACCTGCGCCTCACGCCGCGCCACCTCGACCTCAAGCCGCGGCAGCTGTCGGGCGGCCTGAAGCAGCGCGTGGCCATCGCTCGTGCGTTCGCCGGCGACCCGCGCATCGTCGTGTGCGACGAGCCCACCAGTGCGCTCGACGTGTC
>JANOET010000136.1:0-1908 GCA_031413415.1 Acidimicrobiaceae bacterium
GCTGGCCGGAACCGACGAGGCGCCGGGCGAGCTCGAGCTGTTCGAAGGCCGCCGCTACAAGAGCTACCGCGGCATGGGTTCGATGGGCGCGATGCAGGGCCTTGGCGCCGACCGCTACGCCACCGCCCAGTCGGCCGGTGGACAGAGCGAGCTGGCCGGCACCTCGCGCAAGCTCGTGCCCGAGGGCATCGAGGGTCGGGTGCCGTACGCCGGCACGCTCGGCGACGTCGTCTACCAGCTCGTCGGCGGCCTGCGCAGCGGCATGGGCTACGCCGGTGCAGCCACACTCGACGCACTCCGCGGCGCCCGGTTCATGCGGGTCACCACCGCCGGCCGCAACGAGAGCCACCCCCACGATGTCACCATCACCAAGGAAGCCCCCAACTACCAGCGCAGCTGACCGAGTCAGGCGCGGACGGGGGTGCGCTTGGGGAGCATGGTGACGACAAGGGCTGCGCCGACCACGGAGACGATCGCCGGCACGCCGTAGACCCAGCGGAACCCGACCTGTTCGGCGATCGCACCCACGAGTGGACCGGCCACCGCGCTGCCGAGGTCGTTGAAGCTGAGGAACGTGCCCAGCGCGGCGGCGCGAGCGACATCGGGTGCACGTTGCGCGGCGATGGCCGTGAGCGCCGGGAACGACGCGCCGAACCCGACACCCACCAGGGCGATGGCGGGGAACGCCAACCAGGCGTGCGGCGCGAGCGCCAGACCACCGAGGCCGAGGCCGATGCACGCCACGCCCGGCAGCGCCACCACGGCGTAGCCGGAGCGGTCGCCGAGCGGGCCGCTGACCGCACGCACCACCAGGGTGAACAGCGCGAAGGTGAGGAACAGCGGGCCAGAGGAGCCCAGCCCCACCTCACGCGAGTACTTCGGCAGAAAGCTGATCAGACACGCATAGCCGAAGCCGACCGTGGCCTGGGCGACGCCCGGCCGGGCGACCATTCGCACCATCGCCGACCATGCCGCCTGCGGCGGAGCCACTCCCCCGTGCTCGGGTTTGGTCTCGGGCAGCCCCAGCGCCACGAGCGCCGACACCAGCGTCAACGCCCCCGCGACTGCGAACAGCCACCACTGGTGCCGATCGAAGAGGTACTCGCCAGCGAACGGACCGATCGCGAAGCCGAGGTAGACCATCACGCTCAGCCGAGCCACCGCCGCGCCGCGGCGCGCGGGTGGAGCGAGGTCGGTGGCCGTCGCCACGAGCGCCGTGTACAGCATCGACCCGACGGCCCCCTGCACCACGCGCAGCGCGACCACCATCCACACTTCCGTGCTCATACCGATGAGGGCGGTGGTGAGCGCCATCGCCAGCAACGGGGGCACGATGAACGGGCGGCGGCCGATGCGGTCCATCGCCCGGCCGGCCAGCGGACGAGCGACGATCGCGCTCACGAAGAAGATCGTGGTCGCCAGACCGACGACGAAGTCGCCACCACCCAGTTCTTCGCGTACGAAGCGGGCGACCCCGACGAACAACATGCCGATCGGCATGAAGTAGCCGAAGACCACGGCATCGAGCCGCAGTTGGGTCGCAATCCCGAACCGTCGCACGAACGGCCGGCCGTCAGGCGAGCTTTTCGACGAAACCCTCGAGCTGACGCAGATTGCGGCACTCGTAGACACCGTCGGTGTGGGTGCCGTAATCGCCGACGATGGAGTCGCCGGTGTTCCAGTAGCTCTTCGGCTCGGGATTCAGCCAGTACACGTGGCGCGCCTTCTGGCGGATCTCCTTGATGACCCAGGCCTGCGACGCGTGATAGTTGTTGCGCGCATCGCCGAGCAGCAGCACGGTGGTCTTCGGACCGACGTCCTTGCCGTAGCGCTCCCAGAACACCTCGAACGCATGGCCGTAGTCGCTGTGGCCGTCAACCCACACGACGTCAGCCTCGGTGTTGACGC
>JANOET010000137.1:0-3629 GCA_031413415.1 Acidimicrobiaceae bacterium
CACGCGCAACCGACCTCAGCGGAGTCGTCGAACGACGAAGCCTGACCACGCCGATCCGCCGTGAGGTCGCTGGACAACGCGGCCCCTTAGGGGCATTCTGCACTTCCTCGCGTGACGCGGCTGTTGCTCGAGCAGGCAGACCGCCGAAGGATCGGGGGAGATTGTGCGAGGCATTTCTTGTGGGACGGTCGCTGTCGGTGCACTCGCACTCTCGAGCTGCGAACCGGTACGAGGTTCGTCATCGCGTACAACCGCTGATGATCCTTCCTGAGGTAGCGCATAGCTGTTGATATGTGCGGGTGGCAGTGCAGGTGGCGCCCTCGAGCGGAGCGACACCCTTGGTCCCCATCGGCCCGTCACATGCCTGCACCGGGTCTCAGGCGGCGCGGACGCCGCGTTGACCGACGGCGCCGCGGAGGCCGACACAGCCCACACACCCCACGCAGCCGACGCAATCCACGCAACCGACACACGCGATGCAGCGGGTGCACGTGATGCAGGCGAACGTGGCGATGCAGGCGCGGATGCGCACGCCGAGCACCGTGAGCAGGCTCCAGCGCACGTCGGCGCTCCCTGCGGTGGCCGCACTGCCAGCGACGAGGATCGAGCCAGCGGTGGCGGCACTTCCCGCGACCGCGACACTGCCGGCAGTGGCCACGCTGCCCGCGACCGCGACACTGCCGGCGGTCGCGACACTGCCCGCGACGGCCACGCTGCCCGCCGCAGCGACACTGCCGACCACCGCGATGCTGTCGTCTGCGCTCACCGCAGCAACTCCTGGGCCAGAGGGCACTCGGCTGCGAGGCGCACGTCGGCGGCCTCGCTGACACCGTGCTCGTTGGCCAGGTAGGTGGCGAGCGCGAGCGGCACGACGTCGGCTTCGGCGTCCCATGGAACGCGCACTGCGGACACGCGCTCGACCAGCGACGTGAAACCGGCCTCGGGGAGCACGCGACCGCGACCGACGACGGCCCACACCGGGATGTCGCTGCAGTACGCCACCGAGGCAACGGCACGCGACCCGGGCGAGGCCAGGAACTCGGTCGCCCCTGCCGCGGTCGCCTCGACCAGCACCAGGTCCGCCGCCAACACCGCCGCACCGATGCGCGCCGGCTCGACGATCTCGGCCACCACGTCGTTGCGTTCGAGACGACGCACGAACGACGCGCCCTGGTCGTCGGCGTCGACGGTCAGCACCGTCAGGTCGCCTCGTTCGATGCACGCCTCACCGGCGAGGTCGGGCCACCCGACCACCAGGACGGTCGCGTCCTCGGGCAGCGAGTCGGCCAACAGGTTGGGCGTGGGGTCCATTTCGAGCAGGTGGGGTAAGTCGCGTGCGGCCTGCGAGGGGTCGGCTGCGGTGAGGATGTGCGCGCACAGCCACCACAGCGGGCCCGACGTGGGGTGGCGTTCGACGATACGACGACAGCTCACCACCAGCCCGGCAGGGTCCATCCGGAGCGCACGCAGCGCCGACGCGGTCTCACCCACGAGCACACGCTGATCCGCGCCGCTGGACCGAGCCAGGTAGCGGAGTCGCTCGATGGGATGCACCGCGTCGAAGCTACCCGAGCCCGCCGGTCCTGGCGAGATGGGCCGAGGGCCGCCTGCTGCGCTACCGTTCATCCCCGTGGCCAGCACCGTCGCTCTCGATCTGAACCTCACCGCCGTCTCGGGTGAATCGCGTCCCCTGCACGAGTGGGTGACGACGTTCCATCTCGCAAGCGTGGTGCTCGACCCGTTCACGAACGAGAGCTCGTGGATCCTGCCCACAGCCACCCGCATCCTCGATGCGTTCCGTGGCGCCGACGTGCGCGTCAACCTGATCCTCACGTGCACTCCCGACGAGGCCACGCAATTCCTCGGGCCACTCGTCGACCAGTTCATGGTGTTCTGCGACGCCGACCGTTCGTTCGTGAAGGGCCTCGGGCTGTCCACCTTGCCGGCGTTCGTGTTCGTGCAGGGCAACGGCAACGTGCAGTCCACCGAGGGATGGGACCCCGCCGAGTGGCGCACCCTCGCCAAGCACATCGCCGACATGACGTCGTGGTTGCCGCCGATCATCCCCTCCTCCGGCGACCCGTCGCCGTTCCACGGCACGCCCGCCCAGGGCTGATCCGCTCGGGCTGATCCTGGTGCCCTTCGAGCCGCCGGACCTTCCGGTTCTCGAGGCGCTCCCCGCCGTCGTCGCCGCGTTGCGCGACGGCACGTCGGCGATCCTCGTCGCGCCGCCCGGTGCCGGCAAGACGACGCTGATCCCGCTGATGCTGCTCGACGAGCCGTGGCTGTCGGGGCGTCGGATCGTCGTGCTCGAGCCACGACGACTCGCCACCCGCGCCGCTGCGCACCGGATGGCATCGCTGCTCGGCGAACGTGTCGGCGACACGGTCGGCTACCAGACCCGCGACGAGCGCCACATCGGTCCGCATACGCGCATCGAGGTCGTCACCGAGGGTGTGCTCACGCGGCGCCTGCAGCACGACCCGACGCTCGACGGCTGCGGGCTGGTGGTGTTCGACGAGGTGCACGAACGGAACCTGCCCACCGACCTGGGCCTCGCGCTGGCGCTCGACGCTCGCGACGAGGTGCGACCCGACCTGCGCATCCTCGCGATGTCCGCCACTCCGGACACGAAAGGCCTTCTCGCCGTGCTGGGTGCCGACACGCCGGTTGCCCACAGTGACGGGCGGATGCACCCGGTGGACCTGGTCTGGGCGCCACTGGCCAAGCAGGACCGGCCCGGATCGCAGCGCACGGCCGAGGCGATGGCCGCGCTCGTGGGTCGTGCGCTGCGCGAACAGACCGGCGACATCCTGGTGTTCCTGCCCGGCATCGGTGAGATCCGTCGCGTGCAGGGGTTGCTCGAGCCCGTCGTCCCGCCGAACGTCGACGTCTACCCGCTGGCCGGCGCGCTGTCGCTCGCCGAGCAGGATCACGCGCTGCAGCCCTCGCCCCCGGGTCGTCGACGGGTGGTGCTGAGCACCGACATCGCCGAGTCGTCGCTCACCGTCGACGGTGTGCGCGTCGTGGTCGACGCCGGACTCGCCCGCGTGCCCCGCTTCGACCAGCGCACCGGCATGTCACGACTGACCACCGTCAGCACCAGTCGCGCCTCGGCCGACCAGCGTGCCGGCCGCGCCGGGCGCACCGAGCCGGGCGCCGCGTACCGACTGTGGAGCAAGCTCGAACACGGCACCCGCCGCGCACACCTCGAGGCCGAGATCACCCAGGTCGACCTCAGCAGCCTCGCGCTCGAGTTGGCCGCATGGGGCACGGCCGCCGACCGACTTCGGTGGGCCGACCCGCCGCCCACGCGTGCACTGCAGCAAGGTGTGGAACTGCTCCAGCGGCTCGGCGCGCTCGACGCCGGCGGCCGGATCACGGACCGCGGCCGGCGGATGCTGGCGCTTCCGCTCCACCCCCGATTGGCGGGCATGGTCGACGCCGCGTCGCCGAATGATCGCGGGTTGGCGTGCGTCATCGCTGCGCTGCTCGACGAACGCGACATCTTTCGCGGTCGGCCCGACGACCTGCCCGCCGACCTGTCGCTGCGCGTCGCCGTCCTCGCCGGACACCAGCACCACGAGGGTGCCGACATGCGCGACGTCCGCCGAGTGCGCGACCGCGCC
>JANOET010000138.1:0-5788 GCA_031413415.1 Acidimicrobiaceae bacterium
CGGCGTCGCCGTCGGTGCCACCGACGGGTACATCTACATCCGCAGCGAGTATCCCGACGCGATCGCGACGATGCGGTCGGCCATCGCCACGGCCGAGACGCTCGGCTGGCTGACGTCGCTCGAGGCGCCGAACCAAAACACGCCTGGCGTCGGCAACGGTGCGGGCATCCTGGGCAGCGACCATGTCTTCCGTCTGCACGTACGCATCGGCGCCGGCGCGTACATCTGCGGCGAGGAGACGGCACTGATGGAGAGCATCGAGGGCCGGCGCGGCATCGTGCGCGCCAAGCCGCCACTGCCCGCCATCGAAGGCCTGTGGGGCAAGCCCACGGTCATCAACAACGTGCTCAGCCTGGCCGCGCTGCCGTCGGTGCTCGCCGACGGCGCCGGTGCGTACCAGGCGCTCGGACACGGCCGGAGCCGTGGCACCCAGGTGGTGCAACTCGCCGGCAACGTGGCGCGAGGTGGCATCATCGAAGTCCCGTTCGGCGTCACGGTTCGCGAGATCGTCGAGCAATGGGGTGGTGGCACGGCGAGCGGCCGTCCCGTGCGCACGGTGCAGGTCGGTGGTCCGCTCGGCGCATATCTGTCGCCCGAGCAGATGGACCTGCCGGTCGACTACGAGGCCTTCAACGCCGCCGGTGCGCTGCTCGGTCACGGCAGCATGGTGGTGTTCGACGACACCGTGAACATGGCTGCCATGGCGCGCTTCGCGATGGAGTTCTGTGCCGTTGAGTCGTGCGGCAAGTGCACCCCGTGTCGCATCGGCAGCACACGCGGCGTCGAGCTGATCGACAAGATCACGGCCGGCATCGACCGCGACGCCAACATCGAGACACTCGTCGACCTGTGCGAAGTGATGGCCGACGCATCGCTGTGCGCGATGGGTGGTTTCACGCCGCTGCCGGTGCGCAGCGCGCTCACGCACTTCACCGACGACTTCTTCCCGACTTCAATTTCCGTGAACGGAGCCAGCGCATGACGCTCAGCCTGAACGTGCTGTTCGACGAGCACGACCTCGGTACCCCGCCGGCGGATCGTGGTCGCACACCCGCACCCGACACGGTCGAGGTCACGATCGACGGACAGACCATCGTCGTGCCCGAGGGAACCTCGGTCATGCGCGCCGCCGCCGTGTGCGGTGTCGACATCCCCAAGCTGTGCGCGACCGATCGCCTCGATCCGTTCGGCTCGTGCCGTCTCTGCCTCGTCGAGATCGACGGCCGCAAGGGCACGCCGTCCTCGTGCACCACGCCGGTGGCCCCGGGCATGCACGTCACCACACAGTCGCCGAAGCTCGAGAAGCTGCGCCGCGGCGTGATGGAGCTGTACATCAGCGACCACCCGCTCGACTGCCTCACCTGTGCCGCGAATGGCGACTGCGAGCTGCAGGACATGTCCGGTGCAGTCGGCCTTCGGGAGGTCCGTTACGGCTACGAGGGCGAGAACCACCTCGAACTCGGCAAGGACACGTCGAACCCGTACTTCACGTTCGAGTCGTCGAAGTGCATCGTCTGCTCGCGCTGCGTCCGCGCATGCGAAGAGGTGCAGGGCACGTTCGCGCTCACGATCGAGGGCCGTGGATTCGGTTCGCGCGTCGCGGCCGGGTTCAAGGGCTCGTTCTTCGACAGTGATTGCGTGAGCTGCGGCGCGTGCGTGCAGGTGTGCCCCACGGCCACCCTCACCGAGAACTCGATCATCGAGATGGGTCAACCCCGTCGCACGGTGCTCACCACCTGCGCGTACTGCGGTGTCGGTTGCTCGTTCAAGGCCGAACTGCAGGGCGAGGAAGTCGTCCGCATGACGCCGTACAAGGACGGTGGCGCCAACGAGGGTCATTCGTGCGTGAAGGGCCGCTTCGCCTGGGGTTACGCCACGCACCAGGACCGTCAGATGCAGCCGATGATCCGCGAGAAGATCACCGACGAGTGGACCGTGGTGACCTGGGAAGAGGCCATCTCGTACACCGCGGCGCGGTTGAAGGACATCCAGGCCCGCCACGGTCAGGGTGCCATCGGCGGCATCACCTCGTCGAGGACGACGAACGAAGAGGTCTTCGCCGTTCAGAAGATGATCCGCACGGCGTTCGGCAACAACAACGTGGACACGTGCGCCCGCGTGTGCCACTCGCCGACGGGCTTCGGGTTGTCGCAGGCATTCGGCACCTCGGCCGGAACCCAGGACTTCAAGTCGGTCGAGATGTCCGACGTCGTCCTGCTGATCGGCGCCAACCCCACCGACGCCCACCCGGTGTTCGCGTCGCGTCTGAAGAAGCGCCTTCGCGAGGGCGCGCAGATCGTGGTCGTCGACCCGCGTCGCATCGACCTGGTGAGGTCGGCTCACGTTCGCGCCGCGCATCATCTCCAACTGCGACCCGGCACCAACGTGGCCGTCATCAACGCGCTCGCGCACGTCGTGGTCACCGAAGATCTCGTCGACCACGAGTTCGTACGCGAACGGTGCGACCCCGCCGAGTTCGCCAACTGGGCCGCATTCGTCGCCCAGCCCGAGAACAGCCCCGAGGCGATGGAGGCGCACACCGGTGTGCCCGCCGACGAGGTGCGCGCTGCTGCCCGTCTGTTCGCCGGCGGCGGCAACGGTGCCATCTACTACGGCCTCGGCGTCACCGAGCACAGCCAGGGTTCGACCACCGTCATGGCCATCGCCAACCTGGCCATGGTCACCGGCAACATTGGCCGCGAAGGCGTTGGCGTCAATCCGCTGCGGGGCCAGAACAACGTGCAGGGCGCCTGCGACATGGGGTCCTTCCCCCACGAGCTGCCCGGCTACCGCCACGTCTCCGATCCGGCCGTGCGCGCCTTGTTCTCGACCGTGTGGGGCGTGGCCATCGATCACGAACCCGGGCTGCGGATCCCGAACATGTTCGACGCCGCGATCGATGGCTCCTTCAAGGCGATGTATGTGCAAGGCGAAGACATCGCCCAGTCGGACCCCGACACCCAGCACGTGTTGAAGGCGCTCACCTCACCTCACTCGAGTGCCTGATCGTGCAAGACATCTTCGTCAACGAGACGGCGAAGTACGCCCATATCTTGCTTCCAGGCAGCTCCTTTCTCGAGAAAGACGGCACCTTCACCAACGCCGAGCGCCGGATCAGCCGGGTCCGCAAGGTGATGCCGCCGCCGCTCGCCGGTTTGGCCGACTGGGAGGTCACCGTCGCGCTGAGCGAGGCCCTCGGCTATTCGATGCCCTACACCCACCCGTCGCAGATCATGGCCGAGATCGCGAGCCTCACCCCCACCTTCACCGGGGTCACCTACGAGAAGCTCGACCAGCTCGGCAGCATCCAGTGGCCGTGCAACGAAGCCGCCCCCGACGGCACCCCGGTGATGCACGCCGAGGCCTTCGTACGCGGCAAGGGCCGGTTCGTGATCACCGCCTACGTGCCGACGCCCGAGCGCACCACGCGGCGCTTCCCGTTGATCCTCACCACCGGCCGGATCTTGAGCCAATACAACGTCGGCGCCCAGACCCGGCGCACCGCGAACACCGTCTGGCACGAGGCCGACGTGCTCGAGATCCACCCCCACGACGCCGAGCAGCGCGGCGTGGTCGACGGGGACTTCGTCACCGTGACGAGCCGCAAGGGCGACACGACGCTGCGCGCCGTGCTCACCGAGCGCATGCAGCCGGGCGTCGTCTACACGACCTTCCACCACCCCGAATCGGGCGCGAACGTCGTCACTACCGAGAACTCCGACTGGGCGACCAACTGCCCCGAGTACAAGGTGACCGCGGTGCAGGTGGGCAAGTCCGGCGAGTCGGAGTCGGCCTGGCAACAGCGCTTCGAGGCCTTCGCCAAGGAGCAGGCCACGCTCACGCCGGGGAAGGGCTGATGGACGCCGCGAAGCTGGTGAAGATGGCGAACGAGATCGCGGGTTTCTTCGCCTCCGAGCCCGATCCGGTGGCCGCGGTCGACGGCGTCGCCGGCCACCTCCAGCGGTTCTGGGAGCCCCGCATGCGGCGCCAGATCTTCGCGACCCTGGACGCCGGCGCCCCCGAGATGACACCCATGGTGGTCGAGGCCCTGAACAAGCACCGGACGCGCCTCGAACCCGGGGCCTGAGGCCCCTGGTTCGAAGGATCGCCGGCGATTGGATCAGACGCCGCAGCCGCTGCCGCTCCAGCCCACCGACCGCTCGTAGGCGGAGATGATCTCGACGAACAGCGGGTTCAACGTCGACGTCGCCACGCTGGACGGGTCGTCGATGTTGATCGCGATCACGATCGCGCGGTCGTCACCCGGGACCCCACACATCCAGGTGCGGGTGTGGCCGGGATGCGCCCCGTTGTGCCAAAAGGACCGCCCGTTCCTCTCGGTCACGCTCCCGCCGGGCAGGCTCACGCCCGTGCCGTAGCTCGTCCCCTCCGCGCCCGTCTGGACCGACAGGGCGTCGCTCACCACCGCGGTCGACAGGACCGTCGACCCGCTGCTGCTCTTGCCTTCGTTCAGGGCGAGGATCACGATCTCGGCGTAGTCAGCCGGAGACGCGACGTAGCCGCCCGCGAAGGTCCACGGGTAGAGCATGCGGTCCTGCGCGCCGCTGAGGGGGTCGTGCTGCACGGCGGTGCGGGACAAGATCCCGTCGTAGTCCGGGTAGGCGACCGAAGAGTCCGTGAGTCCGAGCGGGCTAAGCAGGGTGTCGGTGACCAGCTCCGCGCCGGTCTGGCCGGTGTAGTCCTCGAGCATCGCCTGCGCGACGAGGAAGCCCGAGTTCGAGTAGGTCCAGCCCGACTCGGGCGCGCCGAGCGAGCTGTCCACCCAGGCGTACTCGTCGTCGAACTCGCACGGGCCGAACTCGCAGGTGAGCCCCTCGAGCCAGTCGAGGGTGGTGTGGCTCGCGTCGGCGTAGGTGGCGAGCACCGGCGTCGAGCCCTTCGACCACATCGACGCGGTGTGCGACAGCAGGCGACGCATCGTGATCCCCTCGGGCATGTCGGGGAGGCCGGCGGGGAAGCCAGCGATCAAACCGGCTTCACCCTCCACCTTCCAGTTGTCGATGTGGCCGGCGAGGACCGTGGCGTCGAGCAGGTCGTCGTCGAGGTCGAGATCATTCGTCGTGTCGCCGTCGCTGTTGAGCGCCTCCAGCGTCGACAAGGCGGTCAGACCGCTCGGGAACTTCGACAACGAGGCCAGGTCGAAGGGCGTGTTCCCGAGCACCGGCGCGTCGTCGCCTTCGTCGAGCAGGCCGTAGCCCCGCGCAGAGATCACCTCGTTGCCCTCGACGATGGCGATGCTCAGGCCCGGGACGCCGTAGGTGTCCATCCGGTCCCAGAGGTTGTAGGTGACTCCCCCGCGCTGGAGGTCGAACTCGACCGCCTGGATCGGGTCGGTGAGGTCGGCCGTCACGGTGTCGTCGTCCCCGTTGTAGAGGACGTAGGTGCTCCCGTTGCCGAGGAGCAGCTTGTCGACGACCTGCTCGGCCTCCGTGGCCGTGATCAGCGCGCTGGACGCGCCGCTGGAGAGGCCCTCGTACATCGGGTTCTGGTCGGCGAGCAGCATCCAGCGGCCGTCGATGCCGATCGACACGTCGGCGACGACGCGGTGGCTGCGCGTGCGCACCGGGACGACAACGCTCAACAGTGGAACGTTGCGCGCCACCACCAACGCGGGCGCCCTCGGCAGCGGTGCCCTCCAAATCAACGGTGGCACGCTCCAACTCGCGAATGACACCGGCTTGGGTTTCAACAACAACACGACCGTCGCCAACAACACGACCATCACCGCCGACAAGATCACCTCGAACACCACTGGTGTCACCCATAC
>JANOET010000139.1:0-15417 GCA_031413415.1 Acidimicrobiaceae bacterium
GTTGATCCTGGCCCCTAACAAGTCGCTCGCAGCACAGTTGACCCAGGAGATGCGCGAGTTCTTCCCCGAGAATCGCGTCGAGTACTTCGTCAGCTACTACGACTACTACCAACCCGAGGCGTACATCGCGTCCAGCGACACCTACATCGAGAAGGACTCGTCCATCAACGACGAGATCGACCGTCTGCGGCACTCGGCCACCGCAGCCCTGCTCACCCGACGCGACACCATCGTGGTCGCGTCCGTGAGCTGCATCTACGGCATGGGCGATCCGTCCGAGTACAAGGGGCAACTGCTCGAACTGCACACCGGCGTCGACTACGACATGCGCAGCATCCTGCGGCGTCTCGTGGACCTGCAGTTCGATCGCAACGACATCGCGCTCGGTCGTGGCAAGTTCCGTGTGCGCGGCGACACCATCGAGATCCACCCGTCCTACGATGAGAGCGTGCTGCGGGTCGAGATGTTCGGCGACACCGTCGACCGCATCACCACCATCGACCCGCTCACCGGTGAAACCCTCGCCGAGCACAGCGAGATCCTCGTGTTTCCGGCCACCCACTACGTCGCCGGCGACGAGCGCATGCGCAAGGCCGTGGTCGGCATCGAGGCCGAACTGCAGGAGCGCCTGGCGTGGTTCGAGGCCAACGGCAAGCTGCTCGAGGCCCAGCGTTTGCGGATGCGCACCCAGTACGACCTCGAGATGATGCAGGAGGTCGGCTACTGCAACGGCATCGAGAACTACTCGATGCACATCGATGGTCGATCGGCGGGTGAGCCGCCGTTCACCCTGATCGACTACTTCCCCGACGACTTCCTGATGGTCATCGACGAGAGCCACGTGGCCGTTCCGCAGCTGCACGGCCAGTACCTGGGCGACCTGCGCCGCAAGGACGAACTGGTCGACTACGGCTTTCGACTGCCCAGCGCGCGCGACAACCGGCCCTTGCGGTTCGAGGAGGTGATCGAACGCATCAACCAGTGCATCTTCATGTCCGCCACGCCCAGCAACTACGAGGTGCAGCACAGCCAGCAGGTGGTCGAGCAGATCGTGCGTCCCACCGGGCTGGTCGACCCGGAAGTCATCGTCAGACCCACCAAGGGCCAGATCGACGATCTCATCGAACTGGTCAACGATCGCATCTCGCGCGGCGACCGCATCCTGGTCACGACGCTCACCAAGAAGATGGCCGAAGACCTCACCGACTACCTGCTCGAGCAGGGGCTGCGGGTGCGGTACCTGCACAGCAACATCGACACCGTGCAGCGCATCGAGATCCTGCGCGCGCTGCGCCTCGGCGAGTTCGACGTGTTGGTCGGCATCAACCTGCTGCGCGAGGGCCTCGACCTGCCCGAAGTCAGCCTGGTGTGCATCCTCGACGCCGACAAGGAAGGGTTCCTGCGCAGCGAGACGTCGCTGATCCAGATGATCGGGCGCGCGGCTCGTAACGTCGACGGTCAGGTCATCATGTACGCCGACAAGGTCACCCGGTCGATGGAGGCGGCGATCAGCACCACGCAGGTGCGTCGCCAGAAGCAGATCGACTACAACGCCGAGCACGGCATCAACCCGCAGACCATCCGCAAGGCGGTGGGCGACATCCTCTCGCTGCTCCGCCCCGACGACAGCTCGCCCATGCCGGGCAAGGGTCAGCGGCGGAACCGCGAGCGCGAGAAGGTGCAGCGCGAGCTGAAGACGTTGCCGCAGCAGGAACTGGCCCGCCTCATTCAGACGCTCGAGGAAGAGATGCACGAAGCGGCGGCCGGGTTGAAGTTCGAGTACGCCGCCCGTCTCCGCGACGAGGTCAACGAGCTGCGCCGAGAGCTCCGCGACGCCCAGTAGCCCGCCCGCGGCGCGAACTTGAGTTCCTGGTGAACGCGTGTCCTCCCGGCGGAGCAGGGGAGCGGCAGAGGGTGCTTCAGAAGGTGCTGACGAGGGGGGCACTGAGCACGGCGCTCAGGCTGTCGGCCGGCTGCGGGAGTGCGAACAGGTATCCCTGGCCCAGGCGGCAGCCCATGCGGACCAAGCGGTCGCACTGCAACTGCATCTCGATGCCTTCGGCGATCACGGTCAGCCCCGCCTCGGCGGCCATGGCGATCATCGCCTTCACCACCACCGGCTCACGTTCACCGTTGACGACCTGGCTGGTGAAGCGGCGGTCGAGCTTCACGCCGCTGATGGGCAGCGACGTGAGCGTCTCGAGCGAGGCGAAGCCGGTGCCGAAGTCGTCGAGCACCAGCTGCACGCCCATCTCGGCAACGGCCTGCAATTCGCGACGAATGTTCATCGGCAGGTCGAAGCTCTGTCGCTCGCCGAGTTCGATCGACAACGCTTCCGGCGGAACCCGGTGCTTGGCCAGCAACGTGCTCACGCTCTCGAGGAAGGTCTCGTCGGGCTTCGAGTCGAACTCGAAGTTCACCGCCAGCTGCAGGTTGGGCACGATGTGGCGGAACTCGGCGAGATGGGCGAGGCCGTCGTCGAGGATGCGGTCGAACAGCGCGCCGAGTAGGCCCGCTTGCTGCACCGCGCGTAGGAACTGGTCGGGCTCACGGATGCCATCGCGCGTCTGCCAGCGGGCAAGCGCTTCGATGGCCACGACGGCGCCGGTGCGCAGGTCGACGATCGGCTGGAAGTAGGCCTTGATCGCACCGAGCTCGATCGCCTCGAGGACCGCCGCGGCTTCGGTCGCGTCGGCCGTGGGGGCGTGGCGGACCGCGTGGTTCCGCTCGAGCTGCTCCTCGGCCTCGAGAATCGCGCCGTCGAGGCCAGTGTCGGGGTGGCGAATCCCCACGCCGAGCGCGACCGAGATGTCGGCCACGGTGAACGCCTGGCGCAACAGACGCTCGACGTCGGAGATCTCGTGGTCCTCGACGCCGACCATCAGTACACCCAATCGGTCTCCGGTGAGGCGGGCGCCGTAGTGCTGGTCGCCGAGAATCTCGCGCACCAGCCCGCCCGCCGTGCGCAGCTGCTCGTCGCCGGCCGAGTGACCGTGCAGCTCGTTGTTGCGCTTCAGGTCGTCCATCTCGATGACGAACGCCGCGGCATTCTCGCCGAACTCGGCGCAGAAGTGCTCGTCCTGGCGCAGGCGATGCTCCCAGGCCTGGCGGGCCGCGAGACCGGTGAGCGGGTCCGAGTGTCCATCGCCGGCCTCGGTGGCGCGGTGGTCCGTGGAACGCCGTTCGAACGCCAACGTGCGCTCGCAATCGGCCAACGCGCCCAGCACCGTTGCGAACGCGTCGGCGGTGGTGCGCAGTCGCTCGCTTTCGTCTTGCGACAGGGGAGTTGCGCCGAAGCCGACGACCTCACCGAACAGCCGTCCGTCGCCGAGCATCATCGGCACGGTGAGGCGCGAGCCCGAGCCGTCGCCGACATCCCTCGCGACCGACTGGTGGATTCGAATGGCTGTAGTCGGGTCCACGACGGCCAGCACCTGGCTGACGCCGGCGTTGGTGCGCGTGAGCAGCCACGTCGGCAGTGCGGAGGTGGACGACAGGTGTTCGAGTACGCCGAGCGACGTCCTGGAGAAGTTCGTGTCGTGTCCCCAACCGTTCGTCATGCAAGGTTCATCGGCACGCGGGGGCGGCCACTGAAGGGGAACATCTGTTCGTTTCCGGCTGTCCGCGGTTTGATAGCCTCGGGGTATGCCCCCCGCTCCCGAAGCGAAGATCGTCGTCCGCGGTGCCCGAGAGCACAACCTCAAGAACATCAACATCGAGATCCCCCGCGATCGACTCGTGGTCTTCACCGGCCTGTCGGGTTCCGGTAAGAGCAGCCTGGCGTTCGACACCATCTATGCCGAGGGCCAGCGCCGCTACGTGGAGTCACTCTCCTCGTACGCCCGTCAGTTCCTCGGGCAGATGGACAAACCCGATGTCGACGTCATCGAGGGCCTTTCGCCGGCCATCTCCATCGATCAGAAGAGTGCCAGTCGCAACCCCCGCTCGACCGTCGGCACCATCACCGAGGTGTACGACTACCTGCGTCTTCTGTACGCGCGCATCGGTGTGCAGCACTGTTTCAAGGACGGCACGCGGCTGCAGCGCCAGACCCCCCAGCAGATCGTCGACCGCATCCTGCTGCTGCCCGAGGGCACCAGGTTCCAGGTGTTGGCGCCCGTCGTGCGTGGTCGAAAGGGCGAGTACGACACGCTGCTGCAGGACCTCACCGCGCAAGGCTTCGTGCGCGCCCGAATCGACCACGAGGTGGTCGACATCGCCGAGTTCCTCCAGCGCGACGAGAAGCTGGCCCGCTACGAGCAGCACACCATCGAGATCGTCGTCGATCGCCTCGTGTTGCGAGGCGGCATCGAACGCCGCCTCACCGACTCGCTCGAGACGGCGCTGAAGCTGGCCGACGGCGTCGCCGAGGTCGAGATCGTCGCCAAGGACGGCGAGGTCGAGGGCGAGACCCTCACCTTCAGTCAGCATCTCGCCTGCCCGAAGTGCGGCACCAGCTACGACGAGCCTGCACCGCGCAACTTCTCGTTCAACTCGCCGTACGGCGCCTGCGAGACCTGCGACGGGCTGGGCACCACGTTCGAGGTCGACCCCGAACTGGTCATCCCCGACACCGACCTGTCGGTCAACGACGGGGCCATCGCGCCCTGGCGCAGCAGCCACACCCAGTACTTCACGCGCATGCTCGAGGCGGTCGCCGAGCACTACGGCATCGACCTCGACAAGCCCTACAAGAGCCTCACCGCGAAGCAGCAGAAGGTCATCCTGCACGGCGTCGACGGCAACCTGAAGGTGAAGTACAAGAACCGTTACGGCCGAACCCGCGAGTACTCCACCGCGTACGAGGGCATCATCCCCTGGCTCAATCGGCGTCGCGAGGGCGCCGAGAGCGATTGGTCACGTGAGCAGTACGAGGGGTACATGCGCGAGGTGCCGTGCAGCAAGTGCGGCGGGGCGCGGCTCAAGCCGTCCACCCTCGCAGTGTTGGTGAACGGCAAGAACATCTCCGAGGTCAGCGACATGGCCATCGGCGAGTCGGCGAAGTTCCTCGGTGCGCTCGAACTGAACGAGCGCGATCGCATGATCGCCGAGCGGGTCACCAAGGAGATCAACGCTCGGCTCGGCTTCCTGCTCGACGTCGGCCTCGACTACCTGTCGCTGGCCCGTTCTGCGGGCACGCTCGCCGGTGGCGAGGCGCAACGAATCCGCCTCGCGAGCCAGATCGGTAGCGGACTCGTCGGCACGCTGTACGTGCTCGACGAGCCGTCCATCGGCCTGCACCAACGCGACAACCGCCGGCTCATCGACACCCTGCACCGATTGCGCGACCTGGGCAACACGGTCATCGTCGTCGAGCACGACGAGGACACCATCCGCGAGAGCGACTGGATCGTGGACATCGGTCCCGGGGCCGGCGAGCACGGTGGTGCGGTCGTGTACAGCGGTCCGGTGAAGGGAATCCTCAAGGCGAAGGAGTCCATCACCGGCCAGTACCTGTCCGGCAAGAAGTCCATTCCCGTGCCCGCGGTTCGCCGGCCCCCGAACTCGGAATGGCTCGAGATCGTCGGCGCACGCCAGCACAACCTGCGCAACATCGACGTCAAGATCCCCCTCGGCTGTTTCGTGGCCGTCACGGGCGTCAGCGGCAGCGGGAAGAGCAGCCTGGTGCGCGACATCCTGCTGCCGGTGCTGATGCAGCGCATCTACTCGTCGAAGATGGCGGCAGGTAAGCACAAGCACATCAAGGGCGTCGAACTGCTCGACAAGGTCATCGACATGGACCAGTCGCCCATCGGCCGCACCCCGCGGAGCAACCCGGCCACGTACACCGGCGTGTTCGACAACGTGCGCAAGTTGTTCGCCACCACGGCCGAGGCGAAGGTGCGTGGCTACATGCCCGGTCGGTTCAGCTTCAACGTCGCCGGTGGGCGCTGCGACGCGTGCTCGGGCGACGGCACCATCAAGATCGAGATGCACTTCCTGCCCGACGTGTACGTGCCGTGCGAGGTGTGCAAGGGCGATCGCTACAACCGCGACACGCTCGACATCCAGTTCAAGGGCAAGAACATCGCCGACGTCCTCGACATGCCGGTGTCCGAGGCCGTGCACTTCTTCACCAATCAGCCGGCCATCTCTCGCTACATGCAGACGCTGCTCGACGTCGGCCTCGGCTACGTGCGACTCGGTCAGTCGGCGCCCACGCTGTCTGGTGGTGAGGCGCAGCGAGTGAAGCTCGCCACCGAGCTCGCCAAGCGCAGCACCGGCCACACCATCTACCTGCTCGACGAGCCCACCACCGGTCTCCACTTCGACGACGTACGCCGACTGCTCACGGTGCTGTCGAGGCTCGTCGACCAGGGCAACACGGTGCTCGTGATCGAACACAGCCTCGACGTCATCAAGACGGCCGACTGGGTCGTCGATCTCGGTCCCGAAGGCGGGAGTGGCGGGGGCCTGGTGGTCGCGCAAGGAACACCGGAGGACATCGCACGCACTGCCGGCAGCCACACCGGGCGATTCCTGCGCCCGTTGCTGGGCGTCGAGTGACCGCGACGGCGCACCCGCACGCCGAGCTTCAGCGCCGCACACTCGTCACGCTGCGGGTGGCTCAGGTGCCGGGTCAGGCGGCGGTCGCCGGAGTCGTCGCCGTCGGAGCGTTGCTCGCCAAGGATCTGCTCGACGGCAACGATCGCTTCGCCGGATCGGGCGGCGCAGCGTTCACGCTCGGCTCGGCGTTCCTCGCCGTGCCGCTGTCGGCGTACATGCGCCGGCGTGGTCGGCGTCCCGGGCTGATGTTCGCGTTCGGGCTGGGCGCCATCGGCGCGGTCATCGCTGCGGCCGGCGGGCAACTGCGGTGGTTCGCACTGTTCCTCGTGGGCATGGTCTTCTTCGGTGGCGCTCAGGCGGCCACGTTGCAGGGCCGCTATGTCGCCGCCGACCTGGCCGAACCGCACGACCAGGCGAGGGCCATCGGCAGCGTCGTGGTGGTCGGCACGCTGGGCGCCATCTTCGGGCCCATCCTCACGCCGTTCGAGAAGCGCGTCGGCGTGGCCCTGGGCCTCGACGAGTTCATCGGGCCATTCCTGTTCGCGTCGATGTTCCTCGTCGCATCGACGTTCATCATCGCCCGCATGTTGCGCCCCGATCCGTTGGCCGTGAACGGCCAACTCGACCCGCACGCCGAGCGGGTGCGCCCGATGCAGCAGGTGCGTGCCTCGTCGGGGGTCATCCGCCGCAGCCACCTGGCACCGCTGGGTCTGGCGGCGATGGTCATCTCGCAGACGACGATGGTCGCCGTCATGACCATGACGCCGTCGCACATGAAGGACCACGATCAGGCTGATCTGTCGGCGTACGTCATCGCCTTGCACATCGCCGGCATGTACGCGTTCGCTCCGTTCGTCGGTCGGTTCGTCGCCCGCGTCGGTCAGGTGCCGGCCATCATGGTTGGCGCGGTCGTGCTGGGCGTCGGATGCATCGTGTCCACCCTCGCCGGGTACGTGCCGGCACTCATCTTTCTGGGCCTGTTCCTCCTCGGGATGGGGTGGAGCATCGGGCTGATCGCCGGTTCGGCGATGCTCACCGGTGCCGTCCCCGACTCGGCGCGAGTCGAGGTGCAGGGCACGGCCGACCTCACCATGAGCTTCTGCGGGGGCATCGCCGCGTTCGCGTCGGGGTTCATCAAGCAGGCGTGGAGCTTCCACCTGTTGGCCGACGCGGCAACCCTGCTGGCCGGTGGGCTGCTGGTGCTCGGCTACCTGCAGTTGCTGCGTCTGCGGCGAACCGGCCTCGCCACCTGATCGCGAACGCTCAGCGGCCGCGGAGCTTCTTGCTGAGCTCGTTGAGGCGTGCCTTCTCGGTGCGGTTCAGCGAATCCATACCGTGTTCGCTGATCTTGTCGAGCAGTTGGTTCAGCTCGATCTCTTCGATGGGCGAGTGCACTGTGGGAGCGGCCCACGGGCCGGCGACGACCTCGCCCTGGCCCTTGCCCTTGCCACGTTGCTTCGACTTGGCGGGCTTCGACGCGCGGTCCGACGAGCTGCTCGACGTGCCGCTGCCCAACCGCGGGATGAACCCGAGCTCGTCGAGCATGCCGTACTGGCGGGCGCCGCCGAGGCCCATGACGATGACCATCAGACCCATCGTGAGCGCCTCGTACGCTCCGTTGCCGATGTACTGCAGGATCATCAGCCCGACGTAGACCGCAGCGAACACCCACATGGGGATGCCGAACCACGCGGTCGCGGTGGGGTTGTCGAGGGCGTAGACGACGAGCAGCGCGAGCGCCAGCAGGTTGAGGCCGTCGACACCGACATCGGGGTCGAGCTGCATGAGCGTGACGAGTACGGCGGGCACGATGGTCATCACCGCGATGAGTGTCGTGAATCGGCGTCGGCCGATGCGTTCCTCGATCATGTGGCCGACGAACCAGAAGAACACCAGTGTGATCGCGGTCCACACCGTCGGCTCGGCGTACAGCGGCCAGGTGAACACCCGCCAGAAGTCGCCGTCGCGGACGAGGAACCCGACGAAGATGAGGTTCGTCTGCGATGCCTTGTCGATGGCGAACCAGAACATGCTCGCCACGTTCAGGATGACGAGCAGCGCAGTGGTGGTGACGTCGAGGGTGCCGATGCGGAACCATCCGTCTCGGGCACGTCGCTCGGGCATGGAGAACTGGTAGCGGCCGGGCACGGGGTCAACCCTATCCTGGGCGTGTGGTAGCCCGCCCGCCGACCGGCACGATCCCTGAGACGCCGGGCTCGTATCAGTTCAAGGACAAGGACGGGCGCGTCATCTACGTGGGCAAGGCCTCCAGCCTGCGCCAACGGCTGAGCAACTACTTCCAGGACCCGCGCAACATGCACCCGCGAACGGCGCAGATGGTGGCCACCGCGGCGACGGTCGAGTGGATCGAGGTCCGCAACGAGGTCGAAGCCTTGATGCTGGAGTACAGCCTGATCAAGCAGCACCGACCGCGCTTCAACGTTCGGTTGCGCGACGACAAGAGCTACCCGTTCCTCGCCGTGACGCTCGACGAGGAGTTCCCGCGGGCGATGGTCATGCGCGGCCGCAAGCGCAAGGGCACGCGCTACTTCGGCCCGTACGCCCACGCCTACGCGATCCGCGACACGCTCGACCTGTTGCTGCGGAGCTTCCCCATTCGCACGTGCAGCCCAGGCAAGTTCAACGAGCACCATCGCCTCGGCCGGCCGTGCCTGTTGTTCCACATCGAGAAGTGCAGCGGCCCCTGCGTGGGCGAGATCGACGAGATGGCCTACCGCCTGCTCGTGCAGGAACTCGTCGACTTCCTCGACGGCGACACCGACGAGATCGTCCATCGTCTGGAAGCCGAGATGGCCTCGGCGGCGAAGGGGTTGGAGTACGAGCGAGCGGCCCGCGTCCGCGACCGCCTGCTCGCAGTGCGCAAGGCCATCGAGAAGCAGCAGATGGTCGCCGAGCGCAGTGAGGACATCGATGTCATCGGCATCGCCGACGACGAGCTCGAAGCTGCGGTGCAGGTGTTCTTCGTGCGCAAAGGTCGGGTGGTCGGCCGCAAGGGCTTCATCCTCGACAAGGTGGAAGAGCTCTCGCCCGGTGGTCTGGTGGATCGCATCCTCGAAGAGCTGTACGGCGACGAACCGCCGGCCGGCGTGCCCAAGCAGGTGCTCGTGCCCATCGAGCCCGACGACTCGCCGACGTACGAGGAGTGGCTCACGCACCTCCGCGGCAGCCGTGTGCAGATCCGCGTACCCCAGCGCGGCGACAAGCGCGAGCTGCACGCCACGGTCACCCGCAACGCGTCCGAAGAGTTTCTCCGTCACCGCCTGCGACGCGCTGGCGACCACAACGCGCGCAGTCGGGCGCTCACCGAACTGCAGGACCTGCTCGGTCTGCCCGAGGCACCCCTGCGCATCGAGTGCTACGACATGGCCCACCTGCAGGGCACCGATTACGTGGGCAGCATGGTCGTGCTCGAGGACGGCCTGCCGAACAAGCGTGAGTACCGCCGCTTCAAGGTGAAGGACGTTCCTGGCAACGACGACTACGCCGCGATGGAGGAAGTGCTCACCCGCCGACTCAGCGCGTACCTGCACGAGCGCGACCAGCCGCTCGACGACGACCTGGCCGACGAACCGGGGGCTCGGGGCCGCCCCAAGCGGTTCGCCTACCCGCCGCAGCTGCTGGTGGTCGACGGCGGCAAGGTCCAGCTCGCCGTGGCCGAGCGCGTGGTGCGCTCGCTGGGTCTGCAGGACGAGATCCCCATCGTCTCGCTGGCCAAGCGGTTCGAAGAGGTCTACCTGCCGGGCCGCAGCCTGCCGGTGGAGGTGCCGCGTGGAAGCGACGCGCTGTTCATGTTGCAGCGCATCCGCGACGAAGCCCACCGCTTCGCGAACACGTTCCACCGCGAGTTGCGCGGCAAGCGGATGACGAAGAGCTCGCTCGACGACATCCCTGGGCTCGGCGAGGCGCGCAAGAAGAAGCTCGTGCAGGCGCTCGGGGGAGTGAGTGCGGTGAAGGCCGCGTCGCTCGACACCCTGCAGCAGCTCTCGTTCCTGCCCGACGCCGTCGCCGAGGCCGTCCACGCCAAGTTCCACCCGCCCGGTTGAGCCCTCGCCGCCCGACCCGTCGTGCGCGAGACGTCCCGAATTCGGGACGTGTCTCGCCCGTGTGCGCGGAGTGACCCGTTACTGGGACCTCTCGCGCCCATTGGCGTGTCGACCGGTGGGGGCGACGGCCTCAGGCGACGTGGGGGACGACGTTGGCGTGCAGGTGGGCGAACGATTCGGCGCGCGCCTCCGGCGTCTCACCGAGCGTGAAGTCGGGGATCGCGAACTCGTCGACGCCGAGTTCGACGTAGCGGTTCAACTGATCGACCAACTGCTGGTCGCTACCCGAAAGGGTGCGGCCCGGCATGGCGTCGTCGGACGCGTCGCCGATGAACACGAGCGCCTGCGCCGAACGGCGCACGGTGCGCGGGTCACGGCCCGTGGCCTCGCACGCTGCATCGAACTGCTCGGTGCGTTGCGCCACCGTGCCGGGGTCACCCCAGGTGTTCCACTCGTCGGCGTGGCGGGCGGTGATTCGCGACATGCGCGGCGCTCCGGTGCCCACCAGCAGCGGCAGTGCCCCGACCGGCTTCGGGGCGCACGGTGCGTCGGTGAGGTGATAGTGCTGGCCGTGGAACGTGGTGGACGGCTCGTGCACCAGACTTCGCACCACCTGGATGGCTTCATCGAACCGCGACACGCGCGGCCCGGGCGCGGGCAGGTCGAAGCCGTACGCCGTGTGCTCGTTCTGCTGCCACCCGGCACCGAGGCCGAGCACCACGCGTCCGCCCGACACGTGGTCGGCCGTGATGGCGCGTTTGGCGAGTAGTACGGGGTGATGGATGGTGACGGGGGAGACCATCGACACCAGCCGCACCCGCGGCACGAGCGCGCCGACGGCGGTGAGCACCGTCCAGCACTCGAGCGCGTCACCATCATCGGGACTGCCGTCGGGGCGGAAGGGCATCAGATGGTCGGCGAACCAGAACCCGTCCATGCCGGCCGACTCGGCCCAGTGGGCCAGTGCGAGTGTCTCGTCCCACGTGCGGTCGTACGACGGCCAGACCGAGAACTTCACGGCCGGTACACTACGAAGACCTTGCGAAGCGTCTCGTGCACGGTCCACACGCCCTTCCAGCCGATCGGGAAGATGCACGACGAACCCTCGGTGAGCTCGACCGGCTCGCCACCGTCCTCGTGCACCGTCATGCGGCCCTTGAGGACGTAGATGACTTCGCCGCGGGTCGTGAACTCCCAACGCGAGGCGCCGGGCTCGCACTCCCACGTGCCGGAGGTGATCTGCTCGCTGTCGAGGAAGACCTTCGCACGGGTGAGGATCTCACCGGTGAGCGGTTCGGCCGACGGTTGACCGAGCGGCTTCTCGGCGAGGTCGGAGGCGGGGATGTCGAGGGCACGGAAGCTGATCGTCACGACGGTGAGCCTACGCTGACGCAATGGCGGACGACCTCTGGGAGACACACGCGAAGTGGTGGATCGACGGATTCACCGATGGGGTCGACCCCGAGTACGAGGAGCAGATCCTGCCGCTCGCCGCACGCGAACTCGCCGGGGCGCGCAAGGTCCTCGACGTCGGTTGCGGCGACGGACAGGTCAGCCGACTCGCTTCCCGGCTCGGTTCCGAGGTCGTCGGCATCGACCCCACCTGGAACTGCGTCAGCGTCGCCCACCAACGTGGCAGCGCAGTCGCCAAGGCCGGGGCCGCACAACTGCCGTTCGCCGACGCCAGTTTCGACGCGGTCGTCGCCTGCCTCGTCTTCGAACACATCCGCGACGTGGACGACGCCATCGCCGAGGTGGCTCGGGTGCTGCAGCCCGGCGGTCGTTTCTGCTTCTTCTTGAACCACCCGCTGCTGCAGACTCCGAACAGCGGTTGGATCGACGACCAGTTCCTCGATCCGCCCGAGCAGTACTGGCGCATCGGTGAGTACCTCGTCGAGAACGAGACCATCGAAGAGGTCGAGAAGGACGTGTTCATTCCGTTCATCCATCGCCCGCTCAGCAGGTACGTGAACGCCCTGTCGTCCAACGGTCTGCTGCTCGAGTGGATGGAGGAACCGCCGCCGCCGCCGGGCTTTCTGGCCAAGGCCGAGGAGTACATCGCGGCGAGCACCATCCCGCGGCTGTTGTATCTCCGCACGCGCAAGGTCGCTGCGGATACGGTGCAGTAGATGGCCGACATCCTCCTCATCACCGGCATGTCCGGCGCCGGGCGTTCCGGTGCGGCGGCGGTGTTGGAGGACCTCGGCTGGTATGTCATCGACAACCTGCCCACGTCGTTGGTCGACACGATCGTCGAACTCGTCAGCAAGCCCGGCAGCGACATCGTGCGGCTGGCGCTCGTGGCCGGTCGTCAGCAGCACGAGCTGCTGCCGAAGATGGCCGAAGATGGCCGGACTGCGCTCCGGAGGGCACCGAGTTCGTCTGCTGTTCCTCGATGCATCGGACACCGTGCTGGTGAAGCGGTACGACGCGACGCGTCGCAAGCACCCGCTCGACGTCGAAGCGGCCGGGCTGGTCGAGGCCATCGAACTCGAGCGCGACATGTTGCAGTCCGTGAAGGCCGCGGCCGATCTGGTCATCGACACCACCGAGTTGAACATCCACCAACTGAAGTCGAAGCTGCTCGCAGCGTTCGACGAGGGCATCGACGGCCACCGCCTGCAGATCGCGGTCGAGAGCTTCGGCTTCAAGCACGGCCTGCCCATCGATGCCGACATCGTGATGGATGTGCGCTTTCTGCCGAATCCACACTGGGACGACACCCTTCGGCCACTCACCGGACACGACCCAGCGGTGCGCGACTTCGTCCTCGAACGAGCGCAGGCCAGCGACTTCCTCGACCGCTTCGAGGGGCTCATGCTGTCGCTGCTGCCGAGCTACGAGACCGAGGGCAAGAGCTACCTCACCGTGGCGATCGGGTGCACCGGCGGACGCCACCGCAGCGTTGCCGTCGCCGAGGAGTTGGCGACCCGATTGCGCGATCGCGGCTACGCCGTGCGCACCGGTCATCGAGATCTGAGCCGCTGAGGCCGCAGTGAGTAGGCTCGGAAGCGAAAGCTTCCTGAGCGAAAGGAACGCAACCATGACGGTTCGCGTGGGTATCAATGGTTTCGGGCGTATCGGGCGGAACTTCTTCCGTGCCGTGAAGGAACGTGGCGCGGACATCGACATCGTGGCGGTGAACGACCTCGGCTCGCTGGACACGATGGCGCACCTCCTGAAGTACGACTCGGTCCTCGGGGTCCTGCCGCAGACCATCAAGGCCAGCAAGGGTGGCATCTCGGTCGACGGCGACGAGCTGCTCGTTCTCAGCGAACGCGATCCGAAGAACCTGCCGTGGGGCGACCTCGGCGTCGATGTGGTCATCGAGAGCACGGGTATCTTCACCAAGCGCGCCACCGCGGCGTACCACCTCGAGGGTGGTGCCCCGCTCGTCATCGTCAGCGCACCCTGCGACGGCGCCGACGCGACGTTCGTCTACGGCGTGAACCACAAGGACTTCGACTTCAAGACCCAGAAGGTCATCTCCAATGCGAGCTGCACGACGAACTGCTTCGTGCCGATCGTGAAGGTGCTCGACGATGCGTTCGGTGTCGAGCAGGGGCTGATGCAGACCGTGCACGCCTATACGGGCGACCAGCAGCTCGTCGATGGTCCGCACAAGGACCTCCGCCGCGCTCGCGGCGCGGCGATCAACATCGTGCCCACCAGCACCGGTGCTGCCCGTGCGACGGCGCTCGTGCTCGCCTCCATGAAGGGCAAGCTCGACGGCACTTCGCTGCGCGTCCCGGTGCCCACCGGTTCGGTGGTCGACTTCACGGCGAACTTGAAGACGGCGGCCACCGTCGAGCAGATCAACGCGGCGTTCAAGAAGGCGGCCAAGGGTTCGTTGAAGGGCATCCTCGAGTACACCGAGGACCCCATCGTCTCCAGCGACATCCAGGGCAACCCGCACAGCAGCATTTTCGACGCCGGGCTCACCATGAGCATGGGCAAGATGGTGAAGGTGCTGTCGTGGTACGACAACGAGTGGGGCTACTCGAACCGGCTCGTCGACACCACGCTGTTCGTCGGCGCCAAGGCTGCCAAGCGCTCGAAGAAGTGAGCTGACATGAACCGCATCCCCACGCTCGCCGATCTCGGCGACGTCGGCGGCAAGCGGGTGCTGGTGCGCGCCGATTTCAACGTTCCGATGGAGAACGGCGAGATCACCGACGACTTCCGCATTCGCGCCGCGTTGCCCACCATCAACTGGCTGCTCGAACGCGGTGCACAGGTGGTCACCTGTTCGCACCTCGGCCGGCCCAAGGGGCAACCGAACCCGAAGTACTCGATGGATCCGGTGCGTGCCCGACTGGCCGAGCTCGCGCCGGGCGTCGAGTTGCTCGAGAACCTGCGTTTCGATCCGGGTGAGGAGGGCAACGATCCCGCCTTTGTCGCGTCGCTGGTCGAGGGCATCGACGCGTACGTCGACGACGCGTTCGGCGCGTGCCATCGCGCCCACGCCAGCATCGTCGGTCCGCCACGCACGCTGCCCAGCGCGATGGGTCTGTTGCTCGAGAAGGAGGTCGACGTTCTCCTCGGCCTGCGCAACGCGCCGAAGCACCCGTTCATCGCCGTGCTCGGAGGGTCGAAGATCAGCGACAAGCTCGGTGTCGTCGAGGCGTTGCTGCGGTCGGTCGACGCGCTCGTCGTCGGCGGGGCGATGTGCTTCACCTTCCTCGCCGCGCAGGGCAATCCCATCGGCGACTCGCTGTTCGAGCCCGACCAGGTCGACACGTGTCGTCGGCTGCTGGCCGAGTCTGCGGCGAGCGGCAAGACCATCCACCTCCCCGAGGACATCGTGGGTGTCGACGCGTTGGGGAACTTCGCGACGTTCGGCACC
>JANOET010000140.1:0-6315 GCA_031413415.1 Acidimicrobiaceae bacterium
AGGGCTTTCGACCCCACCCTGTGTACCTGACTTGCAACGCGCCCGTTCCGCAGGTCGAATAGGCACCCTGATGTTGTTGCGCCGGGTCACCCTCCTCCTGTGCATGGCGGTGTCGGCCAGCGCCTGCGGAGCGAATGCGGGGCAGGCCGACGGCACCACGCCCGACCTCGAGATCGATGTGCTCCCGTCGGTCGTGACCACCGTGCCGGCCACCGCGAGCACCGTGAAGAGAGGCCCGACCACCACCCTCTCGCCCGAGGATCGCATTGGCGCGAAGACGGCCGGCAACAGGGTCATCTTGATCGGCGACTCGGTGCTGGCCAGCACGTCGCGGCGCTACTCGAACGACATGTGCGAAGCCCTCGTCCCGCTCGGATGGCAGGTCGAGGTCGATGCCGAGACCGGTCGTTTCACCGACTTCGGCTTGAAGGTGCTGAACAAGCGACTCGACGCCGGCTGGGACGCCGCCGTCATCCTGCTCGGGAACAACTACCGCGAGAACAAGGACGGCTACCGCGAGGACATGGAGGAAATGGTGCAGCGCCTGGCGCCCGACCCCGTCGTCCTCATCACGGTCACCGAGTTCAAGCCCTCCCGTGCCGACGTCAACGAGGTCATCCGCGAACTGGCCGACAAGTACGACAACGTCATGGTCGTCGACTGGGCCTCGGTCAGCCGCGACAATGGCGACCTCACCGGCGCCGATGGACTCCACCTCACCACGGCGGGCCGCGAGGCCCTCGCGGCGAACGTCGCCCTCGCCCTGGGTGAGGCGCCCGAACAGCCCGGCGACTGTCTGCGCACCAGTTTCGCAGACGACTCGAGCGGTCCGGTCACCGGCACCACGGAGCGCCGCTGGCGAAGCACCACCACCACCTCGGGTGGCGACAACACGGAACCCGTTCCACCTCCCGACAGCACGGCCCCGGTCACGGTCACGGTCACGGTCACCGATCCGCCGGTCACGGCCACGAGCCCCCCGCCCCCGCCGGTGACCACCGTGGCCTCGTCCTCTCCAGCGGCCACGTCCCCGCCGCCCACCGAGCCGCCCACCGGCTGAGGCGGTGTCAGGGCGCCAGGGCTCGCAGCGGCGTGAAGGGCAGGTTCCGCAGCACGCCGTAGACCACGAGGGCGACCGGGACGAGCACCGCGGCCCGCTGCCGAATCACCGGCGGCCACGCGATCGCCGACCGACCCCAGCCGCTGCGCACCCAGCCCCACCAGCTCGCCACCACCGCGACGAGCACGAGCGGGACGAACACGTTGTAGCTGAGCGCCGAACTGATGTCGCCGTTGAACAGCTGATGAAAACCGCGAGTCAGCCCGCATCCGGGGCACCACAGGCCGGTGAGCGCGCGGAATGCGCAGGGCGGGAAGCGGCTTCCGGGCGCCGATGGATCGTTCAACGCGACCACTGCTGCGGCACCGGCCAGGGCGCATCCGCATGCGAGCGGCAGCACGCGCCGCTGCCAGATTCCTGGTGCAGTGGCAACGACCTCCATGCGGCCATCGTAGACGTCACGTTGCGAGCGGTGCATTCCCCCGACACGCTGACAGGTCATGTTGCAGGTTCATGGGCTTTCGGTGGAGGTGGGCGGTCGGCTACTGGTCGAGGACGTCTCCTTCACGATCATGCCCAAGGACAAAGTCGGTCTGGTCGGCCGGAACGGTGCCGGAAAGACCACCACGTTCAAGACACTCGGTGGTGAACTCGAGCCGGCTGCCGGCACCATCGTGCGCAAGGGCGGCTTCGGCTATCTGTCCCAGGATCCGCGCATCGAGGGCGTGCTCGACACTCGCCCTGCCGTCACGCACGTCCTGAGCGGCCGCAAGATCGATGAGCAGCTCGACCGGATCGAGAAGCTACGGGTCGCCATGGAGGCCGACCCCAACGAGCGCAACGTGGCTCGGTTCAGCCGCGCCCAGGATGAATTCTCGTCGTCGGGCGGGTACGCGGCCGAGAGCGAGGCGCGCAGCATCATGGCCGGTCTCGGGCTCCCCACCGATCGCATGGACCTGCCCATCGGTGTGCTGAGCGGCGGCGAGCGGCGGCGTGTCGAGCTGGCGCGCATCCTGTTCGCCGGCAGCGACCTGCTGCTGCTCGACGAGCCCACCAACCACCTCGATGTCGACGCCAAGAGTTGGTTGCTCGACTTCATGCGCAGATACCGCGGGGCGTTGCTGGTGATCAGCCACGACCTCGACCTGCTCGACGAGGCCATCACCCGTGTCATCCACCTCGACCGTCCCAACGAGGACAGCCTCGGCACCGTCTACGAGTACAAGGGCACCTACACCCAGTACACGACAGCGAGGGCCAAGGACGAGGAACGGCTGGCGAAGGTCGCGACGCTGCAGACCAAGGAGATCGCCCGCCTGCAGGCCGTCGTCGATCGTTTCGGCGCCAAGGCCACCAAGGCGGCCATGGCCCACAGCAAGGAGAAGCAGATCGCTCGCCTCGAGTCGCAACGAGTCGAGGCCGGGCCGGGCGATCGCTCGTTGCGGGTCAAGTTCCCCGACCCGCCGAAGTGTGGGGCGACGGTCATCACCGCCGAGCACCTCTCGAAGGCGTACGGAGGACCGTCCATCTTCGAGGACGTGTCGTTCGACCTGGGTCGCGGCGAGCGGTTGCTCGTCCTCGGCCTGAACGGTGCGGGCAAGACCAGCATGTTGCGCATCCTGGCGGGTGAGACCACCGCCAACCTGGGCGACTTCCGGTTCGGGCACGAGGTGCAGTGCGGCTACTACGCCCAGGAGCACGACAACCTGCGCACCGACAAGAGCCTGCTCGACAACCTCCGTTCCGAGGTGCCGGCGGGTCTGATCTACACCGAGACGCAGCTGCGCGCCCTGCTGGGCATGATGGGCCTGAGCGGCGACAAGGTGCACCAGCAGAGTGGAACGTTGTCGGGCGGCGAGAAGACCAAGCTCGCACTGGCGATGCTGATGGTCGGACGCAACAACCTGCTGCTCCTCGACGAGCCGACGAACAACCTCGACCCGCCCAGCCGCGAGTCGGTCGCGGCGGCGCTCAGCGACTGGAAGGGCAGCATCATCTTCGTCAGCCACGACACCGAGTTCGTCGAGCGGTTGTCGCCCACGAAGGTGCTGCTGCTGCCCGACGGTCAGGTCGACTACTTCAACGGGGACTGGCTCGAACTGGTCTCGCTCGCGTGACGTATGGTGCGCCGTCATGCGCATCGGTTCCATGAGCAACGAGCCGTTCTCGCTCGCACTCGTCGACGGTGTCGCCACCGTCACCATCGACCACGGACCGATCAACCTCTTCGACCTGCCGCTGTACCTGGCCATGTCGACGCTGTCGCACGAGCTGGCCGCGAACCCGGAGGTGCGGGTGGTCGTGCTGCGCTCGGCCAACCCCGAGTTCTTCATCGCTCACTTCGACGTCTCGCTCATCCAGACGCTGCCCACCGACGCACCGCCGTCCGAATCACTGAGCGATTTCCACGCGATGTGCGAGGCGTTCCGCACCATGCCGAAGGCCACGATCGCGGTGATCGAGGGCCGCGTCGGTGGCGGCGGCAGCGAGCTGGCGCTGTCCTGCGACATGCGATTCGCAGCTCGGGGTCGAGCCGTGTTCAACCAGCCCGAGGTCGCGCTCGGCATCCTGCCCGGTGGCAGCGGCACCGTGCGCCTGTCACGCCTGCTGGGTCGGTCGCGTGCGCTCGAGGTGGTGCTCGGATGCGACGACGTCTCTGCCGAGCTCGCTGAGCAGTGGGGCTGGGTGAATCGGTCCTTACCGTCCGACGAGCTGTGGCCCTTCGTCGATCGCCTCGCTCGCCGCATCGCGTCGTTCCCGCCGCACGCGGTCGCCGCCGCGAAAGCGGCGGTGCTGCGCGCCGAGAAGGACGTCGTGCCCGATCTGCTCGCCGAAGCGGGCGCGTTCAACGCGACGCTCGGTCACCCGCGCACTCGCGATGCGCTTGCCGCGTTCCTGGCCCAAGGCGGTCAGACGCGCGACGGCGAGTTGCGATTGGGCGAGCTCGCCGGCGAGCTGTTCAGCGCAGGGTGACCGGCGTCCCGCCGTAAGGGCGGTTCAGGAGGTCGAAGAAGTCGTTGCCCTTGTCGTCGACCACGATGAACGCCGGGAAGTCCTGCACCTCGATCTTCCAGACTGCCTCCATGCCCAACTCGGGCATCTCGAGCACTTCGACCTTGGTGATGCAGTCCTGCGCCAACCGTGCTGCGGGCCCGCCGATGCTGCCGAGGTAGAAGCCACCGTGCGCCTTGCAGGCGTCGGTGACGGCCCTCGAGCGGTTGCCCTTGGCGAGCATCACGAAGCTGCCCCCTGCGGCCTGGAACTCGTCGACGTAGCTGTCCATGCGGCCGGCCGTGGTGGGGCCGAACGAACCACTCGCCATGCCCTCCGGCGTCTTCGCCGGTCCCGCGTAGTAGACGCAGAAGTCCTGCAGGTACTGCGGCATCGGTTCGCCTCTGTCGAGGCGCTCCTTGATCTTCGCGTGAGCGATGTCGCGTGCGACCACCATCGGGCCGCTGAGCATGACCCGCGTCTTCACCGGGTACTTGCTCAGCTCGGCTCGGATGTCGGCCATCGGGCGGTTGAGGTCGATGTGCACGACCTGCGCGTCGGCCAGCTCGTCGTGTGTGACGTCGGGCAGGAAGCGCGCCGGGTCGGTCTCGAGCTGTTCCAGGAACACGCCGTCCTTGGTGATCTTGCCGACGGCCTGGCGGTCGGCGCTGCAGCTGACGGCCATGCCGACCGGGCAGCTCGCGCCGTGACGAGGCAGGCGAATGATGCGCACGTCGTGGCAGAAGTACTTGCCCCCGAACTGGGCGCCGATGCCGGTCTCCTGGCTGAGTTTCAGCACCTTCTGTTCGAGGTCGAGATCGCGGAACGCATGGCCGAGGGCGCTGCCTTCGGTGGGCAGGGTGTCGAGGTAGTGGGCGCTGGCGAGCTTCGCGGTCTCGACCGCGATCTCGGCGCTGGTGCCACCGATGACCACCGCGAGGTGGTACGGCGGGCATGCGGCCGTGCCGAGCGTCTTCATCTTCTCGAACAGCCAGGGGAGCAATGTCTTTTCGTTGAGCAGCGCCTTGGTCTCCTGGAACAGGTAGCTCTTGTTGGCGCTACCGCCGCCCTTGGCCATGAACAGGAACTTGTACTCGTCGCCGTCGATGGCGCTGATCTTGATCTCGGCCGGCAGGTTGTTCCCGGTGTTGACCTCGTCGTACATGTTCAACGCGGCCATCTGGCTGTAGCGCAGGTTGCTCGTCTGGTACGTGTCGAACACACCGCGTGCGATGGCTTCCTCGTCGCCGCCCTGTTGGCGGTCGTTGGCGGTGAAGACGTTCTGGCCCTTCTTGCCCTTCACGATCGCCGTGCCGGTGTCCTGGCACATGGGCAACACCCCGCCCGCCGAGATGGCTGCGTTCTTCAACAGGTCGAGTGCGACGAAGCGGTCGTTGTCGCTGGCCTCGGGGTCGTCGAGCACGTTGCGCAGTTGCTGCAGGTGGCCGGGCCGCAGGAAGTGGGCGATGTCGCGCATGGCCTCCTGTGTGAGGCGGGTGATGGCACTGGGGTCGACCTTCAGCATCGTGCCGAGTGGGGTCTCGACCGTGCTCACGCCCTCGGTGGTGACCAGACGGAACGGCGTGTCGTCGTGGGCCAGCGGGAACAGCTCGGTGAACTCGAACTCGGGGGGAGCAGCCATGGCGAAAAGCCTACGCCCACACCCTGGCTGCTTCCCAAGCCCGCCTCACGCGGGCACACCCCGACAACTCCGCTCCTGGCGAGGGTGCGGAGCACGTATGCCGGATCATCGATCACGTCCGCGGTCGTGAACTCGATCACCTCGAAGCCCTGTTGGATGAGGCTGTTGCGGCGACGGGAGTCCCTTTGTCGGTCTCGGTCGCTCACATGACCGAGCCGGCCCGTGACTTCCACGACGACCCGCCCGAACGAGAAGTCGACTCGGGCGACGAACTCGCCGGACGCATGCACGACGACCTGGCATGTGGGCAGAGGAAGGTGGTGGCGTCGCACCAGGGCGAGGAAGCGACGCTCGAGGGGCGACTCGCCGCCTGAATCGTGGAGCAGTTCGCCGAGCAGTTGCACACCGGCGCGGCCCCGGCGGCTCACACGAGCGAGCTCGTTGCGGAGCTGCGGAATGGCGGTTCGTCGTGCTCGGATGGCACTGTCGATGGCATCTTCCAACGCACGTGCCGTTGGCGACGTCGATGCCATGTCGACGATGGCTCTCCCGGCTGTGGTCGACCGGACGCCGTCGTGCCAGATGAACTCCTTCGTGGTCCACATCTTCGACGTGTGGATGG
>JANOET010000141.1:0-11821 GCA_031413415.1 Acidimicrobiaceae bacterium
CGTCGAGGTCGGGTGATGTCGTGAAGGTGCTCATGGCGCTCAGCGGTGGCGTCGATTCGTCCGTCGCCGCAGCGGAACTGCTCGCCGCCGGCCACGAGGTGGTCGGCATCACCATGCGGCTGTGGGGCGGCGACAGCGACACCGGGTGTTGCTCGGTCGCCGACGTCGACGACGCCCGCAGAGTGGCCCAACAGTTGGGTATCGACCACGTGGTCTTCAACTTCACCGACGACTTCGACGAGCACGTCGTCGAGCCCTACGTGCAGGCGCACCGCGACGGCATCACGCCCAATCCCTGCATCGAGTGCAATCGCCACCTGAAGTTCCACCGCCTCAGCGAGCGTGCCGATCTGCTTGGCTTCGATGCCGTCGCCACCGGTCATCACGCACGCATCGAACAGATCGACGGTGTGTGGCGAGTCGCCCGCGGACATGACCCGACGAAGGATCAGAGTTACGTCGTCCACATGCTGCCCCAGCGCGAACTGTCCCGCACGTTGTTCCCCATCGGACATCTGACGAAGGCCGCCGTGCGCGAGAAGGCCACCGCGATGGGCTTGCGGACCGCGGCCAAGCCCGACAGCCAGGACGTGTGTTTCATCACCAGCACGGGCGGCCGCACCGAGTTCCTGGGGTCGCGCATCCCGTTCCGCCGGGCGAAGGTGGTCGACGCGGTCGACGGCAGCGTGCTGGGCGAGGTCGAGGCGCTCGAGATGGTCACCCTCGGCCAACGGCGCGGCATCGGGCTGCCCGGCGGCGGGCCCGTGCGGTACGTCGTCGGTGTCGACCATGCCACGGCGACGGTGACGGTCGGCGACGAGACGATGCTCGACGTGACGCACATGACCGTGGGCGACATGGCCTGGTCGCACCTCCCCGTCGTCGGTGAGGTGCTGGTGCAGAGCAGCGCACACGGTGCGACTCATGCCGCCACCATCGCTGGCGTCGGCGACGACGTGCGGGTCGAGTGGGCGACGCCGCAACGGCGGGTCGCGCCGGGGCAGAGCGTGGTGTTCTACGACGCCACCGACACTCACGTGCTCGGCGGCGGCATCGCCCGCTGAACCACCGCGTCTGCGCTGGTCAGCCGAGGGGGAGGCGGGCGTCGGCCATCGCCTGCAGGGCGCGACCGGGGCGCGAAGGCGCGATCAGGAACGACTGCACGTGGATGGCACGGCCTTTGGGATCGGTTTCGGTGCTCGGGAGCACGACGAGCACCATCTCGCGCACGGCGATGTCGAGCGCCATGCCGCCCGCCGGACCGGTGAGGTCGGCGGCCTCGGTGTCGGCGAGCGCGAGTTGGACGTGCGCCACGTTGGTGCGCTGCACCATCAGCGTCTCGCCGAGCATGACGGGGTCGTGTACGACCACCCCGGCGGGCACCAGGACCAACCACCGTCGCGAGAAGCGGTGGAAGCGCCCGAGGAGGAACCAGGTGAGCACCACGAACGCGACGCCGAGTACTGCTCCGGGGAGCCAGGCCGCGTGGGCGAGCAGCACCACAGAAGCGAGCACTGTTGCGGACCACACGACCCACGCGAGGACGACGGGTGGCACGAGGGCGGCCGGCATCCGCAGGGGAAACCGTCGCTCGTGCCCGTACGACGCCGCCTGTACGAGGGCTGCACCCGCGTCGCCGGACATGGCCACGAAGGCGGTGACCGCCGCCAACGCGGTGGCCGACACGCCCATCACGGGATGAGCCCCTGCGACCCAGGCGATGATCGCTGCGGGCACGGTTGCGGGGGAGAGCAGACGGACCACGGTGAGCCCGATCGGGCCCTGCACGACGAGGGCGACCACGCTGACTGCCACGACGAGCCACCACGTGGCCGCAGGAATGGCGCCGGCGACGCCGCCGACCCCGTCGACGGCCTCGCCGACGGCGAAGCCCATGACGACGGCGAGGGCGACCCAGAGGATGCGCAGGAGCCACAGGAACACGGAAGGCGCGAACGGATTTGTCGGACGCTCAGGCACCGGACCAAGGTATCGCCACGCTTCGCCCGTCATCGCATGACCATGGAACGATGGTTCCGCGGATCCGTCGGAACAGGAAAGGAGGGCCCGAACCGTGTTGCACATCAACATCCCGGGTGGCATCGCCACCGGCATCGGAGGCCTTCCTCATCGCGACGCCGGAGAAGCGGCAGCGTTCTCGCTCCGCGAGATGGAGCTGCCTGCCATCCCCTCCCTGCCGCGGCGCAGCCCCGCCGAGAGCGCGGTCGCTCAGGCCATGGTCGGCATGCAGGGCATCACGGTCGGCCAGTACGGCAGTCTGTCGGTGCACCCTGACCAGGTCGACCCGCTCGCGCCCGTCGTCACCGACCTGCAGCACGACGCGTACGCCGGCTTCCGGGCGTTCCTCGAGGCAGCGCAAGGCCGGCAGGGTTGGGTGAAGTGGCAGTTCATCGGGCCCGTCACGTTCGGTATGGCGCTGGTGCGCGCCGGGGTGCCGATGAGCGAGGCCTTCGAGAGTGCCGTGCGCTGCGTTCGAGCCAAGACCGAGTACCTCATCCGCGTCGTCGATCGTGCGCTCCCCGGCTGCCGACAGCTGGTCTTCATCGAGGAGCCCGCCTTCGGCGAGTTGATGAACCCCGGGTTCCCCATCGCTCCGGACACCGCCATCGACCTCGTCTCGGGTGCCCTCGCCGCAATCGAATCCGACGCCGTCGCCGGGCTGCACGTCTGCGGCCTGGCCGACATTCCGTCGCAGCTCGCCGCCGGGCCAGGTGTGTTGTCGCTGCCGGTCCGGCCCGAAGTGGTCGACAGCGCCGGCTACCTCGTGCGCTTCATGGAGCGCGGCGGGTACATCGCCTGGGGTGCGGTGCCCACGTCGGGCCCCATCCTCGGCAGTGCCGAGCGGCCGTGGCGCAACCTGTCGAAGGTCTGGTGCGAGCTCGTGCAACTTGGCGCCGATCCTGCATTGCTGCGGCGTCAATCGATCATCACGCCGGAGTGCGGATTGCAGTCGCACACACCGGCCGTGGCCGAGCGGGTGCACCGGATCGCGGCCGACGTCAGCCGGCGAGCCCGAGATCAGGCCAGCGCCAGCCGTTGGGTGCTCGGCGCCTGAGCGGTTCACGTCGTTCTGGGCGTGTCACACCGATGGGCCACACTGGTGCCATGACGCCCGCCGACCGCATCCGAGCGCTGCGCGACGAGATCGCCCACCACGACCAGGCCTACTACGCGGACGACGCGCCCGAGGTCAGCGACGCCGACTACGACCTGTTGGTCCGCGAACTCGTCGCGCTCGAGGCCGAGTACCCCGAGTTGGTGGACCCCGAGTCCCCGTCCCAGCAGGTGGGTGCAGGGCTGCTGTCCACCGCGTTCGCGCCGGTCGCGCACGCCGTGCCGATGACCAGCCTCGACAACGCGATGGACGCCGACGAGCTCGCGGCCTGGGGTGAGCGTGTCGCCAAGGGGCTCGCGGGGGCCCCGGCGCACTTCGTGTGCGAGCTGAAGATCGACGGTCTGGCCATGAGTCTGCGCTACGAGCGGGGGCGGCTCGTGCAGGCGGCGACTCGCGGCGACGGCAGGGTGGGCGAGGACGTCACGGCGAACGTGGCGACCATCGCCTCGGTCCCGAAGCAGATCCACGGCGCGCCGGCGGTGCTCGAGGTGCGCGGTGAGGTGTACCTGCCCATCGAGGCGTTCGAGAAGCTGAAGACCGCCAAGGAGGCCGAGAACGCCGTGCGCGTCGCCGCTGGCCGAAAGCCGGATCCGGTGCCGGTGAACCCAAGAAATGCGGGCGCCGGCAGTTTGCGCCAGAAGGATCCGTCGGTCACCGCCGGACGCGACCTTGCGTTCTGGAGCTATCAGCTGGGCGACGTGCAGGGTGGTCCCGAGTTCACCTCGCACCACGGCACCCTCGAAGCGTTGCAACAGCTCGGTTTCCCCGTGAACCCCGAGATTCGTCTCGTCGACTCGCTCGACGAGGTGTACCGGTTCTGTCGTCACTGGCAAGAGCACCGCCACGATCTGGACTACGAGATCGACGGGTGCGTGGTGAAGGTCGACGACCTCGCCCAGCGCGAGTTGTTGGGCTTCACGTCGCGTGCGCCGCGGTGGGCGATCGCGTTCAAGTTCCCGCCCGAGGAACGCACCACGATCCTGCGTGACATCCAGGTGTCGGTCGGGCGAACCGGGCGCACCACGCCGTTCGCCGTCCTCGAGCCGGTCTTCGTCGGTGGTTCCACGGTCGGGATGGCCACCCTGCACAACGAGGATCAGGTGCGCTTGAAAGACGTCCGGCCCGGCGACACGGTGGTGGTGCGCAAGGCCGGCGATGTCATTCCCGAAGTCGTCGGGCCCGTGCTGGCCCTGCGCCCCGAGGGTTTGCGCGCGTGGGAGTTCCCGAAGATCTGCCCGTGTCCGCTGCAGACCGAACTCGTGCGGCCCGAAGGGGAAGCCGACACTCGATGCGTCGAGCCCGACTGTCCCTTCCAGCGCGACCAGCGCATCATCTACTTTGCATCGCGCGGTGCGATGGACATCGAGGGGCTCGGCGACCAGACCGTCCTGCAACTCAGCGAGGCTGGCCTCGTCACCGACGCGGCCGACATCTATTCGCTCACCCGAGAGCAGCTGATGGGACTCGAGAAGTGGGGAACCACCAAGGCCGACAACCTGCTGGCGGCGATCGAGGGATCGAAGTCCCGTCCACTGCCGCGCGTCCTCACATCGCTGGGCTGCAAGGGTCTCGGTCCGTCTGCGAGCGAGGCGCTCGCGCTCCGCTTCGGCACGCTCGACGCCATCATGGCCGCCACTGAGGTCGAGTTGTCCACCACCGAAGGGGTGGGGCCCATCATTGCCGCGTCGATCGTCCGCTGGTTCAGCCGCGATCCCAACCGGGTGATGGTCGAGAAGATGCGCGCGGCAGGTGTGGACTTCGGTCGCGTCGACATCAGCGTCTTGCCGCCCACGCTGGCCGGGAAGGCGGTGGTGGTCACCGGCACTCTCGCCGGGTTCAACCGCGAGGAGGCCGAGGCCGCGGTCAAGGGCCGTGGCGGCAAGAGCCCTGGCAGTGTCAGTGCCAAGACGTTCGCCGTCGTGGTCGGTGCCGACCCTGGTGCGAGCAAGCTCACCAAGGCCGAATCGTTGGGGGTGCCGGTGCTGGACGAAGCCGGTTTCCGCCATCTGCTCGCCACCGGTGAACTCCCCACCTGAACGGTGCAGCTCAGAGTCGTTCGTCGAGGATCACGTCGAATCGCTGCATTTCGTGCAGCGCGTCGGCCGCTGCGTGCAGCGGGTCGATGAGGACATTGCGCTCGTCGCTGCGCGGGTCGACCAGCGCGCTCGGCACGGCGAGCGCCAGTGATCGTCCCGATCGTGCCCATGCGTCGCCCACTCGTGCGGTGGCGTCGGGATGGTTGGGCCAGGCGCGGCGCAGATCGGCGACCTCCAGCGTGTCGATCAGTTCATCGGGCAATTCCATCTCGATCGCGGTGAACTTCATCCGGGCGCCGCTGAGGTGCACGGAGAGTTCGAGGGTCGCGAGCGCCAGCGAGTCGGCCGTGTAGACCATGCGCCGCCCGATCGGGTTCCAACGCCCGCCGAACTCGGCGGCTCCCTCGCCGTTCATCGCCCGGGCGGCGTGGCGGGGGGCCACGAGTCGCCAGACGCGCATGTCAGCCGAACACGCCGTGGTCGATGCGACCGAGCAACTGGAAGACCGAGTCTGCGCCGACCTCGGTGGCGGCCACGTCGAACGGTGTTCGCCGCTGCAGGGTGCGGTTCGGTGTCATCAGCCATGAGCGGGCGTCGGTGGCGCTGCCGAGCACCTGGGTGGACCGACGCAGCAGGCGACCGAGGCGTGCGACACGATCGCTCTCGAGCGTGTCGAGGACGCCGCCGTGCTTGCGACGCGCCCACGTGCGGGGCGCGATGCTCAACCACTCGAGCAGTTCGGGCACGCCGATGCCCAAGGTCTGGGCGAGCAACGTGACCGTCGTGACGGGTACGCCGCGCCGGACGTCGTCTTCGGTCAGGACGGAGGCGTGAGCGTCGTCAGCTGCCATATGGCACAGTGTAGCATGTCATATGGCAGCTCACCGATCGGTCAGTGATCCGAGCGTTGCCGCGACCAGCGCACCCACGCCAGCACGGCGATGACCAACGAGGTCGCGATCCCGTACCAGAGCACATCGAGCGCGTCCTTGCCGAGCACCAGCTTCTCCAGGAACTTGATCGCCGCGACCAGTTGGATGACGTCGATCAGCTTGCCCTTCAAGGCGCCGAGGTCGTTGACCACCAGCCACTTCGGCAGCCGGAGGGGCGTGACGAAGAGCTCGACCATGCCGGCGGCGAAGATGAGCAGCACGGTGCCCAGCAGGTAGAGGTCGATGACCTCGAGCAGCCGGACGATCGCGGCGGCGCTGTCAGCGCCGTCGTCGAGGAGCAGGCGGCCGAACGACCACACCTTGGCGCACCCCCAGACGAAGGTGACGATGGCGGTGACGAACAACGAAATCGCCGGCACGATGGCCACCAGGAGGCCGGCCTCGCCGATTCGGGCGATCCGCTCGCGGCGCGGAAACGCGGGCTGGAGCGGCGCGTCCTCGTTCATGTCAGACGACGTTGCCATCACAAGACATTGCCATCAGAAGACATTGAACGTCCAGGTGAACGAGCGCGCGGTGCTGCGACCCTCGAGGATCTTCCAGTAGATGACCTTGACGATGTGTTCGCCCTGGGTGAATTCGGGAATGGCGGACTCGTCGGACGGGTCGAAGCTCAGCGTGGCGTTGCCCGGCTCGTAGATCGTGGTGGGCGGCAGAGTGATCTGCGTACCCGGCTTGTTGCCCGAATCCTGCAGGTCCTCGAGGTTCACGGTCTCGAGCTCGAGGCCGTCGACCACGAACACGCCGGTGTAACCCGGCTGGAGGTCGACGAACACCGAGGTCTGGGCCGGAACACGCACGGCGGAGGGCACAGGGTCGATCTGTTCGATGACGGGTGGCAGGTTCAGCGCATCGCGGCCGGTGATCGCGCTCGCTGCGGCATATGCCATCGCGACGAGGCAGACGGCGATGGCGAGCGCGGCGAACAGATTCGGCCACGAGGGGCGGCGCAGGTGGAGGGGCACCCTTGCATTCTCGCCGGTTCGTTCGGATTTCGCACCGCGCGTACCGCCCGGAGCGAGGTGCAGCTAGCGTCAATTTCCGCCATGTCGGCTGAAGATCAGGTTCCCGCGCAGTCACCATCCGTTCGTCTGGTGGCAGGTCGTTACCGTCTCGCCGCGCGCCGTGGCACGAACATCGACGCCGCACTGTTCGAGGCGTTCGACGAAGAACTGCAGCGGCCCGTCGTGGTCAAGCTGCTGCACCCCGATGCGAGTGCCCGCCCCGACGTGCAGGCCGAGTTCCGCACGGCCATGGATCTCGCTGGGTCGTTGCACCATCCGAACATCGCGGTCGCTCACAGTTGGGGTATCACCGACTGGAACGGCCAGCGGGTTCTGTTCGTGGTCAGCGAGCAGCTCACCGGCGGCAGTGTGTGCGACATGCTCGACCGCGGTCGGTTGCTCACGCCATCGCAGGCGCTCCTGGTCGGACTCGACGCCTGCAAGGCGCTCGACGTCCTGCATCGCAAGGGTCTCGTCCATGGCGACATCCGTCCCGGCACGCTCGTGTTCGGCGACGATCGTCGCCTCCGCGTGGTCGATGCCGGGCTTTCGCAGGTGCTCGCGTTCGCCGACGACAACGTGCACCGCAGCAACGACCTTGCCAAGTACGCATCGCCCGAGCAGGCCAAGGGCGACCCGCCCGGACCGAAGAGCGACGTGTACTCGCTGTGCCTCACGCTGTTCGAGACCCTCACCGGCGCCGTGCCGTTCGTGGGTGATTCGACGGTGGCCACCTTGGCCAACCGTGTGGACCGCCTGCTGCCGGTCTCGGCCGATCTCGGTGCGCTCGCCTCGGTGCTCGAACGCGCCGGCCGCCCCGACGACACCGACCGCTACAGCGCCGGCGAGTTCGGTCGTGCCCTGGTGCAAGCCGCCGAGCGCCTGCCCCGACCGGCCCCGCTGCCCATTCTCGCGAACTCGTTGTTCGGGCTGGATCCGAGTGGCGTCGGCGACCAGACCGATCCGACGGGTGTGATGCGCAACCCGATGATGGCGAGCCCGGTCGTCGAGCAGCCCGCCCCGGCGACGGTGCCGGTCGCCACGGTGCCGGTCGCCATTGGGGCCATGGGCGCGGCGGCTGCGATGTCGACCAGTTCGGCCCCCACCGCAGTGCTGCCGTCGAGCATGGCGCCCACGACCGTCGCGCCGATCATGCCGCCGGCGCCGCCGCAGCCCGCGACGCCCGCCGCCGACGACTTCGACCCGCGCGACGAGTTCCCCGAGCATCCCCCTGCCCCAGGCACGACACGGAAGTGGTTCATCCTGCTCCTGTTGCTCTTGGCCGTCGCAGGTGGAGCGCTGGCCTGGTACAACTCGGCGCCCGAGATGCGCACGGTGCCCGAACTCGCGGGCATGGAAGAGGGTGTCGCACTCAACGCCATCGCAGGCGATTTCCAGGGTGTGCTCGCACAGGAAGCCAGTGAGGTCGTCGACGCTGGCGACATCATCCGCACCGCCCCGCTGCCCGGGATCGAGCTGAAGAAGGGCGCCGTCGTCACCCTCTATTCCAGCACTGGTCCGGCGCCGCGCGTGCTGCCCGACCTGGTGGGGCTCGACGTCCTCTCCGCCACGAGTCAGCTCGAGGGTCTCGGTCTCGTCGTCGAGGTGGGCGAGCCCGAGTTCGACGAGACGATCGCCAAGGACACCGTCCTGAAGTGGACCGTGCCCGATTCGCCCACACTGGCCGCCGGTGGCACCGTCACCAAGGGCACCGCAGTTCGGCTCATCGCCTCGGGTGGTCCGGCACCGCGTGCGGTACCCGACCTCACCGCGCTCACCCTCGCCGCCGCGACGACGGCCATCACCGACCTGCAACTCGTGATCGCCCAGGTGCCCGACGAGTTCAGCGACACCATTCCTGCGGGCCAGGTGATGCGCCAGGATCCCGCGTCGGGCTCGAATGTCGAACGCGGCAGCACCGTGACCGTCGTCGTGTCGAAGGGGCGGGCCCCGATCACGATGCCCGCCAACCTCGGCGTGCCGTTGAACAAGGACGCCATCGTCGGGGCGTTGAAGGAACTCGGATTCGGCACGATCACCATCACCGGCGACCCCACGACGAAGTACCTCGGCCTGAAGTTCGACGGCAAGCCGGTGAAGGTCGGAATGGAGTTCCCGTGGGGCTCGTCCGTCGAAGTGGTGTTCGCTCCGACTCCGGCGGCGACGACCACGACGACCACGACGACCACGACGCCCTGACCGGCCCCGTCGGTTCTGCGCCGGAGCGCCCACCTCACTAACGTTCCCGCTCAGGCGTACAGGAGGTTGCTCAGCATGGGTTCACTCGACGGCCGCGTGGCCATCATCACGGGTGCAGGACGAGGTATCGGCCGCGAGCACGCGCTGTATTTCGCTGCCGAGGGCGCCAAGGTCGTGGTGAACGACCTGGGTGGATCGAACGACGGCAGCGGCGTCGACATCACCCCTGCCCAGCAGGTCGTCGACGAGATCCGTGCCGTTGGTGGCGAGGCGGTCGTGAACGGCGACGACGTCGCCTCCTGGGAGGGTGCCCAGCGGATGATCAATCAGGCGATCGAGACGTTCGGCGACCTCGACATCCTCGTCAACAATGCTGGCATCCTGCGCGACCGCGTGCTGGTCAACATGACCGAGGCCGAGTGGGACGCAGTGATCGCCGTGCACCTCAAGGGTCACTTCGCGCCGAGCCGCTGGGCCGCCGCCTATTGGCGCGAGCAGGCCAAAGCGGGCGTCGACAAGCCGCGCAACATCGTGCACACGTCCAGTACATCGGGTCTGTTCGCCAACCCGGGCCAGGGCAACTACGGCGCCGCAAAGACCGGCATTGCGACCTTCAGCCAGATCATCGCCAAGGAGCTGGCGCGGTACAACGTGAAGAGCAACACCATCGCACCCGGAGCGCGTACGCGGTTGACGCTCGCCACGCCGGGCCTCCAGGACATCATGAAGCCGAAGGAAGGCGCGTTCGATCCCTGGGACCCGGCGAACATCTCGCCGCTCGTCGCCTATCTGGCGTCGGCGGACTGTGCGTTCAGCGGTGAGACCTTCCTGGTGCAGGGTGGGCAGGTCACCATGATCGAGAGCTGGAAGCGCGGTGCCGGCGTCGAGCGCGACTCGAAGTGGACCGTCACCGAACTCGCTGAGGCACTGGCCCCGCTCGCACACTCATGAGTTCTCGCCGGTGACCGGCGAAGTCGAGGTCGCGCCCTGGCCCATCCTGCTGCGTCGCCGCCTGGCGCAGAAGGTGGGCATCCCACACCGATGGGCCGTGCTCTGGGTGGTCCTCAGCGGGCTGTTCACCACCGGATTCACGATCACCCTGCTGGTGGTGTCGTTGGAGGGCATCGCCGACGAGCTGGGCACCACGACCCAGGTACTCACCTGGGCGATCACCGGTCCAATGCTCGCGTTTGGCGTGGTCGGTCCTGCGTTCGGCAAGGCGGGCGATCTGTGGGGCCACAAGGGCGTCTTCACCGGGGGCCTGCTGTTCGCGGCGATGTTCGCGCTGCTGTCGGCACTGTCGTGGAACGCGGCGTCGCTCATCGTGTTCCGCACGCTCTCGGCGACAGCGGGGTCGGCGTGCGGACCGTCGGCGATGGCGTACATCAACCGCATGTTCGAACCGTCGGAGCGGGTCAAGCCGCTCAGCTACTGGAGCTTCGTCGCCGCTGGCGGCCCGGTGATCGGGGTGGTCATCGGGGCCCCTCTCGTCGACTCCATCGGCTGGCGGGCCATCTTCTTCATCCAAGCGCCGCTGTGCCTCGTCGGCTTCTTGGTCGCGATGTGGTTGCTGCCGAAGACCGACCGGCTGCCGGGTGTGAAGTTCGACGTCTGGGGATCGGTCACGCTCGGCATCGCCGCCGTGTCGTTGCTCGCCGCGGTCAGCCAGGGTCGCACGTGGGGGTGGACCAGCACGCTCACGCTGTCGTGCATGGCGATCTCGGTGTTGGGCGCGTGGGTGTTCGTCAAGGTGGAACAGCGGGCCGAGGCACCGCTGGTCGTGCTGGCCTGGTTCCGTACCCGGAACGTCGCGTTTCCCGTGCTCAGCCAACTGTTGACCAACTTCGCCTACATGGGCGGGTTCTTCCTCGTCCCCCAGGTGCTCGGCAAGCCCCGCGGTCTCGGTTTCGACACGGCGACCGTCGGGAATCTCGTCATCTCCCGACCGCTCGCGTTCTCGATCACCGCGCCACTCGCGGCCGTCGTGACGTTGCGGGTCGGCGAGCGGTCCGCCGGTGTCGCGGGCGCGATCGGCCTCGTCGTGTCGATGACGATGTGGATGACCGTGGGCGCCGACACCGGCTACGCGTTCATCGTCGTGGCGACCGCCATGTCGGGCGTAGGTCTGGGTATCGCGTCGCCTGCGTTGACGTCATTGATGGCCAACGCGGTCGACGAAGCCGACCTCGGTGTCGCCGGAGCGATGCAGCAACTGATGACGCAGCTCGGCGCCGTGCTCGGGTCGGCCGTGCTCGCGACCGTGAGTGCGACCGCGACCCAGGACGACTTCGCGCCCTTCCACACAGCGTTCCTGGTGGGTGCGGTGGTGGCAGGGCTGGGTGCCGTGGCGGCGAGCTTCGTGCGCTCGACGCCACGGACCCTCGGGAGACCCCATTAGGGAGCGGTGATCGCCTTGATCTCGTCGGCCACCTGCTGCGTGACCTCGGTCTGGGGCATGCCGGTCTGCATGGCCATCATCTTCATCATGTCGCC
>JANOET010000142.1:0-1651 GCA_031413415.1 Acidimicrobiaceae bacterium
CGAATTGGTTGGAGCAGCACGTGGGGGTCGAAGAGGGTGTCGAGTGTGGCGCGCAGCTGGTCGGTCTTCGAGGTTGCCCGTTCGCGTGCGTGCACCAGTTCGTCGACGTCGGTCCACGCGGTGACGAACCCGACGAGGTGGCCGAGCTCGTCGGTGACCGGTGACGGCCGACTCGCGATCCATACCAGTCGGCCGGTGGCGGTGACCGCGCGCAACACGATCGGGCGCGGCGGGGTGACGGGATGGTCGGGGTCCAGCAACGCAGTGCGAACACCGCTGATCTCGTGCCAGTCCGGAGGGTGGATCAGATCACCGAGGAAACGGCCCACCAGGTCGACGGGCTCGTACCCGAGCACCGCAACGACGGACGGCGACACCCACAGGATGTGCAGGGTCGCGTCCAGTCGGTACACGACGTCGTTGGTGTGCTCGGCGAGCATGCGGAAGTGCTCCTCCGAGGCAGCGAGCGCCTCGCGTGCGCGCATCACGTCGTCGACGTTGCGCACGGTCCCGATGGTGCCGATGATCGCACCCGTGTCGTCCCTCAGTGGCGCCGCGGTGGCCGACACCCAGATGGGGGCACCGTCGGGTCGGATCACGCGGCCGACGTACTCGGCCTCGCCGCCGCTGAACACGGTCTCGAAGCCTTCCGCGACCGGCGCCCGATCGTCGTCGAACACGAAGTCGGCCAGGGCGACCCCGATCAGTTCCTCGGGCGGCCGTCCGGTGAGCTTGCGGATCGCGGGCGACACCCAGCTCAGCCGACCGTCCAGGTCCGCGGTGAAGACCACATCGGAGGCATGTTCGAGCACCAGTCGATACCGATCCTCCGGCCGGGACATCTGACCTCCTCGCGCTGGTGGCCGTTGTGGCGGCCTGCGCCAAGAAAGCCGACGAAGTTGTCTATGTCGATCAGCCGGCCGTCACGGTCGAGCCGACCTACACCGGCAAATACAAGTGACCTGACCGGGCAGGCGTCGTCGTTCGCAGCGGCGTCACCTGCCCGCTTTCCCGCCTTGCAGGTTCGTGTGGCGAAAGCCGCCGATCCCCGCGCCGACCTGTTTGCACCCGCAGCGCACCGCCTCTATGGTCGCGGCGTCACATCCGACGCCCCTAGGAGGTCTTCATGCGTTTCCCTGCCATCCTCGCCATCCTGCTTGTGTCTTTCGCCGGCGCCTGCGCCAAGAAAACCGTCGAAGTCGAGGCGACTCCGGTCACCGTCGAGCCGACCTACACCGGCAAATACAAGTAACACCGCCGACCGGGTGCGCGCCACTGCGCCCCCCCGCCGCCGGAGGGCCGCGCCATGCTAAAGCATCGCGGCTTTCCGGGGCGTCTGCCCGGCACCGATTTCCAGTTCGTCATCCGCCGCGCCAACCACAAGGACGGCCCGGCGAAACTGATCAGCCGCGAACGGTTCAAGGACCGCAAGACCGCCGACCGCCGCGCCGATGAAGGTTTCATGGCCGCCCTGTGGCAGCAGTTCGGCGAAGACCCGTTCGAGCGCGGCAACCTTGATGCGGGCCGCCTGTCCTGGCTGTTCGGCCGCGAAGTGATCCCCGCCACCGACCCGTTCGACCCCGCCGATTACGAGGCGCTGCTGCGGATCAACGTCAAACTGGCGCAAGTCAGCTTTCCTGCGGTGTTTGCG
>JANOET010000143.1:0-9177 GCA_031413415.1 Acidimicrobiaceae bacterium
AGCGCGGTCGCCATGGTGCTGGCGCTCGGCCTGCGGCCACACGTGCGCCACGCTGACGCCAAGGTCAGTCGGCGGTGATCTCCTTGATCTTCTCCGCCACCGCGATCGCTGCCGGATCGTTCTGACCGCCGCCGCCGGCGACGGCCATCATCTTGGTCATGTCGCCCTGGACCTTGATCTTGCCGGACATGAACGCCTGCATGCCAGCGGCCTGGTCCTGGTCGACGAAGACGGCCTTGGCCGTGGCGTAGTCGGTGGTGAGGGTGAGGTCGGGTGTCTCGAGGGCACCCAACTCCATCTCGAGGGCACCGGACGACGTGTCGAGAAAGGCGTTGATGGTGCCGTCGCCGAACGGGACGTCGGTGATGACCTGGTTCATACGGATGCTGGTGGTCACCGCCGGAACCTGGTCGGCGTACTTTTCGCGGATCGCCTTGGCGGCGGTCATCCACTCGTCGGACAGGAACTGATGGGTCATGACGGGACTCCTCGTGGCACGGGATTCGTGTCCCGCGAATGTACAAGTCGTTCAAAGGCTTTCCGAAACGCTGCGACGGCGGGTAACGATGTTCGAATGGCACGCATCTTGGTCACCGAGGAGATCGCCGAGGGTGGTCTCGATCGCCTTCGCGCCGCAGGGCACGAGGTGGTCATCGAACTCGACCTCTCCCGGCTCCTCGACGTCGTCGCCACGGCGAACGCCCTGATCATCCGTAGCGCCACCCAGGTCACCACCGAGGTGATCGACGCGGCACCCGATCTCGTGGTCGTCGGACGGGCTGGCATCGGTCTCGACAACGTCGACGTCGAAGCAGCCACCCGGCGCGGCGTGATGGTGGTGAACGCACCGCAGAGCAACATCGTCTCGGCCGCCGAGCACACCATGGCGCTGCTGCTCGCGCAGGCCCGCAACGTGCCGCAGGCCCATGCCGCGCTCACCGCAGGTCGGTGGGAGCGGGCCCGATGGGAAGGCGTCGAACTGGCCGACAAGACCCTCGCGATCATCGGTCTCGGGCGTATCGGCAAGCTGGTGGCCGATCGCGCCAAGGCGTTCGGCATGCATCTGCTCGCCTACGACCCCTTCGTCTCTGCCGACCGGGCCCGCCAGATGGGGGTCGAGTTGGTGTCGCTGGATCAGGCGGTCGCCGAGGCCGACTTCCTCACCGTCCACCTGCCGCGCACCAAGGAGACCACTGGTCTCATCAATCGCGACCTGCTCCTGAAGGCGAAACCGTCCCTGCGGGTCATCAATGTCGCCCGCGGTGGCATCGTCGACGAACAGGCGCTCGCCGACTGCGTCCGCGACGGCATCATCGCAGGCGCCGCCGTCGATGTGTTCGTCACCGAGCCCACCACGTCCTCGCCGTTGTTCGAACTCGACAGCATCGTCGTCACGCCGCACCTCGGTGCCAGTACTCGCGAGGCGCAGGACAAGGCGGGCGACACCATCGCCGACATGGTGCAGCTCGCCCTGGCAGGCGACTTCGTGCCGTTCGCCGTCAACGTCGACGCCGCCGAGGCGAACGAGACGCTGCGGCCCTTCCTGCCGCTCGCGGAGCGCCTGGGGCGCCTGTTCGCATCGCTCGTGGCGGGCTCGTTGCACGAGGACGATCGCGCCGCCGTCGAGGTGTGCACCGAAGGCGACATCGCCGGCTACGACACGCGCATCCTCACGCTCGCTGCGCTGAAGGGCTTCTTCTCGACGATCGCCGATGAACAGGTCACGTACGTCAACGCGCCGCAGCTGGCTGCGTCGGCCGGCATCGAGGTGCGCGAAGTCAACTGCGCCACCTCGCCCGACTTCGTGAACCTGCTCACCCTGCGCGGTGCTGGTCACAGCATCTCGGGCACGTTGGTCGGTCGCCGAAGCGAGCAGCGCATCGTGGAGATCGACGAGCACCACTTCGACGTGCCCCCGGCCGAGCACATGCTCATGGTGAAGAACGACGACCGGCCCGGTGTCATCGGCACTGTCGGAACCTTGCTCGGCAACGCCGGGGTGAACATCGACGACATGGACGTGGGTCGCGCTGCGGTCCCGGGAACCGCCGTCATGCTCATCTCGCCGAGTGCCGAGATCCCGGCCGACGTCATCACCGTGTTGCGCCGGTCGCCCGGCATCACCTCGGTCGTTCCACTCGCCGGCTGAACCGGAGCGGCGGCATCAGCGTGGTGAGTTCGCTCGGATGGCATCGCGAGTGGCGATCGCTTCGGCGCGAGCGGCCTCGGCGAAGTCGTCGCCCTTCGACGCATAGAGGATGGCTCTCGACGAGTTGATCACCATGCCGTGGCCTTGGCGGTCGCAGCCGGCCCGCACCGTTGCCTCGACGTCGCCACCTTGCGTGCCGATGCCCGGCACGAGCAGCGGTAGATCTCCGACGAGTTGGCGCACCTGTTGCAGCTCGGCCGGGTAGGTGGCGCCGACGACCAGACCACAGTCGCCGATGTCGTTCCACTCGGTGGCCACTCGGCGGGCGACGTGCAGGTACAGCGGCTCGTCGCCCACCTGCAGCGACTGGAAGTCGCCGCTGCCCGGGTTGCTCGTGCGGCAGAGCACGAACACTCCGCCGTCGGGGTGACGCAGGAACGGTTCGACGGAGTCGGTGCCGAGGTACGGGTTCACGGTGACCACGTGCGCGCCGTAGCGGTCGAACGCCTCGTGCGCGTACTGTTCGGCGGTGCTGCCGATGTCGCCGCGCTTGGCGTCGAGCACGAGCAGCACGCCTGGGTGGCGATCGCGGATGTGTTGACACAGCCGCTCGAGTTCACCTTCGGCGCCCGCCGCAGCGAAGTACGCGATCTGTGGCTTGAACGCGCACACCGTGTCGGCGGTGGCGTCGATGATCGCCGCACAGAAATCGAAGACCGATCCGCGCACCACCTCGGGGAATCTCGCCGGGTCGGGGTCCAACCCGACGCACAGCATCGAGTCCGTCGTGGCCCAGGCGCGGCGCAGGTGTTCGTGGAAGGCCATGCGCCCGATGCTAACGAGGCGAGTTGCTCGAGGCTTCGGCCTTCGCCTCGGCGGTGGCCTCGGCCTTCGCGGCCGCGTCTGCCCGGTGCTTGCGTGGCGTGTAGGTGAGGGCGCGGAAGACCGTGAGCCCGAACACCAGCTCGATGACGAGCAGGGCGCCCCACTGCACCAGCTTGTTCGAGCGGTCGGCGCCGGCCTGGAAGCCATGGACGGTGCCGGTGACGAACAGCGGGTAGGCGAGCAGATGGATGCCGTGCCAGATACGGCGTGGCATTCTGCGCATCAACCAACTGGTGATCTGGACGGCCATCAGCAGATAGAACGCGACGATGCCCCATGCCGTGGCTCCCGGCTGCCAGTCGGTGGCCATCGGGATGAACAGCTCTTTCCACCCGAAGTACACGTAGTTGTCGGCGACGAGACCGGCGAGATGCACCGCAGTGAAGACGACCGCGAGCAGCCCCAGGTAGCGGTGCAGGTCGAGCAACCAGGCAGGGATGCCACGACGGCGCACCAACCGGCTGGAGAGGGTGACACCCCACACGATGGCGGCAGCGACGAGGACCCAAGCGATGAGTCCACTCGCCCGGCTGACGTACCACGCCAGCTTCTCGGTCACCGCAATCACACCCTGGAACCTACCCTCAACACCTCGGCCTCGGTGAGGATCCAGCCCGTGACGCCGAAGCTGTCGAGCAGTTCGAGGCCGACCGAGGCACCTGCGACGACGACGGCCTTGGCCAGCGCTTCCGCACGAGCCGCGCTCAGCGCTGCGACCGCAACGGCGACGACATCGGTGTTCGCCGGTGCGCCCGTCGCAGGGTCGATCAGGTGGTGGGCCGTCGCGCCGTCGGCGCGATCCCAGCGCCGAATGCGGGTCGTGCTCATCACGATGCCGCCCGCCTCGAGGCAGTGGAAGTCGAACGGCGCATCGGTGTCGGGATGATGCAAGGGAACGTCCCACCCGCCGTAGGGCGTGTCGCCGGCGACGGCGATGTCGCCGCCGACGCTCACGTACGCGCCCTTGGCGCCCATGAAGAGCAGGTCACCGGCGAGCATGTCGGCGGCCAGTCCCTTGCCGATTCCGCCGAGATCGATGCGCAGGCCGGGGGCGAGGCGAACCGCCTCGTCGTCGTGCCGCAGTTCCATGCCGGCGAGGCCGGGCGATGGGTGCGACTGCGCCGGGGCAGGAGCAGACTCGTCGATGTCGTGGAACGTGCGGTCGTAGCCCCACTGCTCGAGTGCGGTGCGCACCGAGGGGTCGAACCGACCTTCGGTCTCGTCGTGCAGCCGCGCACACCACCGCAGAGCGACGAAGAGCTCATGGCTGACTTGCACCCAACGGCCGGGCTGCTGGTGCAGTCGGTTGAGTTCGCTGTCGGACCGGAAGCGGCTCCACGCCTTCTCCAGTTCGCGCAGGCGCGTGAAGGCCTGAGGAGTGAGCGACGCGGGCCCGTCGAACATCAACTCCGCCGTGGTTCCCATCACGGCTGCCGCAGAGCGGTGCCAGGTTCGCTGTTCGAGCAGTGCGAGGTTCATCAGCATTGACTCCCTGTGCAGGCGGGTGGGGCCGTGGTGGCGGGTGGTGGCGGTGGCTGCGTCGTCGCCGGCGCCGGCGGTTGTGTCGTGGCGGGCGGCTTGGTCGTCACGGGCGCCGGTGGTGCAGTGGTGACCGGCGTCGGCGCTTTGGTGGTGGTCACCGGGGCGGGTGCAGGAGCGACTGCCTTTGCCGTGGTGACGGGGGCGGGGGCAGGCGTGCCGCCGCCCCCTCCGCCACCGGACGGTGCGGGCGCCGGTGCGGGCACAGGTAAGGGCTGGCCGGCGACGGTCGTCACGGGCAACTGGCCCGCCACGGTCGCGGTCGGCACGGTGGTCTCGCCGGGCAGCACGGTGTCCGTGACGGCGGGGTCGGCGGCTGCAGTGGCGAGCGACGCCGGCGGTGCGATCGGGTTGCCGTTCTCGTCGACGTAGATCGTCTTCTCGATGACCGTCACGGCGGTGCTGTCGGGCGCCGGTGTGGCGGCCTGTTCGGCGCGGGCGTCCGCCTGGGCGAGCGCGGTGACGGTGGCGAGGAAACCCGAGGTCGCCAACCCGGTGGCGATCACACGACCTGCGGCGGCTGCGTGGCGGCGTCGGCTGCGCATGACCGGCAGGCTGGTCGCCCGGTCCACCACGGCGACTTCGGGAGCTGTTGCGGCGAGGTGTGCCGATCGCGCCGCGGCGTTCATCGGCACAGTGCTCGCGCTCGCCGAGGCTGCGGCGGCCTCGGTGGCACGGGCGACGGTGATCGCGATCGGCTGCGTGTACCGCACCGGGCGGTACTGGGCGGGAGGCTCCCAGGCTGGCGGCGCGGCGACCGTTGACATGGCCGGTGACGGTGCCGCGAGCGGCGCGGGTTGCGGTGCCGACGGTGGCACTGCGGCGCGGCCACCACCGCTCGCGGCGCGGCGCTGCGCAAGGCGCGCCACGCGAGAAGCCTGCTCCGGGTCGATCTCAGTCGTCACAGTTCCAGACTCCGTTCAGCTCGAGTTGCGGGTCCTGGCAGCCGGCCGGCATCGGCGGGATCGGCTTGTCTGCGGGCCAGTCGGCGGGCACGCCGGGCGGGCGTCTCACTGTGGTGGGCGTGGCGGGCTTGGCCGTCGTCGTCGGGGCGTTCGTGGTCACCGGTGTGGCACTCGTGGTGGTGACGGGTTTCACCGTGGTGGGTGTGACGGGCTTGGCCGTCGTCGCCGTCACCTTGGTCGTGGTCGTCACCTTGGTCGTGGTCGGCGGTGTCGCAGTCGTCGGCGAGGGGGCTGCAGTGCCGACCACCGCGACGACCGGCGTCGGCGAGGCCGCGGGGGAGACGACGGCCGGTGTGGGGGCGGGCTCGGGAACCGCCGACACAACCGGCTCGACCACGGAGCTGTCCGACGACCGCACCACGACCACCCTGGTCACCTGCTCGACCGAGGCGCCGGGGACGATCTGTGCTGTCGAGCCGTCACCGGTCAGACCGAACAGGGTGCCGCCACCCAGAACGGCAGCGCACACCGTGGCGATGCCGAGCGTCGCCGCCACAGCTCCCGCTGTGGCCAATGCGAGTCGTCGCTCCATGCATCACCTTCGTTCCTCGTGCCCCGCTGCCTACGGAAAAGTGATCGGTCGTAGGACCCCCCTCCTCAACCCAAGGAACGGTAAAGAAACGTCGAAATCGTGTGTCGACGGAGGGCCGCCGGGGCGCGCCGGAGCGCGCGGGATCCACGAAGCGGGTCAGCCCTCGACGTTGATGGCGGCGGTGGGGCACATGTCGGCGGCCGTCGTCACCTTGTCGCGCAACGCTTCGCCCGGCTCCTCCTGGAGGACGTAGAGGTAGCCGTCCTTGCGAACTTCGAACACTTCGGGGCACACCTGCATGCAGGCCCCGGTGCTCGCGCACACGTCGTAGTCGACACTCACCTTCATCGCTGGCCTCCTGGCGTCGCTGCTGTTCTCGCTCGTGGTTGATTCACGCCTTGGCCCGACGGTAGCCGTCGGCCTCGGCGGCGGATGCAGCGGCGTAGCACCGGTCGGGCGTGGTGCGATCGTAGGACCGGCTGCCGGGCTCGTGGAAGATGCCGCTCTTGGCCACCTTCACCGGGTATCCGTCCGGGCACGCGCCGTCCACGGGCGGGCGCCATGCCAGCTCGATGGTCGCCGGCTCGGCCGGAGTGCCCGCTGCCGGGTCACGGTCCGGCGGCGGCTCGACGGCGACACGTCGTTGCCGCCACCAGCACACGGCAGCAGCGACGAGTACGAGTAGGACGAATCGCGGGATCCAACGCCGGGCCATGGCCCGAGGTTAGTCCCGCTGGGCGTCGTGGCGCTCGTGGGCGTTGAGGACGGCGCGTAGCGCCGCGGTGATGGTGCTCGGGTCCGTGCCCACGCCCCACTTCACATCGCCTCCGACGACGCTGGTTTCGACGTACGCGACCGCCATCGCTTCCGAACCCTGGCCCATCGCGTGCTCGGCGTAGTCGAGGACGTCGATGGTGCTGCCGAGGCCGCTGCGGAGGGCATGGACGAACGCGTCGATGGGTCCGTTGCCGTCGCCCGAGACCGTGACGTGCTGGTCGTCGGCGACGAGTTGTGCGGTGATGGACGTACGGCCCGTTGTGCTGTCGCTGCGCAATTCGTGGCTGCTGAGGCGGAAGCGAGGCGCATCGGGCACGTACTCGTCCTGGAACGCCTGCCACATGACGATCGGACTGATCTCGGTGCCGGTGTCCTCGGTGATGTGCTGGATGGTCTTCGAGAACTCGATCTGCAGGCGACGCGGCAGGTCGAAGCCGTGCTCGGCCTTCATCACGTAGGCCACGCCGCCCTTCCCGCTCTGGCTGTTCACACGGATGACGGCCTCGTAGCTGCGGCCGAGGTGTTTCGGGTCCAGCGGCAGATAGGGCACGCCCCACGTCGGGTACTCGCCGCCGTTCGCCTCGGCCGACTTGTGCAGTGCCTCGAAGCCCTTCTTGATGGCGTCCTGGTGGCTACCGCTGAATGCCGTGTAGACGAGGTCACCCACCCAAGGGTGACGCGGGTGCACCGGTAGGCGGTTGCAGTACTCGGCCACTCGGCGCAGGGCATCGATGTCGCTGATGTCCAATTCGGGGTCGACGCCGTTGACGAACAGGTTGATGGCCAGGTTGACGATGTCGACGTTGCCGGTGCGCTCGCCGTTTCCGAACAGCGTCCCCTCGACGCGGTCGGCGCCGGCGAGCATGCCCATCTCGGCGGCGGCGGTGCCGGTGCCGCGGTCGTTGTGGGGGTGCAGGCTGATGACGACGCTGTCGCGGTCGCGGATGCTGCGCCCGAACCACTCGATGACATCGCCGTAGACGTTGGGCGTGTAGCACTCGACGGTGGCCGGCAGATTGAGGATGATCGGACGCTCGGGGGTGGGCTCGATGACGTCCATCACCGCATGGCAGACCTCGATCGCGAACTCGGGTTCTGTCAGCGTGAAGCTCTCGGGCGAGTACTCGTAGCGGATCTCGGTGCCGGGGATCGTCTCCTCCAGTTTCCTGCACAGCTTGGCGCCGTTGACCGCGATGTCGACGATGCCCTGCTGATCCAGACCGAACACGACCTCGCGCTGCAGCGGGTTGGTCGAGTTGTAGAAGTGCACGATCGCACGCGGCGCGCCCTGCAGGCACTCGTAGGTGCGCTCGATGAGTTCCTGACGGCACTGCACCAAGACCTGAATGGTGACGTCGTCGGGGATCAGGTCGTCGTCGACCAGTTGGCGCACGAAGTCGAAATCGGGCTGGCTCGCCGACGGGAACCCGACCTCGATCTCCTTGAAGCCCATCTTCACCAACGCGTCGAACATGCGTCGCTTGCGCTGGGGGTCCATGGGATCGATGAGTGCCTGGTTGCCGTCGCGCAGATCGACGCTGCACCAGCGCGGTGCCTGCTCGACGACACGGTCGGGCCAGGTGCGGTCGTGGAGCACCATCGGCAGGACTCGCTGGTACTTCTGGAAGGGCATCTTCTTGGGGGTGACAGGCTGGGGAGGCATCGTTGGTGTCTTTCGAGTTCGAATCCGGTCGGAAAAAGCAAGAAGCCCCGGCCGTTCCGGCTGGGGCTGCGGGCAAGCGCGAAGTATGCGGCGCGTGCCCTACATAAGAAGAAGGAGGCCGCTGGTGCCGAATTCGTCGTGCGAGATCATCCCCGCCAGTCTGCCGAGATCGCGCCCGAATGTCAACGCCCTTCGGCGTGGATCAGACGGTGAGGAAGTTCGTGAACTGCCAGGGATCGTCGCGGTCGACGCCGTCGGCCTCGTCTCCGCCGCTTGCAAACTTGATTGTCAGACGACCGCCGCTTTCAGTTGCTAAAACTGTTGCTGGGCTGGGACCGCTGCCTTCATTGCAAGAGCCCCGCCATGTCACGGTTGAACCTGCGCGTGCGACACTGGTGAAAGTGCAAGATATCTCATCTGATGCAAGAGACTTTGGACCGATACGAGTGCGACCGGCCATCGCCGATGCGCATGCGTCACGATTTTCTGCCCAGTCGCCAACGATAGATCCTCTACGCGTTTCCTGATTGACCAATTGAACGCGAGGGCTTTCAGAAACAGGTGCAAAGGCACTGCCAGTCCAGCCAAGACGGCTGACACAGCGGTTGCCATGGCCCATTGCACAGTCCATCCCACCCACAATCTCCACGGTCATGGGACCATCACC
>JANOET010000144.1:0-11939 GCA_031413415.1 Acidimicrobiaceae bacterium
GTCGCCGAGCGGGAACTGCTGGCCGATCAGTTGCGCTTCGTTCGAGTACAGAATGCGCCCGGTGACGTCGTGGATCTTCACCTTCACGAGCGACGCCCGGACGATGTAGTCCTTCACGAACTCGTCGACAACCGTGATGGAGTCGGAATCACCGACCAGGAGGCCATCGTCGAGCACCTGTTCCTCGACGAGGAGCGCAGAGACGTAGTTGACGCGCTTCGCGTCTTCGATGCCCAGCTTGGTACCGATGCGCACGCTGGCGATGGCTGTCACCACGATGGCGGCCGCGAGCACCGGAATTCCGGCGAGCGCGAAGCGCAACACCAGCCGCCGGACCGAGACCGTGGACTGCGGTCCAGTTGGCACTCCCGAGCGCCGATCGTTGGGCGCGCCGAGGTCCACAGGGACCGTTGCGGCGAGGAGCGTTGCGCTTGTGGCTGCAGTCTGATTCGTGTCAGGGATGACTGTCATCGATACGACCATCACGTCCGGAACCGGATGAACCGGTGTCGCCAGGCAGCGTATCGGTCGTAGCCGGGTCGGTGGTCTCGGTGACCGTCGTCGGGCTGCTCGTGCTGGTTCCACCGCCCGTCGTCGTGGTCGTGGCGTGATCGTCGCCGTTGCCGCCGATCGAGGTGGTCGGCGCGCTCGAGGGCGTCGAGGTCGACGTCGGCGGTTTCGACGTGGGGGTGGCCGGCGTTGCGCTGCCACCGGATGGGCGACGACTGCTCACCGAGGTGCCGCCCGCGGTCTTCGAGGTCGGCGCCTGGGAGGCGACACTGGTCGCGATCGCCGTGGTGTCGGGCACGACCAACTCGGTGGTCGAGAGTTCGGTGCTCTGGTCGACACGATCGGCGGTGGAACCTGGCTGGACCGTCGGGGACGTCGAGTCACCGGGTTGGGGTTGCCACAACGATGGCGACGCCGATGGCTCGAGCGACGGGAACACGACGTCGCGCACGGCGAACGCACTGGCCGCGCACACCCCGAGCGTGACCGCCCATGCCAGCGGGATCGAACCACGGCGCAGCATGCGACCCGTTCCCGACCAGACCGCGGCCCAGGTGGAGGTCGCCGCGGGGGACACGACGTCGTTGTTCACGCCACCCATCGTGCCGGTACCGAGCCCGTGCAAGGAAGTGGACATTGGTACTAGTACTGCAGCGACGCCCGTGGGCCCGTCAGCCGACCACGTCGAGGGGGGTGAGCACCCGCGCGACGTCGACGCCCATCCGCTGGAGGACCAGCTCGGCCGGCGCCACCAACAGGGTCCGCTCCTCGGCCGTCACGCCAGGGAGGCGAGCGAGCTCGAGCGCCGCGAATGCGGACTCCCACTCGATCCCCGACTTGTCGGCGAACACCCGCAATTCCTCGAACTGTTCCCTCGCTGTCTCGATGTCGCCACGACGCGCCGTCGCCACCGCCCGCATGCGGCGAGCCAACCCGACGATGCTGGGGCCGCCGTCCACGACCCGATCGCCGATGTCGTCGAGGTACTCGTCGACCTCTGCCCACCGGCGACCGAACACCATCGCCTCGGCCAGACGTACCGCCGACTCGGCGATGAAGGGGGCGTGTTCGAGCTGCACGAATCGCTCGGCCGCCTCGCGAATGAGCTCGACTCCCTCGTCGGTCTGTCCGGACCGGGCGAGATTGCGGCCGAGTGCGCTCGCCGCGGCCGCGAGACCCATTGCGAACCCGCTCGCCCGCCAGATGCGACGAGACTCGCGGAGATACGCCTCGGCCTCGGTGTATCGACCCTGCTCGATGTACACCTCGGCCAGATTGTGCGACGCATGGGCCTTCATCACCACGTCGCCAGCGCGTTCGTAGGCCCGGCGGGACTCGACCAACTGCTCGGCCGCCTCGATCCAACGACCCGCGGCGATGTCGTCGACGCCCCGGTTGATCAGCACGGCGCCGAGGCCGACATAGTCACCGAGCTCCTCGTAGATCGGTTGAGCCAGGTCGCGGTAGAGATGGGCGTCGTCGTTGCCGAGTTCGCCCAGCGCCCACTCGAGCAGGTAGTAGACGTGCGCTTCTGCTCGTCGATCGCCGGCGGTCAACGCGAACGGCAGTGCCTCACTACAGCGCCGAGCCCCCGGTGCGTACTTCTGGCGCTGAATCGAGAAGCTGGCCCACTCGACGTGCAACTGAGCTCGCTCGGCAGCCGCCGCAACGGGGTCGGCGTCACCGAATGCGTCGATGGTCTGCAGGCCTCGGCGGAACCACCGCGGTGCGTTGCCGTGACGGCCCAGCCGCTCGCAGAGCTTGCCCTCCTTGCGGCACAGGCGAGCAAAGGCCAGCGGGTCGTCGGCGAGCAGTCGTCGCGCGCCTCGGAGTCCCTCACGGGAGAGGTCGAACCGACCTGCGAGCAACGCGACGTCGGCCAGCGCTTCGTATGCGGCGGCCAACTCGTCGGGCGGTACGTGGCCATCGATGGCGCGAGCGTTCTCGATCGCTCGCTCGAAGAACGCGGTTGCCTCGACCGTCGCGTAGTTGTCGGAGGCGCGCTGTCCAGCCATCCGGTTGTAGGTCCATGCGAGCGGGTGATCACCGGAGCCGTCGAAGTGCAAGGCGAGCAGGCCGACCCGCGCATCGTCGGGCTCACCGCGAGGCAGCAGCGCCGTGCCGATGCGGTGGTGCAGTTCGCGGCGACGCCGGAACGGAAGTCCCGAGTACGCCACTCGGCGAACGAGATCGTGGGCAAAGCGCAGTTCGCCCTGATCGACGACGATGAAGTCGCCGAGGCGGTGCCACGGCACGGGATGGGGAAAAGTGTCGCCCAGGGTGCGTTCGAAGAGGCGCGGCGCGAACCGGTCGCCGAGTACCGCCGCATGACGCAACAGGGTGCGATCGGCTGGAGACAGGCGATCGATGCGTGCTGCGATGAGATCTTCGAGGGAGCCCGGAATTGCGTCGAGCGAACCGACCTCGAGCCGAGCGTGGGCCAGTTCGAGCAGGAACAGCGGATTCCCGTTGGCTCGGGCACACAACTCGACGAGTTCGCTGTGGGGAATGTGCGCTGCATCCGTGAGCTCCGCCGCGAGCAGCTCGGCCAGCTGCGCGTCGAGGGGGTCGAGTTCGACGATCTCGGCCTCGAATCCCAGGCGACTGTCGAGCCCCGCCGACCGGTCTCGCGTCGTGAAGCATCCGAACCACGACGTCGACTCGACCTGCTGGAGCGCGACACCGAACAGCATCGCCGACGCCTCGTCCATAAACATCGCGTCTTCCACGACGAGGACGAGAGCACCGTCGAACGCAGTGGCGAGCACCGCCGCCGCCGCCTCGCGTAGGCGTGCCGCGCGATAGTCGGTACCGAGGTCGTCGACCTCCTGCGTCGTCGGCACGTCGGCGTCGATCGCGATGGCCAGCAACGGAGTGAACGGCACGAGTTGCGGCTGATGCAGCCGCATCCACGCGGTGAGCAGCTCACCCGCTTCGACCGACGTGGCGTCGAACGGGACGTCCAGACCGGCACGAAGGAGGATGCGCGCCATGAAGTACGGGCGATCAGCCGCGAACGGCTCGCAGGTGATGCGGACGACCCTCGTGTCGCCAGCGCGCTCGATGAGTTCTCGCACGAGGCGCGACTTGCCGATGCCGGGCTCACCGAGGATCTCGACGCATCGCCCGCGTCCCGCAATGGCCGCGGCCATGCGCTCGCCCAGCGCAGCGAGTTCGGCCTCACGGCCCACGAACGTGGCATTGCCCATCGGGTCGCGCCCGCGTCCTTCGGCTCGCCGTCCGACCGACGAAGCATGCTGCGGATGGCGTTTGCCCTTCACCATGAACGGCTCGAGCGGGGTGGTCTCGAACGGGGTGGCGGACTGCTCGATGGTGGCTCGACTGGCGACCACTTCGCCGGGCGAGGCCTTGGACATGAATCGAGCCGACAGGTTCACGGCATCGCCCATCACCGTGTACACACGGCGCCATGGTGCGCCCACCTCACCGGCGAAGACGTGACCGGTGTTCACACCCACGCGAACGGGCAGGCCGAGATCGGCATCGATGAGCGCACGACCCACACCCAGCATCCGCCCCTCTCCGTCCTCGACCGACTCGGGGACGCCCGCGGTGAGGATGAGCTTGATGCCGCCGCCGGCGACGTCGGTGGCGAGCAGCGAGACCTCGAACCGATCGGCCGCCTCGACCGCGACGCGCACCACACGGTCCAGCAGGTCGACGACGACCTCGGGGCCGTGGTCGCGCAGCGTCGCATCGATGCCGCCGACGTGCACGAACGCAACGGTGGTTCGGCGGTGCTCGGCTCCGTGCTCGCCGTCGTCGAGGCGACGTCGAATGGCACGGGGGATGAACGGAGCGAGGGTGCCGTCGGCGATCGCGATCTCGCCACCACCGTCGTCCGGCGCGAATGGCGCGCCCGTGACACGACGGAGCAGGATCCCTTCGTCCTTCGCGGCGCCGAGCCACGAGGTCGGCAACTGCGCTGCGGTGTCGCGGCTGACGAGGATCTCGCCCGCGTCGGCCGCGGTCTCCATCGCGGTGACCGTCGTCGCGTGCTCGCCGAGCACGAACAACTCGCGCTGGTCGCCGCCGGCCAGCACGAACAGGAACGGCCCGCTGTGCACACCCATCGAGATGCGCAGCACCACTCGGCCGCGCCCGGTGACCACCGGACCTCGGACCTTGAGCGCGGCGCGCATACCGTGCGCCGCCCGACATGCGCGCTCTGCGTGGCGCTCGCCGGCGAAGAACAGGAAGAGCGCATCGCCGCCGAATTTGACGAGATCACCGCCCTCGTCACGTGCCACTCCGAGTAGTGATTCGAAGGTCGCATTGAGCAGCACGGTGAGCTCCTCGGCCCCGGCCTTACCGAGCTCTGCAAGCTGCTCGGACAGCTTCGTGAAGCCGGAAATGTCGGCAAACAGAAATGAGCCATCTGTCTGCCAATGTGTCGTCACCTGTGTTGATTGGCTCGCCCTGAGTAGCACCCTCGGCACAAAGGGTGTGAGCGGAGCCGACATGAACATGAATTATGCACGATGTGTCGGCTTGGCGATTGACGATGCACGATTCTCCCGAGATGCTGTTCAGGATTCGACGACCGACGCGGAAGGACCACTCGGTTCATGGTCGTCCGAAAGGCAACGGGATGAGTCGCACACTGAAGATGTTGACGGTGACCGCACTGGTCGTCACGGCCACGGCGATCGACATCGTCGTGCCGAGCAGCCCGATCGACGCGGCATCGGTGACACCGACGTCGGTGGCCAAGCTCTCGACGTGCAGCACGGTCTCCTCACCGTACGCGTTCGGCTACAAGGTCGACGGCGATCACGACGGCTTCGAGGACGAGGCGATGCCCGGCACGTACCTGCTGCCAGGTTCTGGTGGCGGCACGGTGAGCATCTCGCCGAACGACGGCCACAAGTTCAACTGGACCTCCACGTATCCCGTCGACGCGGTCATCGTCGCAAGCGACTACGGCGCCAACGTCTACCGCTACAACAACTCCCTTGGCGACAACGTCCTCAACGCTCCGCTGCGTTCGGGCAAGGCCCCCGACATCGAGCGCGTGTGGTTCTGCCACGACGGCCTGATGGGGCTGACCGCCACCACCGGCGGCGTCAAGAGCGTCAAGGCAGCCCGTGGCGTGTCGCTGGCCGACATTCCCGTGTCCGTGCTCGACGTCGAGAATCCCGCGGTCCTCGAGGAGGCATACTCCAACCTCGCTGATGCCGGAGCCTTCAAGGCTGGCGGCCCGTTCAAGGCTGGCGGCGCGTTCAAGGCCGGTGGCCCGTTCAAGGCCGGCGACCTGTTCCGCAACGCCGGCGCGTTCAAGGCCGGTGGCGCGTTCAAGGCCGGCGACCTCATCCGTGCGGTCGGAGCCTTCAAGGCCGGCGGCGCGTTCAAGGCCGGTGGCCCGTTCAAGGCCGGCAGTGTGCTCCAGACTCCGCTCTCGGCGCTGGTGCTCGACGTCGTCGACAGCGCCGGCGTCACGGTCACCTGGGACCGAGTGCTCCAGGGCACCATCTACCAGGACTGGCCGCTGCAGAGCGTCACGTTCGCCGACCTGGCCGCACTGCTGCAGGAGGCCACCGACACCGACGGTGACGGCCTCATCGACTACCCCGGTGGCCTCGCACTCATCGCCGACGTCTCCCTGTTCGACCTCGACTCGACGGGCGTCATGCTCGGCAAGATCAGCGTGCTGTCGCTGCTGCTGTTGAACACGCCGCTGACCACGCTCGCTGCCGCCTCGGGCACGCCGCTCGACTGGTGCGCCCTCTCGTCGCCGTACACCGGCGGCGAGTGCGTCATCGCCGACGCATCGGGCAACGTCTTCCCCGACGCCACCCTCTTCGAACTGGCGCTCTATGGCGTTCCGTCCAGCATCGTGCCGATCTGGGACATCGACCTCACGATCCTGCGCACCGCGCTCCTTGCACCCGGTGCGCCTCAGGTACCGCTCGGTCTGCTGCTCCGCGGCGATCGCGACGGCGACGGGATCGTCGAGAGCACGCCGCAGTGCATCGGTGACGCCACGCTCGGCCAGTGTGTCGCCGAGCTGCTCACCACCACCGACTTCCCGTGGGAGGACCTGCCCCTGCAGCAGTTGAACCTGCAGCAGTACGCCCTCGGCGAGCGCGTGCCCCTGAACCTGACGTTCAGCGTCGCCAGCACCGCCACGGTCAAGGTGACCGTGCCGACCGGTTTCGTGTACGACCCGGCCAGCGGCTCGCAACTGTGCAAGGCCGGAACCTGCTCGACGGTGTTCCCCACCGTCTCGACGGCCTCGCCGCAGGTGGTCACGTACGGCACCAACATCCTGGCGACGCCGGGCCAGGTGCAGCTGTCGCTCAAGCTGGCGCCGAAGGGGATGCTCACGGGTGACCCCGGCCAGCCGACGACGCCCGCCGGCAACATCGCCGTCACCCTCCAGGTGGGCACCGCCACCCAGACCACCAACCTCGCCGGCCCCGCCGTGGCCGACCCGTGGCCCGCCGGCACCGTGCCGGCCACCATCGCCGACACCTTCTACTTCGGCGCTCTCGCCCAGGGCGGCATCAACGAGTACGACATCACGCTGCCCACCTCGCAGCGCAACTCGTCGGTGTCGGTCCGACTCACGGCGTTGACGCCGACGCTCGACGGCGACCTCACCCTGTTCGCGGCGAACTCGAACCCGTCGCTCGCGTCGGCCGGAGCGTTCAAGGCCGGACCGGTCACCGGAGCGAGCGACCAGCCGATCAACGATGCCGGCTCCGGCGCAGGCGGCTCCGAGAGCCTTCCGCCCGAGACCCTGCAGGACGTGCCGACCACGCCCACCGACCCTGCCTTCCCGCTGCTGCGCGGCGTGTCGGCCAGCCGCGACACGAGCGACGAGATCCAGACGATCACCGACTCGTCCTCGACCACCCCCACCCGCTACCGGGTGCAGGTCAGCTCGTACGGCACCACGGCCGGCGACTACGCCATGCGCGTCATCGCGATGCCGAACACCACGGCGGCGTGCGCCACCCGCACGTTCGGCGGCACCGTCGGCACACCCGTCGCGGTGGGCACGGTCGCGAACCCGACCGGACTCATCGTCTACAACACCACCACCACGTCGGCCGGCCTGCTCGGCAGCGCCGCCGACGCCCTGGGCGCACCCACCCTGTACAACCTTGCCCGCTCGTCCGGCGCCTGGCTGCTGCCGGTGAGCCCCCTCGCCACCGACGCCTGGACCGTCGCCGACGCCACGACGAAGTTCGACTGCACCCCGGTCGCGGCGAATGCTGCCGTCGAGGCCGTCGCGACGAAGGTGCGTGCGTTGAAGGGCTCGACCCTGCCGGCGCTGTCCTCGCTCGTGATCGTGGGCGGCGACGACCAGTTGCCGTTCTTCCGCCTCTCCGACACCACGTCGCTGGCGAACGAGCGCGACAACTTCGACGCCATCGGTACCGACAACCCCCTCTCGGCCGCACAGCGCAACCGGTACTTCTTCTCCGACGACCCGTACGGCACGCTGACGCCCATCGATTGGCTCGACCGCACGTTCAACGTGCCCGATCTCGCCATCGGCCGCCTCGTCGAGTCCGACAGCGACATCGCCAATCAGATCGCCCAGTACCTCGCCAACAGTGGCCGCCTGACGGCCAGCAGCGCCCTCGTCACCGGCTACGACTTCCTCGCCGACGGTGCGAACGCAGTGGCCGACACTCTCGTCGGCTCGGGCCGGTCCACGCGCACCCTCGTCGACGCCGTGGGTGAGCCCGCCGCGACAGCGTGGTCCGCGGACGACGTTCGCAACGAACTCGCACTCGACCCCGACATCGCGTCGATCAACTCGCACTTCTCGCAGTGGGAGCTGCTGTCGTCGAAGGGCGACGCCGGACGCACCGCCGACATCTTCGACACCAACGAGCTGCCGGCCAGCATCCTGACGGGCAGCATCCTGTTTAGTGCCGGCTGCCACTCGGGCCTGTCCGTGCCCGACGCCTACGCCGCCGCCGGCTATCCCCTGCTCTCGGGCAGCACCGAGGGCAACAGCAAGGACTGGGCTCAGGCGTTCGCCTCCCGGACCGCAGCGATCTGGATCGGGAGCAGCGGCTACGCCTACGGCGCGGTCGCCGACGTGGGCCTCACCGAGCGTCTGCTCGCCATCTACGCACGCAACCTCGTCGACCCCGCCTCGAACGGCGCCGGCGAAGCGATGCTGAAGGCCAAGCAGGAGTACTTCGCCGGGCAGGGCGTGTACGGCTCGTACGACGAGAAGGCCCTGCAGCAGGTCATCTTCTACGGCATCCCGACGTTCAAGCTCGACGCGAGCACCGCATCGGGCAGCCTCACCGCCGCGGCGTTCTCCGCACCCGCGGTGACCGGCCTCACGCCGGCCGACGGCACCGGCGGCATGCCCGCTTCCGCGGTCAAGACCGACGTCACGTTCAACCCGACGCCGCGCACGACCACCGACGGCCGCACGGCCTACACGGTCGACGGTGAGACGCTCGTCGTCAACGGCTACCCGGTCACGCCGAAGACGAGCTTCGATGTCACCTCCACGTTGCCCGGCTACTTCGCCCGCGGCGCCGCGATCGAGACGATGGACACCGAGCTCGTCGACGGCGTCGTCCCCGAGATCGCCCGCGCCACGGTCGACCGCAGCACCACCGAGCCGGCATCGCAGCCCGACACGCTGGTGTTCCCCACCTCGTTCCAGTCGGTCGCCGGAAGCGGCGACCAGCAGCGCCTGGTCGTTCTGCCGGGCCAGTTCAACGACTTCAACCCCGCCCCGGGTGCCGATGCCGGCAGTGAACTGCTCCTCCGCAGGGCGACCTTCACCGTCTACTACGCCACGCCGGCCACAGCTGGTGACGGCACTCGCCCGTTCATCCAGGAGAGCACCGCATCGCCCGCAGCGGGAGTGGTGCTGTTCCGGGTGAAGGCAACTGACCAGCGCAGCGTGAACGACACCCTCGACCCCACCGGCGTGCAGCGCGTCCTCGTGCAGTACGACGAGACTCCGTCGCTCACGGGTACCGCACACCGCTGGCGTGCCATCGAGCTGCAGCAGGATTCGTCCGGCGACTGGGTCGGTGGCATCACCACGCCGAACACCGACGGCCGCTACTTCGTCCAGGCATTCGACGGCGCCGGCAACCAGTCCATCAGCCAGTTCAAGGGCAACTTCTACCGGGCCAACGGCGTCTCGCCGAAGGCGGTCGCCGTGGTGACCGAAGGCACCCAGTCGGTCACCGGCTGGTACCAGTCGGGCGTGAAGGTCGGCCTGTACATCGCCGGTGTTCCGGCCACGCCGGCCGACGCCTACACCTACCGGTTCAACGGCGACGTCGAGACGACGCCGTACACCGTGCCGTTCGACGTGCCCGAGGGTGTCACCAGCGTCACCTTCGACCCGCCGGCCGCCAGCAACACGGTGGCACCACCGCCGCTCGTGATCGAGAAGGACACGGTGGCTCCGACCACCGACCTGCAGCCGAAGATCGACGTCGTTGCGGCAGGTGAGGCGTTGAAGCCCACCACCTGCACCGCCGACGACGCCGACCCGGGTGCCGGCGTCACCGGCTGCACGATCCTCGATCCCACGGTCGTCGCCGTCGCCGGCAATTCGTACTCGCTCGCCAACGTCAACGCCACCGACGGCGCCGACAACACCTCGGCCACCGAGTCGCAGACCGCGGTCATCGTGTCCGGCACGCGGCTCCCCGGCACGGACTCGTTCGACGCCGCCAACGACATCACCATCGTCGTGGGAGGCCCGCTCGCCCCCGTCGCCAAGGTGTTCGTCAACGACGAGGAAGCCATCTACGACGCCGGCACGCCGTCGAACATCAAGTCCGTCACCATCGACACCCCCGGCTCGAAGGCCGTTCGCGTCGAGGTGCCGAACCCGGATGGTGGGCCTCCGATCACCGTCGGCTTCGGCGTGGTCGTGAGCGACACCATCCCGCCCACCGTCAGCGTGCCCTCGACCATCACGGTCGAGGCCACCGGGCCGACGGGCTCGATCGTCAACTACTCGGCCACTGGCGCCGACGACACCGACGGCCCGCTCACCCCGGTCTGCACGCCGGCAAGCGGCTCGACGTTCGCACTCGGCACCACCTCGGTCACCTGCACGGTCACCGACGCGGCGTCCAACGCCACCAGCGCGTCGTTCGACGTGACCGTCGTGGACACCACCGACCCCAGCCTGTTGACGCCGACCGACATCACCATCGAGGCCGCTGGCCCCGCCGGCGCCGAGGTCATGTTCACCTCGACGGCGAGCGACATCGCCGACAGCACGGTCGTGTCGATCTGCACCCCGGCATCGGGCTCCACCTTCGGCCTCGGGTCCACCCTGGTCGAATGCAGCGCCACCGACGCCAGCGGCAACAGCACGCCGGGTTCGTTCACGGTCACGGTGGTCGACACCACCCCGCCGGTGCTCACACCGGCGCCGATCTTGCCCACCATCGAGGGCAACACCATCGACGGCGCGTACGTCCCGTACGAGGCGCCGACGGCGTTCGACGCCGTCGCGGGTGATGTGGCCGTCGAGTGCCTCCCGGCCAGCGGCTCGTTCTTCCCGATCGGCACCACCACCGTGCGATGCGACACCACCGACCTTGTGAACGCCGCGTCGTCGACGTTCACCATCACGGTTCGCGACACGACGGCGCCGACCATCACCGTGCCGGCGAACATGCAGGTCACTGCGACCACGAAGACGGGTGCCACCGTCACGTATTCGGCGTCGGCGTTCGACATCGTCCGGGGAATCGTGACCACCACGTGCACCCCCGCCAGCGGCTCCAGCTTCGTGTTCGGCGCCACGACGGTCACCTGTTCGGCCACCGATGGCGTGAACACGGCCACGAAGTCGTTCAAGGTCACGGTCGTGGTCGGCTACCGCTACTACGGCTTCAAGTCGCCGGTGAACATGGGTCTGTACGACACCTACGGCCTGAACTACTGGGTGAACACGGTGGCTGCCGGTCGCAACGTGCCGTTCAAGTGGGAGGTCTACAAGAACAGCAGCGACGAGGAACTGAAGGACGTCACCAAGGTCGAGATTCGGTTCGTGTCGTACAAGGCGTTCCGTGTGATGTTCCCGCAGATGACGGCCCGGTTGGCCCTGCCCGACAAGAACGTGTGCACCGACGGCACCCGTCTGTTGAAGCCGATCGCGACGACGAGCACATCCGCGGGCAAGACGACGGCGATCAAGCTGGTCGGTGATGCCTTCAACATCGGCGTCCAGATGCCCGCCAAGCCGGCGCTCGCGGCCGACAACTGCTTCGTCGCCTGGACCCGGGTCATCGGCGAGGTCGATCCCGGCATCGTCGCCCTGTTCCAGATCACCTGACGGTGGTGGCGGGTCCTTCGAGACCCGCCACCGCCAGGGGGTGGCGGCACCACCAGGCGCCGGTCCGGCGCCGGGACTACGGTTGTCGCATCATGTCGTTCCAGTTCGCCTC
>JANOET010000145.1:0-35244 GCA_031413415.1 Acidimicrobiaceae bacterium
CCGACCTCGCCGCGCGCCAGGACGTGGTCGGGGTCGTAGCCGGTCTGTGTGGGCAGGTCGAAGGCGATGGACAGACCGGTCTGACCCTTTGCCAGGTTGGTGCGGTAGAGCTCGTTCGATGCTCGGGCAGACGAATGGCCCGAGTACGTGCGCATCAACCAGGGTTCGTCGCGAGTGGTCATGGACCCAGAGTGTTACCGCTCGGCCATCACCAAAGCCACTCCCGGGTCTCTGCGTGAGGTTTCTTTCAAGAATCTCTCAAGTCCGTCGAGGGCCGGCCCGATACCTCTTGCACAACTGGGCGGCGGAAACCCCTCGGGAGCACCATCGGGTCGTCGGAAGGAGTGCCGGCGACTGCGATGGTGCGTCTCGTTTTCACCCGGTGATCAGACTGGTCGCACGGCCTCGGCCAACATCGCCAGGTACTCGATTCGAGCCACCTCGATCGCGCCCAGCGAGGCGAGGTGTTCGGTGCACCACTGCACGTCGAGCAGCGCCGTGTCCTCCTGCTCGCGCAGGATCTCCACCAGGGCCACCAGGGCGACCTTCGATGCATCGGTGGCGACGTGGAACATCGACTCGCCGGCGAACAGCCCGTCCACCTTCACGCCATACAGTCCGCCCACCAGTTCGCCGTTCTGCCACGTCTCGACGCTGTGCGCCCAACCCATCTCGTGCAGCCGCCGGTAGGCGCGCACGAAGTCCTCCGTGATCCACCCGTGAGGACGTCTCGGGTCGCCGCAGCGGCGCATGACGGTCTCGAACTCGGTGTTCGTGCGGATCTCGAATCGGGCGCAGCTCCTGCGCAACGAACGCGACACCCGCAGCCCGTCGAGCGGGATGACGCCGCGCGGGTCGGGCGACCACCACCCCAGCCTGCGCCGACCGAGGGGCATGGGGAACAGGCCACTCCGATACGCGGCGAGCAGCGTGCCCGGCTCGAGGTCGGCACCCACGGCGACCAGACCGTGTGCGTCGGCACGGTCGGGTGAGGGGAGCAGCCAGTGTGTGGCCGGCGGTTCGACGGGCATCGCCGTCAGTCTCGCGGGCCGTCGGCCATCAGTAGGTGTAGAAGCCGCGCTTGGTCTTGCGGCCCAGGTGGCCGGCGGCCACCATGCGGCGCAGCGTTGGCACTGCGGCATAGTTCGGGTCGGCGAACTCGGCGTGCAGCGCATCGAGGATGGCGAGCGACGTGTCGAGGCCCACCAGGTCGAGCAGCGCGAACGGACCCATGGGGAAGTTGCAGCCACCCTTCATCGCGGTGTCGATGGACTCCATCGACGCGGTGCCGACCTCGCACATGCGCACAGCGTTGTTCAGGTACGGGAACAGCAGCGCATTGACGATGAAGCCGGCGCGGTCCTCGACCTCGACACCGTCCTTGCCGCAGGCGGCGGCGAAGGCGAGCGCCGTGGCGATGGTGTCGTCGCTGGCGGTGATGGGCCGCACGACCTCGACCAGTTTCATCATCGGCGCCGGATTGAAGAAGTGGATGCCGACGACCTTGTCGGGTCGCTGGGTGACCATGGCCATCTCGACCACCGCCAGGGTGCTGGTGTTCGTGGCGAGGATGGCACCGGGCTTGACGATCTGCTCGAGTTCGGCGAACAGCGCCTTCTTGACGGCGAGGTCTTCGACGACCGATTCGATGACCAGGTCGCAGTCAGCGACGCCGCCGAGGTGGTCGGTGGCCAGGATGCGCCCGAGCACTGCAGCTCGTTCCTCCTCGGTGGACTTGCCGCGCTCGATGGCCTTGGCGAAGCCCTTGTCGATGCTGGCGACCATGGCCTCGGCCGACGCCTTGCTCCGCGACCGCACGACCACGTCGTACCCGGCCCGCGCGGCCACCTCGGCCAGGCCGGCGCCCATGATGCCCGAACCGAGGATGCCCACCTTCTTGATCTCACTCATGACCGTCACAGTAACTACTCGCCGGTAACTTCGACGAAGCGAGTACCGTCGCTCGCATGACCTCCGGCGATCCACTCGACGTCCGCGCGGCCCTGCAGTTCTTCATGGAGGTCGACAAGCTGAAGGGTGTCGAGCGCCGCAACTGGCTGGCCGATGGCTCCCGTCGCGAGAACACCGCCGAGCACTCGTGGCACCTCGGCATCGCCGCGATGGTGTTCGCCGGGTTCGCCACCGAGCCCGTCGACCTCGGGCGAGCCGTGTGCATGGCACTCGTCCACGACATCGTCGAGATCGACGCAGGCGACACGTTCGCGTACGACACGTCCGAGCACGCCGACACCAAGCGGGCCCGCGAGGAAGCCGCCGCCGATCGACTCTTCGGCATCCTGCCCGAAGGTCTGGGCGAGCACTTCCGCGAGTTGTGGGAGGAGTACGAGCGCGGCGACACCGCCGAGGCGCGGTACGTCATGGCCGTCGACCGTGCGGCACCGATGCTGCTCAACATCGCCGAGGGTGGCAGTGCGTGGCGCGAGTACGGCATCACCCGCTCGCGGGTCATCGCCCGCAACGGCGTGCACGTCGAGCCCGCGTTGCCGCAGGTGTGGGCCGAGGCACTGGCGCGGCTCGACGGGGCCACCGCTTCGGGCAAGGTCGACCCGGCCTGACTCATGGCGTTCCGCAGAAGCCCCAAGTACGTCGTCGAACGCACCCCGCGTGGCTACGTCATCCATCTCGAGGAGGAAGAGCTCGAGCTGCTGGTCCGGCTGTTCGCCGAGCTACGCGCGCTCGTGCTCAGCGACGACCCGCAGCACGCGCCGCTGGTGCGCCGCCTGTTTCCTCCGGCGTATCACCTGTCCGACGACTCCGAGGCCGAGTCCGAGTACCAGCGGTTGATGCGTGAAGAACTCGTTGCCTCGCGGCTGGAGAGCATCTCGGCGGTCGAGCAGGCGATGTCGGCGGGAACTCCGCTCGACGAAGCGGCCATTCAGGGTTTCGTGCAGTCGTTGAACGCCGTCCGCCTGGTACTCGGGACCCTGCTCGACGTCGGCGAGGAACACGACCCGTCTGCGATGGGCGACGACGATCCGATGGTGGGCGAACACCATCTCTACACGTTTCTCAGCTGGCTCCTCGAGAGCACCGTGCAGGCGATCAGCCGATAGGGCACATCACGCAGCCGATGGCCCCCGGCCCGGTGAGGGCACCCATGCTCGGCCCGATGCGAAACCGCACCACCTCGACCACGCTGGCCGCGGCCTCGACGGCGCCTTCCAACGCATCGGCCAACGGAGCACTGGCATCGTCACTGTGCCCGATCGCGATGCGCAGGTGGTCACCCCACGCGACGGAGCGGCCCGACATCTCGTTGATGGCGTCGACGGCCGTTTCGAACGCGCCGAGGTGCTCGGCGCCGCCCTCGCGGATGCGCATCAGGTCGAAGCCGGGCTCGACGACCGGTGGCCGTGGAATGAGCAGCAGGTGGCCGAGCGTGGTGGCAGCCAGCTCGGCGGCGACGGCCGCCTGGTCCAGGGTGGCGCCGGCCGAGACGGCGTCGACGGCCTTCCACACGGCGCAGCCCACACCGAATCCTGCGCTCACGGTGTCGACCACGCGCACGGGAATGGGCGTCGAGTGCGCAGCGAGGCGGGCGGCCTTCAAGGCTCCAACGACGGAGGAGGCCACGTGGATGGACAGGATCTCGGTGCAGCCGCGCTCGATCAGGTCTTCGTAGGCTGCGGCGAACTGGCCGGGGTCGGGATCGGTGGTGACGACGGTCGGCCGGTGACCACCGGCAAAGTGCGTCCAGAACGAGTCGGGGTCGAGGTCGACGCCGTCGAGGCGGTCGACTCCGTCGATCGTGACGATGAGCGGCACCACCTCGATGCCCCAGCGGGCAACGAGGTCGGACGGGAGCTGGGCGCTCGAGTCGGTGCAGATGCCAATCACTCCCGGCGACCGTAACCAACGCGGGTGAGGATGTGGTGACGATCCCGCGTCGATCGCGAAGAACCTCGGAACTCGTCAGATTCGTCCGAGGTCGGCCAACCAGGCCGGCATGCGCACCGGCCGCCCTTCGGCATTGACGCAACCGTGCACGGTGACGGCGGTGGCACGCACCTCGCCGTTCACCGTGAGCAGGTACGCCATCTGGAACGTCGCTCTCGTCGCGGCGCCGAGGCGGAGGTGCACGGTCACCTCGTCGTCGAAGCGCAACGGCATCCGGTACTGCACGAACGCCTCGAGGACCGCATAGTCGACGCCGTGCTTGCGCAATTCGCTGTACGGATGGCCGAGGGCACGCAGATACTCGACTCGTGCCTCCTCGAGGTACGGCAGGTAACGGCTGTGGTGGACGATGCCCATCGCGTCGGTCTCGGCGAAGCGGACACGCAGTCGATGGTGGTACGGATAGTCGTCCGCGACGAGGCCGGGTTCCAGTTCGAGTCGCACCCGGGCACCGTACCGCTCGAGGCCCACGCGATTGGGCGTGCGGAATCAGGGGCCACGCTGATAGTGTGCTCACGCTCTCAACCGGAGTCGTCCAATGCCCCCATCGTCTAGTGGCCTAGGACACCACCCTTTCAAGGTGGCGGCACGGGTTCGAATCCCGTTGGGGGTGCAAGGCCATACTGGTCACACAGAATGGTCCCGTGGTGAAGTGGAGTTCACGCCGGCCTGTCAAGCCGGAGGTCGCGGGTTCGAACCCCGTCGGGACCGCTCGGGCGCAAGCTCGAAAGCGGAAAGTCAGTAGCCGGAGCCAGAGCCCTGCGACGGCACCGTGCGCGGTCTTTCAGCACGGTCGAGTAGCTCAGTCGGCAGAGCATACGCCTGAAAAGCGTAGGGTCACCGGATCGACGCCGGTCTCGACCACAGCAAGCCCCCGCAAGGGGGTTTGTTCGTTTTTCGACGCCGTGCAAAACGTCGTACGACCCAGCGTGCGAGCGGTTTCCCGAAGGTTTCCCGAACCTCGCGGCGGCACAGTGGCCGAGCGCACCCACCGCCGGATCGACTTCCCATTGGTGGCACCCCGGTTCTCCCGGCCGGCTTGCCTCTGGTTTCCGGCGGTGAGGTGCGCAGGCCTCGCCCCGCATGTGACAACCGACCGGCGTGTCACGTGTCGCACCATGCCCGCCCGGGACCTACGGCATCATGGAGAGCACCATGGACACCGACACGCCACGCGGCGCGGAACGCCTCGGTCACGTCCCTGCGATCGTCGTTCGCGAGGCACAGCCGGGCGACTTCGAGCGCTACTTCGACGAGGGCTTCGAGGAGCTCTCGCCCGAGTCGCGTCATCTGCGCTTCTTCACGGCTGTGCGCGAACTGCCCGGCAGCGTGCGCGACCGGCTGGCCAGCGTCGACGGCCAACGCAATGCGGCGATCGTTGCGTTCGACGCAGCGGTCATGCTGCCCGACCACCCCGAAGGCGTTCCCATCGGTGTCGCCCGTTGGATGTCCGGCGACGACGGCCCGCCCGAGTTGTCGATCACGGTCATCGACGCGTACCAAGGGCTGGGAGTGGGCACCCGACTGATGGATGCGCTGCTCGCATTGGCGCGCAAACGGGGCGTGCAGCGAATCATCGCCGACGTCCTGCGCGAGAACACGGGGATGCGCGCCCTCATCAACCGCTACCGCTCGGTGGTGCAGCGCAGCGGCGATCCGTTGGTGGTCCGCTACCGCATCGACGTGTGAGGCCGGCCCTGGTCGGGCGCCGTCTGGCACACTGGCCAGGTGACGGCGATCGAACGGACGGCCCTCGAGACGCAACTCGTCGACGCGATCGAGCTGTTGCGCGACGCGCCACTCGGGCCGCCGGTTGCCGACGACGACCTCCCGGATCTGGAGCGCCTGTTCGACCTGCAGGTCGCCAGCCGCCACACCGACCTCGCAGCACGTTGGCTGCGCGGTCGCGGCCAGGGGTACTACACCATCGGTTCGTCCGGGCACGAGAGCAACGCGGCCGTGTCGATGGGACTGCGTCCCACGGACCCGGCGTTGCTGCACTACCGCAGCGGCGGGTTCTACCTCGCTCGCGCGGGCCTCGACGGCGTGCGCGACATCCTGGCCGGCGTCGTCGCGGCCAGTGACGAACCCATCTCGGGCGGGCGGCACAAGGTGTTCGGTCGTCACGATCTGGCCGTCATCCCGCAGACGTCCACCATCGCGTCGCATCTGCCGCGGGCGCTCGGCGTGGCGTTCGCGATCGGGCGGGCGACGCGACTCGGCGTTCCCAGCCCGTGGCCCGATGACGCGCTCTCGGTGTGCTCGTTCGGCGACGCGTCGATCAACCATGGCGTCGCCACCGGAGCAGTGAACGCCGCGCTCCACACCGCCCATCAGCGGCTGCCGCTGCCGCTGCTGTTCGTCTGCGAGGACAACGGCTTGGGCATCAGCGTACGCACCCCGTCCGGGTGGGTGCGGTCCGCCTACGGTCACCGATCGCACCTTCGCTACGAGTACGTCGAGGGGACCGATCCCGAGGCTGTGCTGCACCGCACTCGCGAGCTGGGCGATTGGGTCCGCGAGCACCGCCGCCCCGCGTTCTTGCACCTCAAGACCGTTCGTCTCGGCGGTCATGCCGGCACCGACGTCGAATCGGCGTACCGCACGGCCGCCCACCTCCGTGCCGAGAATGCGCTCGACCCGATTCTCGCCACTGCGACGCGGCTGGTGGCGAGCGGCCGACACTCGTCCGCGTCGTTGCTGGCTCGCCACGACGAACTGCGCGCCGAGGTGTATGCGGTCGCTGCCGCAGTGGCCGGGCGTCCGCAGTTGACGACGGCCACCGCGGTGATGGCGCCCATCGCGCCGCGTCGACCCGACGACGTCGCGAACGCCGTGCTCGCCCGTCGCCCCGGTCCCCTCGATGCCCAGCCGAAGAAGGTCACGTTGGCCCGGGCCATCAACGCGACGCTGTCCGACCTGTTGCGCGAACGCGACGACGTGTTGTTGTTCGGCGAGGACATCGCCGCGAAGGGCGGTGTCTACGGCGTCACCAAGGGTCTGCTCGCCCAGGCGGGCGCCGCCCGGGTGTTCGACACGCTGCTCGACGAGACGTCCATCCTCGGGCTTGCGCTCGGCGCTGCCGTGAGCGGGTTTCTTCCCATCGCCGAGATCCAGTACCTCGCGTACCTCCACAACGCGGAGGACCAGTTGCGCGGTGAGGCGTCGACGCTGTCGTTCTTCTCGAACGGCCTGTACCGCAACGGCATGGTCGTGCGCATCGCCGGGCTGGGCTACCAGGAGGGGTTCGGCGGGCACTTCCACAACGACGACTCGCTCACGGTGCTGCGCGACCTGCCCGGGGTGGTCGTGGCCGTGCCCGCTCGTCCCGACGACGCGGCGTCGATGCTGCGCACACTCGTCGCTGCAGCGCACGTGGACGGCACGGTGAGCGTGTTCGTCGAACCGATCGCCCGCTACCACACCGCCGACCTGCTCGAGCCGGGCGACGGACTGTGGCTGGCGACCCCTGATCCGCACACGCATGTTCCCATCGGCCGTGCCCGAACCTACGGCGACGGTGGCGACCTGACCATCCTCACGTTCGGCAACGGGCTGTTCCTGTCGTTGCGCGCTGCCCGGCGGTTGGAGCAACAGGGCGTGCACTGCCGCGTGGTCGACCTGCGGTGGATCAGTCCCCTGCCGATCGACGATCTGCTCCGTGAGGCCCGCGCCACCGGGAAGGTGCTCATCGTCGACGAGACCCGTCGCTCGGGCGGCGTGTCCGAAGGGGTGCTGGCCGCGCTCGTCGACGACGGCTTCCTCGGTCGCATGAGCAGAGTGACCAGCAAGGACAGCTTCATCCCGCTGGGCGCCGCCGCCAAGCTCGTGCTGGTCAGCGAGGATGAGATCGTCGCCGCAGCGGAACGCCTCGCGCTCTAGGTTCGACCGGTACCTCGTGACAGGATGAGCGGCGCATGCCGCTGCAACTGTCCTTCGTCACCTCCGCCAAGCGCCACATCGATCTGCCGGCTTCGCCGTGCGAGGTGGCGTTCGTCGGTCGGAGCAACGTCGGCAAGTCGTCGGTCATCAACGCGCTCGCCAATCGCAAGCAGCTCGCCAGGGTGTCGAACACGCCGGGCCGCACGCAGTTGCTGAACCTGTTCACGCTGCCCAGCGGGGCGACCGTGATGGACCTGCCGGGTTACGGCTACGCCAAGGTGCCGGGTCGCGAGAAGGCCGGTTGGCAGCGGATGATCGAGGACTACCTGATCGAGCGCGAGCCGCTGGTGCTGGTGTTCGTGCTCGTCGACGGTGAGATCGGGCCCACGAAGCTCGACGTGCAGATGCTCGACTGGTTGCGGCAGAGCGACGTGCCCCACACGGTGGTGGCGACCAAGCTCGACAAGGTCAAGCCGAGCAAGCTGGCGACGCGCAAGAAGGACCTGGCGAAGGCCGCCGAGCTGCACCCCGGCGACGTCATGTGGGTGAGCGCGACCAAGGGCACCGGCATCGACGACCTCGCCAAGCACGTCACGATGATGCTCACCCCGTAGCGATCACCCGACTGCCGGTGCGGTCAGGGCTTGTGGAACCAGCTCCGCGCCTTCGCCGCGAGGTCGCGGGGGTCGGGCAGGACCATGCCCTTGCGAAGGAGCTTCTCCTTCTTCTCGGTGTACGGCGGGTACAGCAGCGCCGGGTCGAGCTTCGTCGACCGGGTGTGCACTGCGCGGTGGTGGCTGAAGGTGTCGAAGCCGAACTTGCCGTGGTACGCCCCCATGCCGCTCTCGCCCACGCCTCCGAACGGCAGGTTCGGGTTGCTCATGTGCAGCAGCGTGCCGTTCACACATGCACCGCCGCTGGTGCACCCCGCGAGCACCTTGTCGTTCTCGTCGTCGCTCTCGCTGAACGTGTAGAGCGCCAGCGGCTTGTCGCCCTGGGCCGAGCCGGTACTGACGAACGTGATGGCCTCGTCGAGCGAGTCGACGGCGATGATCGGGAGGATCGGTCCGAAGATCTCTTCCGCCATGACCGGGTCGTCCTTGGTGATGCCGGTGAGGACGGTCGGTGCGATGTAGCGGGTGTCGGCGTCGCTCTGGCCGCCGACGGCGACGGTGCCGTCGTGGAGCAACTTCTCGAGGCGGTGGAAGTGCGGCTCGTTGACGATGCGGGTGAAGTCGGCACTGGCCTGCACGTCGCTGCCGTAGAACGACTCGACATTCTCGCCGATGGCCTTCACGAGTTGGTCGTGCACGGAGCGCTCGACCAACACGTAGTCGGGGGCGATGCAGGTCTGACCGGCGTTGACGAACTTGCCCCACGCGATGCGCTTCGCGGCAACCGCGATGTTGGCGTGCTTGCTGACGATGGCCGGGCTCTTGCCGCCGAGCTCGAGCGTGACGGGTGTGAGGTGCTCGGCTGCGGCGCGCATGACGATGCGGGCGACGCGGCTGTTGCCCGTGTAGAGGATGTGGTCGAAGCGCTGGGTGAGCAGCTCGGTGGTCTCGGCCACACCGCCCTGCACCACTGCGATGGCGGCATCGCCGAGCGAGTCGACGAGGTCGACCAGTTCTGCGGCAGTGTGCGGCGCCAACTCGCTGGGTTTGGCGACCACGGCGTTGCCCGCGGCGATCGCTGCGACCATGGGCACCAGCAACAGCTGCACCGGGTAGTTCCACGGGGCGATCACGCACGCGACGCCGACGGGCTCGGGAACGATGTACGAGCTGCCGGGCTTGAACGCCACCGGGGTGCCGACTCGATCGGGCTTCATCCACAACGGTAGGTGCGCCAGGGTGTGATTGATGTCGCCGATGGTGAAGCCGAGCTCGGTCAGCCAGGCCTCGGCACGCGGCTTGCCGAAGTCGGCGGCCAGTGCGTCGAGCAGCCGGCCCTCGCGCTCCTCGACCAACGCACGAATTCGCTCGAGGGTCGCCACCCGCCACGCATGGGGCCGCGTGTTGCCCTGCTCGAAGGCGGCGCGGGCCGCGGCCACCTTCGGTGCGATGTCGTCGAGAGGCGTGGTGATGAACTCCATGAGTTGAACGTTACGCGCTCATTCGACCGCGAGCTCATGCGTGATCGAACGATGAGCGAGCTCGAACCCGAGTCGTCGGTACAGCTGGGCGGCACCGGTGGGGTTCTCGCTGTCCACCCCGATCGATGCGTGGGTGCAGTCTGCGGCAGCGAACGCATGCAGCGAGTGGGCGATGAGTGCGGAGGCGACGCCTCGTCCACGCCATTCGGAGAGGGTGCCCAGGCTGTCGATCCATGCATCGCGGCGGCCGAGCAGTTCGTCGTCGGCCTCGAACCGCTTGTTCACGCAGTGTCCGATGACCGCGCCCGCGTCGTCGACGGCGATGAACGACAGGTCGGCCCGCGAGCCGTAGCCGCGCAGCATCTGGCTCCAGTGGTGGGCCGAGGTCGGCGTCGAGCCCCAGTGGTCGGCGAAGGCGAGGTTCTTCGCGATCCGAACGTCCTCGTCGCGACCCTCAGGCCATGGAACGACCGTCGCACCCTGCAGCGTCGGCAGTGCAGGAAGGTCGGTGAGCGGACGGAGCAGCTCCTCCATGTAGCGCACTGGGTGCATTCCCATGCTGGCGTACAGCGCGTGCGCGCCGTCGATGGTGTTCATGTGGTCGGTGCGCAGGTACCGCGGGAGGTCGCGGCCGCTGGACCGGAGTTGCTCGGCGCCGCGCCCGAGCGCCCAACGCATGAGCGCGGTGCCCACGCCCTTGCGGCGCTGGTCGGGCTCGACCGTGCCGAAGACGTAGCAGCGCTCCTCGCGGACCTCGCTGGGCAGGTGATACGTGTAGGCGTAGCCGGCCATCGTCCCGTCGAGGATCGCCACTCGCGTGTCGGTGTGCAGCACGACGTGTTCGTCGTCGAGTTCCTCGGCCAGCTCGTCGAGCTGCAACACCTGCGGCACCCCGTCGTGGCGATGCGAACGTTGATGCAGCGCGCAGATGGCAGGCAGTTCGTCGGCGGACAGCGGGCGCAGTTCGGGAGTGGACACGTGCGGGATCGTAGTGATGGGTCGTTCGGCCCCTTCCGTCGTTTTCGATGGCATTGTCAGCTTCGACCATGCACACTGGCCCCGTGCGACGGCGGGAGACGTCACACTGACGGGAGCAAGTGAAGTGTTCAGTGCACGCATCACCAAACGGGCGGCGGGAGTTGCGACGGCGACGGTGCTCTTCGTGGGCACCGCCGCCGCTGCGGCGGGTGGGGTCCTCCCCACTCCGTTCGATGAGTCCTCGGACGATTCGTCGTCATTCATCTCGGTCGAGTCGTCGGTGGCGGGAACCGCCGGCTCGACCGAATCCTCGTCCGGCGACGACGCCGGTACGTCGACCAGCCTCGAGGCCACCCTGGTGACCGCCGAGGACGTCACCGATCCGTCGGCGCTCGCAGCGCAGGCGGATGCCTGCGAGCGCCGCGGTGAGGACTCGTCGTCCACCAGCACCGACGACGACAGCTCCGACAACAGCTCGGGCGGTCTCGACGACAGCGCTGCGACGGCCGGTGTGAGCGTCGACGACTACTGCACCCTGCTGCTCGCCTCGGTCGCCAACTCGACCAACTCCACGATCGCTGACGACGACACGAGTTCCAGCGTCGACGACGGCGGCAGCGGAGGACACGGTTCCGACGACGACACCTCGAACAGCACCTCGAACAGCACGGACGACGATGAGGACACGGCCACCTCGGTGTCCACGTCGTCAGCCGGCACCACGCAGTCGAGCACGGCGACCACGGTCGACGACGATGACGACAGCGACTCGAGTGGCAGCGGCAAGGGTGGCAGCGACGACAGCAAGCCGTGACCAAGATGGCACGCCATCTCGAACACGGTCTGCCCCGGTCCTGGCGGTCGCTCACGACGTCGCATCGAGCGATCCACGACGGATCTTGGACGTTGGTGGCTTCACCTCTTCGGCGAATGCGCCGATACTTGACCGATGGCCCCCTCGCACGCGCCCCTCGACGACTCGTCGTTCCCGTGCGTGCTCACTGGCGCCAGAGCCGGTGAGGCCTGGGCCGCCGAGGCCCTCTTCCACGACCTCCAGCCGCGACTGCTGAGGTTCCTGCGAACCGTCGAGCCGCGTGCGGCCGACGACCTGGCCGGCGAGGTGTGGCTGGCGATGGCGACCAGGCTGTCGACCTTCGAGGGCGACCTTGTCGGCTTTCGGGCCTGGGTGTTCACCATTGCTCGGCGACGACTGGCAGACCACCGTCGCACCGGTGCCCGCCGCGGCACCCACACCTTCGACCCGGGCGACCCCACACTGTCCTCGGCCGACCAGCGCCCATCGGCCGACGTCGAGGGCGTGGTCGCCGACAACCTGTCCGCCCAGGCCGCCGTGCAGGTGATCAGTGCTCATCTCCCGGCCGATCAGGCCGAGGTGCTGCTCCTACGTCTGGTGGCCGATCTCGACGTGGCCCATGTCGCCGAGGTCATGCAGCGCAGCCCGAACTGGGTTCGTGTCACCCAACACCGTGCCCTCCGTCGGCTGGCGAGAGATTTTCCCCCCGATTCCGGCTATTCCGTAATGCATGCGGACCACGAGACGATCTGACACCCGTGACCGACCCCATCATCCCGGACCGCATCGCCGACGAGTTGCTCGCCGGCAGCGCCGATCCAGCCGAGATCGCCGCGGAGCTCCGTGGCGTGGCCGAGCTGGCGGCTGCGGCACGGCAGGCTCCCACAGAGGGCGAACTGTCGGGGATGACGGCGGCCGTGGCTGCCTTCCAGGCAGCGGTCACCGCATCGGCACCCGCCGTCGGTGCGCCACCTACAAGGAGTGTCTCCCGCATGATCAGCACCCGTCTCCCGAAGCGCGCCGCCGTCATCGGCGCCGTCACCGTCGTCTTCGCCGGCGCCGCCGCCGCAGCCGCAGCCAGCGTGGTCCCCTCCCCGTGGGCCAGCCCTCGGGTCGCCCAGACGAAGCCGTTCGCCACCACCACGACGGCGACGACCATTGGTGAGACCACCACGATCCCGACCACCGAGGCTCCGTCCACCACCGAGGAGACGTCCACCACCGAGGAGCCGTCCAGCGCCGAAGCGACGTCGACCACCGAGTCGGGCACCACCGAGACCAGCGTCGCTCTGTACCCGGGTCGCGACTATGGCCTGTGCACCGCCTGGACCAACGGCGCGCCGAAGCGGATCACCAACCCGGCGTTCTCGTACCTCGTCGACCAGGCCATCGCCGACGCCGCTGCCGCTGCTCCGGCCGATGGCCCGGCCGTCGAGGCTCCGGCCGACGAGGCCGCCACACGCGCGGTGGTCGACGGGTACTGCGAGCTGGTCATCGCCGACAAGAAGGGCACCAGCGACGAGGCCGATGACGCCGACGAGGCCGATGACGCCGATGACGCCGAGACCGCAACGAACGTCGCGGACCACCCCAACGGCAAGGGCAATGGCAACGGCAACGGCAAGGCCAACGGTCAGGGCCACGGCAAGCCCTGAGCCGTCCCGACCGCCTACCGTGGCCGGGTGGAACAACTGCCCGAACTCGGTTTCTACGGTCTGCCTGGAACGCCCCGCTCGCCGGCCGACCTGCTCGATGAGTGTCGCGCCGGCGAAGCGATGGGCTTCGGCTCGGTCTTCCTGAGCGAGCGATTCAACATCAAGGAGGCCGCGACGCTCTCTGGCGCTGCGGCCGCGTGCACCACTCGACTGGGCATCACCACCGGCGTGACGAACCACAACACTCGTCACCCGCTGGTGACCGCCAGTTGGGCCACCACGATGCATCGCCTGTCCGGCGGCCGCTTCGCCCTGGGACTCGGTCGTGGCATCGATCGGCTCTTCGACGCCTTCGGCATGCCCCGCATCACGACCGCTCAGATGGAGGACTTCGCGGGGCTGATGCGGCGCCTGTGGCGGGGCGAGGTGGTGGTCGGCCACGACGGTCCCGCAGGGAAGTGGCCGGTGCTCGCGCTCGACCCCGAGTTCGACGAGGACATTCCGCTGCTGATGAGTGCCTTCGGCCCCCAGAGTCTCCGACTCGCCGGGCGCGCCTACGACGCCGTGCTGCTGCACACGTTCTTCACCGACGAGACCCTGCAGCGCTGCGTCGCCACCGTGCGGTCCAGCGCCGAGCAGGCTGACCGCGACCCTGCTGAGGTACGGGTGTGGAGCTGTTTCGCGGTCGTTGGCGACTGGTTGCCCGACGACGTGCGACTGAAGAAGACCGTCGGCCGCATGGCCACCTATCTTCAGGGCTACGGCGATCTGATGGTCCGCACGAACGGCTGGGACCCCGACGTCCTCGCCCGGTTCCGCACCGATCCCTTCGTGGCGGGCTTCCGCGGGGCGCTCGACGGCAAGGCGACCACCGCCGAGTTGGAGCACGTCGCGACACTCATTCCCGACGAGTGGCTGGCTCCTGCGGCGACGGGCACCGCCGAACAGTGCGCGCAAGCCGTGCTCCGCCAACTCGAACTCGGTGCCGGCAGCGTCGTCCTCCACGGCGCGACCCCCGACGAGCTCGCACCGGTGGTCGCGGCGTACCGCGCCATCCGGCCGGCCGGGCGGTTCGATCACCTGTCGGCGAACCCCGGCGGCTGACCGATCTGCGCGACCCGGTTGGAATCTCGGCTCGTCGGGCGCCATCCTGTCGGCCATGTTCCTGGCGTACCACGAGATGAGGCGGGCCAAGGTCCGCTTCGGCCTGCTCGCCGGTGCCGTCGGTTTGCTCGTCTTCCTCATTCTGTTCCAGCAGGCGTTGCTGGGCGGCCTGATCAACCAGTTCGTCGGTGCGCTGAAGAACCAGTCGGCCGAGGTGCTCGTGTACAGCGACCGGGCGCGGCAGAACATCGAGGCGTCGTTCATCTTCCCCGACCAGCTGGCGCAGGTGCAGCAACTCGAGGGGGTGTCCGCCGCAGCACCGCTGGGCGAGGGCACGTTCACGGTGCTCGCCGACGGGAGGCAGCAGAACGCTGTGTTGTTCGGCTACGAGGTCGGGCAGCCGGGTCAGCCGACCAACGTGGTCGAAGGTCGCATGGCCGACGCCGACGACGAGGCGGTCGCCAGCGAGAAGGACCGGGCCGAGGGGTTCGACATCGGCGACGTCGTGCAGGTCGTTCCCGACGGGGTGAAGGTCACCATCGTGGGGTTGGCCCGCAACTCGAACTTCTCCGTCACCCCCGTGCTGTTCCTGCACTACGCCACGTTCGAGTCGGCGAAGAAGACGAAGAACCCCGACGCCGAGTTCGTCGTGCCGTCGGCCATCGCCGTGTCGGTCGGCCCGGGTCACACGGCACAAGAGGTCGTCGACCGGATCAACGCCAAGGTCGACGGGGTCGAAGCGCTCACCCGTCAGCAGGCGGTCGACAAGGCACCTGGTGTCAGCAGCGTTCGCGCCAGCTTCGCCATCATCCTCGGCCTCTTCTATCTCGTCGTGCCGTTGGTCACCGGACTGTTCTTCCTCATCGTCACGTTCCAGAAGGCATCTGCGCTCACCCTGCTGCGCGCCATTGGAGCCAAGTCGAGCACGCTCGTCGTGTCGCTGCTGGTGCAGGTGGTGGCGATCATGCTGGCCGGCTCGCTCATCGCGTTCGGTCTGTACGCGGCGTCGCTGCAGGGTGTGAAGAACCTCGGCGTCCACGTCGAGGTCGGGCCGGTCGTCGTCACCTCGCTGGTGGTGCTCGTCCTTGCGTTGCTCACGTCGCTCATCGCCGTGCGGCGTGTGTTGAAGCTCGATCCGTTGTCGGCCACCACCGGTGCGGGGGTGCAGGTGTGAGTCTGCCCCTGAAGGAGATGCGTCGCCGGCCCAGTCGGTTCATCGTGGCCACCGTCGTGCTGTCGTTCCTCGCCACCCTGCTGATGTTCCTGGGTGGTCTGCTCGACGGCCTGTACCTGGGTGCCACGGGTGCCATCCGCTCGCAGCAGGCCGATGCCATCGTGTATTCCTCGACCGCACTCGACTCGTTCGTGCGCAGCCGGATCACGCCGGTCGAGCGCACCGCGGTCGAGTCGGCCCCCGGCGTCGAAGCGGTGGGCGGCATCGGCTTCTCGCTGCTCGGCGCCACGGTGCCCGCGCAGGCCGATCTGGTCGACGTCGCGGTCGCCGGGTACGAGCTGGCGCCGCGGGGTGTGCCGGAACCGCCCGCCGATTTCGAGGGTGTCGCCGACACGCGCCTCGAGGACCAGGGCGTGCGCAAGGGCGACACCCTGCTCGTCGGCCCCGCCTCGGTGCCGATCACGGTCATCGGGTTCGTCGACGACACCAGCTACCTGCTGCAGGGTTCGCTGTGGGTGAACCTCACCACATGGCGCGAGGTGCAGAACCAGAACCGCCCCGACGCCGCGGTCGCCGGCGATGTCGTGCAGGCCCTGGTGGTGCGCGGGTCGGGCGATCTGCCGGCCGCGATCGACGCGGCCACCGGTGGCGCCACGCACACGCTCAGTCTCGACGACGCCGTGCTGGCCATCCCCGGCGTCGAGCAGCAGCGAGCGACGTTCAACCAGATCATCTACACGACACTCTTCGTCGTGCTCGCCGTGGTGGGGTTGTTCTTCAGCCTCCTCACGCTCGAGCGGTTGGGCCTGTACGGCGTGCTGAAGGCCATCGGCGCATCGACGAAGCGGTTGTTCGCCGGCGTCGTGCTGCAGGCGGTGCTCGTGGCGGTGCTGGCCTTCGTCATCGGCAGCCTGTTGTCGATCGGCGCCGCTGCCGCGCTGCCGGCCGAGGTGCCGCTGCAGTTGACGCCGGCACGTTTCCTCTCCACGTTCATCGGCCTCCTCGTGGCCGCGGTGCTGGGCAGCGCGATCTCGCTACGCAAGGTCACAAAGGTCGATCCGGCCTCGGCCATCGGGGCCGGATCATGACCTGCCGATCGACGAACCCGAACTCCCAGATTCCGAACTCTCAGAATCCGAACTCTCAGAAGGGAGTCACGCGATGACGGTGCTCGACATGCGCGACGTCCGCAAGGTGTACACGAGTGGTGGCGACGAGATCGTCGCGCTGGACCACGCCACGGTGCAGGTGGACCACGGCGAGATCGTGGCGTTGCTCGGCCCTTCGGGGTCCGGCAAGACCACGTTGCTGTCCATCGCTGGTGGCCTGCTCACCGCGACCGCAGGCAGCGTCGTCGTCGGCGGCCACGACATCTCCGGATACAACGCGAAGCAACTCACCGACTTCCGTCGGAGCAACGTCGGCTTCGTGTTCCAGGCCGTGAACCTGGTGCCGTTCCTCACTGCCGAGGAGAACCTGCTCGTCGTCGATGAACTCGGTGGCGGCAAGCGCGGCAAGCAGGCCAAGGGCCGTGCCCGGCAGTTGCTCGACGAACTTGGTCTCGGTCATCGTCTCAAGAACCTGCCCGGCCAGCTCAGCGGTGGCGAGCGTCAGCGTGTCGCCATCGGCCGAGCCCTGTTCAACAACCCGAAGCTGGTCCTGTTCGACGAGCCGACGTCAGCCCTCGACACCAAGATCGGCGAACAGGTGATGGAGCTCATCCAGGCCGAGATGAAGGCGCGCGACACCGCGGCGATCATCGTCACCCACGACACCCGGATGACGCACTACGCCGATCGCACCCTGCACATCGTCGACGGTCGTCTCGACGCCGGCACCGTCTCGGCCTGACGGTCAGTACATCGGTCGGCGTCGCGCCGGGTCCTGACGGAAGTAGTCGCGCAGGACCCGATACAGCTCGGCGTTCTCTTCGCGCAGGGCCGCCGGGCGGGTGAAGAACACCTCGGTGGCGACGGCGAAGAACTCGGCAGGATTGGTGGCCGCGTACTGCCGAAGTACCGACGGCTCCTCATTGCGGCGCAGCGTTCGCAAGGTGTCGGTGCAGACCCGGACCCACTCGTCGAGGGCCATGTCGCCGTCGATCGGTGGGGTGCCGTCGCTGATGCCGTCGAGCATGTCCAACCGATGGGCGAATTCGTGCAGCAGCACGCTCTCGCCGCGCCACGGCTCGACGGCCTGTTGTGCAGCCGCATCCCAGCTGACGAGCACTGGGCCCTGGTGGTGTGCCTCTCCGATGATGGGATCGTCGCCGTCGCTGTACAGGCCGCCGCCGATGTAGCGGGTGCCGGTGCGCACGATGGTGGTCGGGTGGACGATGACCGATGTGACGTCGAGGTAGCTGTCCAACCCGTCGTCGAAGGAGAGCACCAGCAGCGCCGCATGGGCGCCGATCGCGATACGCATGTCGTCGGTGATCTCGAAGCCCTGCGAGGCCTCCCACCGCAAGCCGTCGACGAGCGCGGTGGTCAGGGTGGTCAGATGGTCCTGTTCGTCGGGTCGCAACGTGGGCCACGGAGCGAGCCAACGGCGGGTGAGTCGCCGAACATCGGCCTCGGTGAGTCCTTTGGCGCCGCGTCGGAAGAAGCCCACGCCGTGCAGGCTAGGAGGCGGAGGTCACGACGTCATCGCGCCGGCGACGATCGCGTGCACGTCGTCGCCGCTGACCTCGTCCTGCTCGCAGAGGGCGTCGGCGAGTGCGATGAGCGCCCTGCGGTGCTCGAGCACGGTGCAGGCGGCGCGGTCGGCGGCGCGGTCCATCAGCTCGTCGGCCTTCGCTCGCGACCTTTCGTCGTGGAGGACCTTGGCGACCAGGTTGCCGGCCCCGGCCAAGTGCGCGGCCTCGAGGCTGAGCAGGCTGCCTCCAGCGCCGAGCATGCCGACGAGTTGCGCGGCGATGGTGGTGGCCACGGCGAGGTCGCTGGCGATGCCGCTGCTCGCCTCGCCGAACTCCTGGATCTCGGCGGCGCGGCCAGCGAGCGCGACGGCCATCAGGTCGGCCGCCTCTGCGGGAGTCTTCAGGAAGCGCTCCTCGATGTCGCCGTGGGCGACGAGCCCGAGCGAGCCCGAGCGACGCAGGATGCTGGCCAGCTTCACGTCGCGGCCGCTGAGTGCGGCGACCAGGGCGTGGCCGGCTTCGTGGATGGCGACTCGCCGGCGCTCGTCGGGGTGATACCCCACGTCGTGCGACACCCCGACCTCGGTGACGAGTTGGGCAGAGATGACGTCGCCGGCGGTCATGGCGGTACGACCGTTGCGAAGCGCGATGATCAGCGCCTCGTCGAGCAACCGCTCGATACGTACGGGGGTGTAGCCGGCGGTGGTATCGGCCACGTACGCGGCGGACAGTGTGGGCTCGTGGCGCTTGCGGTCGAGGTAGTACGCCGCGATCTCGAGACGGTCGGCGCGAGGCGGCAGGTCGAAGTGGATGGTTCGGTCGAATCGGCCGGGGCGCAGCAGCGCCGGGTCGAGATCGGCGGCACGGTTGGTGGCGGCAATGATGAGGACGTTCGCCTGGTGCAGCTTTGGCCGCATCATGGCGCGGTGGCTGGGGAGCAGCCGATTGAGACGATCGATGAACCAGCTGCGGAACTTCTGCGTGCCGGTGGGCAACTCGAAGCTCTGCATCTGCACGAGCAGTTCGTTGACGATGCCGGCACCGCCCTCGCGGCCGCCGCTGGCACCCATGCCGCTGCGGGCCGCGCCGATGGCGTCGAACTCCTCGATGAAGCCGATTGCGCCGCCCTCTGACCTGGCGGCCTTGCGCAGCGCCTTGAAGAACGCGCGCACCTTGCGGTTCGTCTGGCCGTAGAACATGGACTGGAACTCGCTCGCCGACACGAACAGGAACGGCACACCGGCCTCGGCGGCGAGCGCCTTGGCGAGGTAGGTCTTACCGGTTCCGGGGGGACCTTCGAACAGCACGCCGCGCCGCGCTGCGCCGCCCATCTCATCGCGAAACGTCTGGTGGTTGAGGAAGATGTTCAGCGTGTCGATGGCTTCGCGCTTGGTGGCGCTCGCGCCGACGACGTCGTCGAGGCGTACGTTCGAATCCTCGGGCCGCAGCACCGTGTGCGGTGAACGGCCGGCCCCGATGTAGGGGATGAACATCAGGCTCATCATGACCGTCATGAGGATGACGAGCAGGGCCAACTCGGGGCTGTCACGGATGATCGCCGGCATGCCGAGCCGCATCGGGTTGCCGCTGAACTCGCGCACCCAGAACCAGGTGATGGGGATGGCGATGAGGACGCCGAGCCGCAACAGTCGGCGCTGTCGCTGCCGCTCCCGATGCGTACTCGCGTCGGCCTGGCGATCTGCCGCCAACGCTCCTGTGTGCAGCCGTGCGATGTCCATGTTGATGCTCCGATTCGCGCCGGCGATTCCCAGTTCTTCGACGTGGAGGGACCGTAACGGCTTTCACTCTGCGTGTCAACAGGTGGGTCAATACTCACGCAGCGTGATAGGACCTTCGCCCCGGGCGGGCCTCGTTGACGGCACCTTGAGACGCGTCGTGCCTGGTCAGCCAGATCGACGAATGGTGTTCGACGGTCGCGACCTTCCGCCGAAGGTCCCGTACCGACCGGGGTCGTAGTGCCCTTGTGAGGGCAACCTCCCTCCGGCACCATGGGCATTGCGACCGATCCCGACATGAGCGGCCGCAGGGAGGGATTACAACCATGAAGCGTCGCACACTCGACATTGCGTTCAGCATCGGAGGCATCGTCTTCGCCATGCTGCTGCTGGTCGTTGGACTCATTCTCAACAACCAATCGAACTTTGCGAAGACATACGTGAACGACCAGCTCGTCGCTCAGAAGATCTTCTTCACGCCGGCAGAGTTCCTGTCCGACGCCGAGAAGCAGGCCGCCTGCCTGGTGAGCTTCGGAACGACCGCCGGTGACGCCACCAAGGGCCAGGCCATGGACTCCGGCAAGAAGGCCGAGTGCTATGCGAACGAGTACATCGGACTGCACATGGCAGAATCCGCGACCGAAGCCGGTTACGAGGGCGCCACGTTCTCGACGATGGGTGCGTACACCCGCCCGGGGACCGACGTCTCGCTGGTGGATGCACTGACCGCAGCGACGGAGAGCGGTGATCAGGCCGCCATCGACGAGGCGCAGGCAGCACTCGACACCGCCAAGGGGCTGCGCAGCACGCTGCAGACCGGTGAGACCCTGCGTGGTCTGTTGCTCACCACCTTCGGCTTCAGCATCTTCGGCGAGCGCGCCGGACAGGCCGCCTGGGTGCTGTTCCTCGGCGCCATCCTGGTCTTCCTGCTCTCGATCGCCGGAATCATCCACGCCTTCGCTTCGAAGAAGGCCGACGATGTGATCCTGGCGGTGGAACACCACAAGGAGCCCGTAGCAGTCTGATGCCGACTCCCCGGTCCACGGGGATTTCGCACCGACAACTCGAGAGGAACCCCCGCTGCGGCGGGGGTTCTTCTGCGTTCCGGCCTCGTGCTGGCCAGGCGTGCTGTCCAGTCGTGCTCGGGCACGCTCAATCGTCGAGGCGCGGACGCTGGCGTGACTGCTTGCGTTCCGCCGCCTTGCGCTTCTCGGACAGTCGCTCTTCGCGTGCGCCGCGGCTGGGCCGGGTACGAGCCCTCGGCGGGGGCGGGGGAGCGGCCGCCTCGTCGAGCCGCGCCAATGCCGCGTCGGACGCCAGTTGTCGGTTCCGGAACTGGGATCGGGTGCTCGACGACTGGGCCACGATCGTCGGGCCGACAGTGGCCAGCAGCCGAGCAACCAGGAACGGAGCGAGGCCCGTGCGCTCGACGTGGATGGTGATGGTGACCGCCGTGTCGGAGGTGTTCGCGTGTTGACCGCCTGGACCGCCGCTGCGCGTCGCCTGCCATTCGATGGCGTCCGGCAGCAGCCGATGCCCACGCGGTGTGACGACGCGGCCGTCGGTCACCGTCATCAGTCGTCCTGTTGCATGGTGGCCCAGAGCCCGTGCTCGTGCAGGCGGTAGACGTCGATCTCGGCCTTCTCGCGGGTACCGCTGCTGACCACGGCGCGCCCCTTCTGGTGCACGTCGAGCATGAGCGACGTGGCCTTTTCGAGGCTGTAGCCGAACACCTTCTGGAAGACCATCGTGACGTAGCTCATCAGATTGATGGGATCGTTCCAGACCAGCACGATCCACGGCCGGTCGGCCGCCGTGGTCACGTCGGTGTCGGTGGCGCCTTCTTGCACGGGGGCGGTCACCAGGGGCATGACCACATTCTGCCGTGCGGATGTGCAGAGTCCGTGCCGCCGGAGTGGTGCCGTCACCGGCCTCCCCCTACGATGTTGTCGCTATGGCAGTCGGCGCTCGTCCCATCGTGCCCTCTCGGCTCGCGCCCGGAGGTGTCGCCCACGGGTCCCGTCGCACCCCGACGTCCCGGATCGGTGGGTTCATCGCGCTCACCAAGCCGCGCATCATCGAACTGTTGCTCATCACCACCGTGCCCACCATGGTCTTGGCCGAGAACGGATGGCCCGCCACCTGGTTGGTGCTCATCACCCCTCGTCGGCGGCACGCTGGCCGCCGGTGGCGCCAACGCCATCAACATGGTCGTCGATCGCGACATCGACGCGCTGATGCCCCGCACCCAGGGCCGCCCGTTGGTCACCGGGCTCGTCCAGCCCCGCGAGGCGCTGGTCTTCGCCATCGCCCTCGAGATCGTCGCGTTCGGTGTGCTGTGGGCGTTCGCCAACCTGCTGTCCGCCGTGCTGGCCTTGTCGGCCACGCTGTTCTACGTCTTCATCTACACGCTCTGGCTGAAGCGCACGAGCACCCAGAACATCGTCATCGGGGGCGCGGCCGGCGCGGTGCCGGTGCTGGTGGGTTGGTCGGCGGTGCAGAACAACGTCACCTGGACGCCGGTCGTGCTGTTCGTCGTGATGTTCCTGTGGACGCCGCCGCACTTCTGGGCGCTGGCCATCCGCTACGCCGACGACTACCGCGCCGCGAACGTTCCCATGCTCCCGGCTGTGGCCTCGCTCGCGGTGACAGTCCGCAAGATGGTGCTGTACACGGTGGCGATGGTGGTCTCGACACTCGCGCTGTGGCAGGTCGCCGAACTCGGATGGATCTACGGGATCAGCGCAGCCGTGCTCGGCGCGCTGTTCCTCTGGGGCACGATCGACCTCGGTCGCAACCCCACGGCGCAGCGCTCGATGCGGGTGTTCGGGTACTCCATCACCTACGTCACCCTTTTGTTCGCCGCAATGACCGTCGACGTCTTCGTTCGACACGGGTTCTGAGGATTTCCTGCTGACGTGGTGCCTGTGGGTAATGTCGCACCTGTAATGCCATCAACCGACCTGTCATCCGAGGGCGCCGCCATGCGCGCGCCCGAGACGAAACGAGTTCGTTGCCCATGACCACCATCGATACCCACGCAACCAGCGCAGATGCTCCGGCAGGCGCGGGTATTGCGAGCGTGGCCGACTGGGTCACCACCACCGACCACAAGAAGATCGGCCGTCTGTATCTCGGCGCGGCCGGCCTCTCGCTCGTCGGTTCGCTCGTGGTGGCAGGCCTGTTGGCGCTCGAACGGATCAACACCGACGGCACGCTGCTGCCGATCGAGTCGCTCACCCAACTGTTCTCGATCTACCGCTTCGGCCTCACCTACATGGTCATGCTGCCGCTCATGATCGGTGCGGCGCTGTGCGTGGTGCCGCTGCAGGTCGGTGCTCGCTCAGCGGCCTTCCCCCGCCTCGCCGCCACGGGTTTCTGGGCCTGGCTGGTCGGCTCGGTCACGGCCATCGTCAGCATCGCTGCCAACGGTGGCCCCAACGGTGGCAACCGCGTCTTCGTCGACCTGTTCATGTTGGCATCGGGGCTGGCCATCCTCGGCCTGCTGGCCACGGCGGTGTCGCTGGCCACCACCATCCTCACCACCCGTGCGCCGGGCATGAACATGCGCCGCGTCCCGTGGTTCACATGGTCGGTCCTGGTCATGTCCTTGGCGCTGCTCGTGTCGCTGCCCATTCTGGTCGGCGACCTGTTGGTGCTGTTCCTCGCCCACAAGTACCCGGCGGTCAGCGACCTGAACGGCAACCGGGCCATCTCCGACTGGGCGGCGTTCGGCTTCACCCAGCCCACCACGCTGCTGTTCGTCATCCCGGCGTTCGGCTTCCTGGCCGACACGGTCGCCACCGCCACGGGCAAGCGACTCGTCCCTCGAGGCACCATCTTTGCCGCCATCGGTCTGGTCGGCACGGCGATGTTCGCCGCTGCGGTGCAGAGCCCGGTCGTCATCCGCGCCGGCTTCTCCGGGCTCTCCGGTGGCGACAAGATCTCCGATCTCGTCCCGTTCGCCCTCGTGCACGTGCTGCCCCTGCTCGGCGCGTTCCTTGCTCTGGCGCTCACCGCCCAGGGGCTGCGGAAGAAGCCCACCATCAGCGCCCCACTGGTCTTCGGTCTGCTCGCCGCGCTGCTCGCCGTCGAGGGCGCCGCCGCCAGTGCGCTGAACCACATCGGCGATGCCGGCCTCGTCGGCACGACGTTCGAAGAGGGCACCTGGCTGGCGCTGGTGTACGCCGCTGTGCTCGCCGGCATGGGAGCAGTGGCTCACTGGGGTCCGAAGCTCTGGGGACGGGCCATGCCGTTGAAGGCCACGCTGCCGCTGGCGCTGCTCGGCTTCCTCGGTGCCACTCTCGCCTCCCTGCCCCTGATGATCGCCGGCTTCGCCGATCAGCCCGGCGGCGTGTTCCCGGCGATCGAGCCTGGTGTGCCCGGCGTGGTGCTGTTCGATTACTCGGGCCCGTCAGCGTTGTGGAACGCACTCAGCCTCGTGGGCCACGGCCTCGGGCTGCTTGCCGTGGTGGCGTTCCTCGGCCTGGCCATCCGCTCGTTCGCCTCGGGCGAGCGTGTGGGCGACGACCCCTGGGACGGTCAGACGCTCGAGTGGGCCACCACGTCGCCCGCCCCCGCGAACAACTTCGCAGACATCCACATCGTGCAGTCGGCCGAGCCGCTGCTCGACCTCAAGACCTCGAACCGGAGTGACGCCTGATGCTCGCACTTCCCACGGCTCCTGCGCCGCAACCGCGCCGGCAGATCCTGGTCGGCACCGCGCTGGTGCTCGCCGGTGCCGTCGCACTCATGGGCGGCCTCATCGGGCTGTTCCTCAAGTTCCGCGCCATCGCCAACGACAACGGCGAGACCTGGCTGCCCGAGGGCACGAAGTTCTCGATGGTCGCGGCGAACGTGATGCTCATCACGCTGCTCCCCATCTGCATCTTCGCTCAGTGGGCCGTGTACTCCGCCAAGCGCGACGACAAGCCCCACACCGGACTGGCGCTCGGCCTCACCGGCCTCATCGGGTTGGCCTTCATCAACGCCCAGGCGTTCATCTTCGCCACCACCGCGCTTCCCATCGGCCAGGGCACCTACAGCTATCTGTTCTACGCCGTCACCGGAGTGACGATGGCGTTGGCGATCGTGGGGGTGGCGTTCACGGCCGTCGCCGCGTTCCGCTACCTCGGTGGTCGCACCGCCGACCGGGCGATCGTGTCCGCCCATGCTCTGTACTGGTACGCCTTCAGCGCGATCTTCGCTGTTGTGTGGTTCGTGGTCTACGTGACGAAGTAGGAGCCGATGTTCACCACTGGTTCGAAACTGTTCATCGGTGCCACGGCGCTCTCCGCCGTGGGCGCGATCGTGTTCGGTGCATCCGTGGGTGGTCCCACGGGAATGCTGGGCACCATCGGACTGATCTCGTTGGCGTTGGCCTTCGGGTTCCTGGCCGGCATCAACCTCTTCACCAAGGACGGGAACGTCGGCGCACTCGTGCCCGGTGTCGAGCACAGTTCGGCGGCCGCGCAGCAGCCGGCCGGGCGCAGCATGTGGCCGCTCGTCACCGCGGTCGGGGTGGGTGGTCTCGCCATCGGTGCGGTCAGCAAGCCGGTCGTGTTCAAGGTGTCGCTCATCATCGTGCTGGCCGCAGTGGTCGAGTGGATGATCCAAGGCTGGAGCGAGCGAGCCAGCAGCGACGCCACGTACAACGAAGGTCTGCGCAAGCGCCTGCTGCATCCGCTCGAGTTCCCCATCCTGGCGTCGGTCGGCGCTGCGGTCTTCATCTACTCGTTCTCGCGGATCATGCTGCACATCAGCAAGGACGCAGGCCGGTGGGTGTTCATCGTCATCGGCGCCGTCATCACGGCCGCGGGTTTCGTGTTCGCCTCGAAGCGCGGCTTGGGCAAGTCCACTGCCGGCGGCATCCTGGCCGTGGGCGCGCTGGCGCTCGTCGGTGTCGGTGTCGCGTCCGCCGTGTCCGGTCAGCGTCCCATCGAACTGCACCCTGGCGTCACCACGGCGGTCTGCCTGGGCACCGCCACCGAGGCCGAGATCGAAGAGGTCGATCACAACGCGTCGCAGGATGTCGCGGCGAAGAGCAACCCGCTCGCGAACGTGTATCTCACGGCAGACGAGTCGAACCTGTACGCGCTGAACACCGGCATCGGAGGTGTGCAGTACAAGGAGATCAACGTGCCGCGCAGCACCGTGGTGCACGTGCTCTTCCACAATGCCAGCGAGACCCCCCGCCGTCTGACGGTGCACCTGGGCACGTTCAAGGCGGCCGACGGCACTGCGGGCAGCGAGGTCGCCGACTGCACCACGGCGATCGAGCGGGACGGCACCGCCTTCCTGACGTTCCGCATCGACAAGTCGCAGGCCGCCAGCAGTACCCCGTACCGCCTGACCGTTCCCGGTGTGGAAGGTCAAGAGATCAAGTTGTTGGTTCCCTGACATGGACCGGAGTGACGCAACCGTGAGTACCCTCGGGGACATGTCCCCCACCCCTCGTCGTCGGAAGGCCGCGGCGTTGGCCGCCGGCACCGTGCTCCTCCTCGCCGGATGTGCGAAGGATGCGCCGCAGGACTACTTCCAGCCCAAGGGCGAGAACGCACGCACGATCAACGACCTGCAAGTGCCGGTGTTCCTCATCGCCGGTGTCGTCGGCATCGTCGTGTTCGCCACGCTCGGTTACATCGTCTGGAAGTTCAAGGACCGCGGTCAGGACATTCCCGAGCAGTCGCACGGCAACCCCAAGCTCGAGATCGCCCTCACCATCCTTCCTGCGATCATCCTTGCCGGCATCTCGGTGCCGACGGTCGTCACCGTGTTCGAGCTCGACAAGAAGGACGACACCGAGTGCATCATCAACGTCACCGGACAGCAGTGGTGGTGGGAGTACGACTACGCCACGGGTGACTGCGGTGGCGTGAACATCGCCGAGCCCATCGTCACGAGCGGCGAGTTGGTCATCCCGGCTGCCACCAACGTGCTGCTGCGCATCACCAGCCGCGACGTCATCCACAGCTACTGGATCCCGGCGCTGAACGGCAAGCGCGACGCCGTCCCGGGCCGTCTGCACACGCTGCGCATGCAGGCCGACCAGCCCGGCCTGTACACCGGCCAGTGCACCGAGTTCTGCGGTCTCAGCCACGCTCGCATGCGTCAGGCGGCCGTCGCCCTGAACCAGAGCGATTTCCAGGCATGGGTCGACAATCAACTCGCTCCGTACGTGGCTCCCGAGGCGGGCACGCTCGCCGCGGAAGGTGAGTCCACCTACATCGCCAACTGCGCAAAGTGCCACCAGGTGAACGGCATCGAGAACGCCGACGGTACGCCGGTGCTCAGCGAGCCCGACCTCTACGTCGTGTCCGGCGTGGCGCCGAACCTGAGCAAGTTGATGACCCGTACGGCGATCGCCGGCTGGACGTTCGACCTCATCACCGAGGAGTGTCGCGAGGCACTGTGGAACGCCGAACCCGACGAGTTCGGCGCGATGTACTTGAATGCCGTCACGCCCGAGTGCCTCGACGAAGTCGCCCTGCGCAGCTGGCTGCGCAACCCGCCCGGCATGAAGCCGATGTACGTGGATTCGAACAACCTCGGTTCCACCGGCGGCAAGTACCGCGGCATGCCCAATCTGAACCTCAAAGAGGATCAGATCGACCAACTGATCGCCTACCTCCTCGAGCGGAAGTAAGGGAGCTCTCACCGATGGCAATCATCGAACGTCCTTCAGCAGTGCCGGCAACGGTCGACGGCGCCGCTGCCCCCGAGTTCGTCACGACGTCGAGCGCGCTCGGCAACTTCCGTCGACCCGTGTCCACCACGGGTTGGAAGTCGTGGATCTTCACGGTCGACCACAAGAAGATCGGCATCATGTACGGCGCCGTCTCGCTGTTCTTCTTCCTGGTGGGTGGTGTCGAGGCGCTGTTCATCCGTCTGCAACTCGCCGCACCGGACAACACGGTGCTCAGCGCCGGCTTGTACAACGAGATGTTCACGATGCACGCCACCACGATGGTGTTCCTCTTCGTGATGCCGATGGCCGCCGCGTTCGCGAACTACTTCCTGCCGCTGCAGATCGGCGCGCGCGACGTCGCGTTCCCGCGCATGAACGCGCTGGGATTCTGGTTGTTCCTCTTCGGCGGCATTTTCCTGAACACCTCCTGGTTCCTCGGCGGGGCCCCCGACGGCGGCTGGTTCATGTATTCGCCCAACAGCAGCGCGCTGTTCTCGCCCACCAACGGCGTCGACTTCTGGGTGCTCGGCCTGCAGATCACGGGCATCGCGTCGCTGGTCGGTGCGATCAACCTGATCGTCACCGTGCTGAACATGCGTGCACCGGGCATGAAGCTGATGCAGATGCCGGTGTTCACCTGGATGGTGCTCGTCGTGCAGTTCCTGCTGCTCTTCGCGATGCCCGTCATCACGGTGGCGCTGTTCCTGCTCAGCTTCCAACGCAACTTCGGCGCCACGTTCTTCGACGTCAACCAAGGCGCCGATCCGTTGCTGTGGCAGCACCTGTTCTGGATCTTCGGCCACCCCGAGGTGTACATCCTCATCCTGCCGAGCTTCGGCATCATCTCCGAGGTCCTGCCGACGTTCGCTCGTAAGCCTTTGTTCGGCTACAAGTTCGTCGTCTTCTCGGGTGCCGCGATCGGCTTCGTCGGCTGGGGCGTGTGGGCTCACCACATGTTCGCCAGTGGCCTCGGACCGGTCTCGGTCGCGGTGTTCTCGGTGGCCACCATGCTCATCGCCATCCCCACCGGCGTGAAGATCGTCAACTGGACGCTCACCCTGTGGGGCGGCAAGTTGCAATACACGACGGCGATGTTGTTCGCCATCGGCGTCATCGTGCTGTTCACCATCGGCGGTCTGTCGGGCGTGACGCACGCCGTCGCACCGTCCGACACGCAGCAGACCGACACGTACCACATCGTCGCTCACTTCCACTACGTCATCGTCGGTGGCGCCGTGATGGGTCTGTTCGCCGGCTTCTACTTCTGGTGGCCGAAGGTGTTCGGGCAGCTCCTCAGCGAGCGCCTCGGTAAGTGGAACTTCTGGCTGATGTTCTTCGGCGTGAACCTCACGTTCGCCCCGATGCACATCCTCGGCCTGCAGGGCATGCCCCGCCGCATGGTCGTGTGGCCCGACAAGCTCACCGGTGACGGCTTCTTCGACATTGCGTTCTGGAACAAGATCGCCTCGGTCGGTTCCTTCGTCATCGCGACGGGCGTGCTGCTCTTCGTGATCAACATCTTCGTGACCGCCAAGCGCAAGGTGAAGGCACCGCTCGACCCGTGGGATGCGCGCACGCTCGAGTGGATCACAGCCAGCCCGCCGAAGGAGCACAACTTCGACCGCATCCCGACGGTGCACGCGCTCGACGAGTTCTTCCACCGCAAGTACGAGGAAGTCGACACCGAGAACGGGCCTCGCCTGGTGAAGGTGAAGACCGCCGAAGAGATCCTCGCCGAGGAAGAGGCCAACGCGGATCGCCACATCCACCTGCCCTCGCCGTCGTACTGGCCCATCATCCTGGCCCTCGGCCTGCCGATCATCGCCTACGGCGTGATCTTCAACCTACTGCTGTCGGTCGTCGGCACGGCCGTCGTGTTGCTGGCCGTCTTCGGCTGGTGCCTCGAGCCGTCCGTGGCCGACGACAGCGACTACGACCCGCCGACCGGTGGGGACTCGACGAAGGAGTTGGCGACCCTTGGCTGACATCGCCGTCCACGACGTGGACCACGCACACGAGCACGACGGCTACGACGATCACGTGCCCCACGCCACCAGCACCGGCCTCAGCAACAACAAGCTGGCCATGTGGCTGTTCCTGGGCAGCGAGTGCTTGCTGTTCGGTGGTCTCATCTCCACCTACATGCTGTACCGCGGCCGTCACGAGAACGGGCCGGGTCCGGACCAGATCTTCGACATCCCGCTCACCTCGGTCAGCAGCTTCATCCTGCTCATGAGCTCGCTCACCATGGTGCTCGCCGTGAACTCGGCCAAGCGCAAGGACAGCCGCAACACCAACCTGTGGCTGGTCGTCACGGCGCTGCTCGGCGCACTGTTCGTCGGCGGCCAGGTGTACGAGTTCACCGCGTTCTACAACGAGGGGCTCGGCTTCACCACCAGCCTGTTCGGGTCCAGCTTCTACACGCTCACCGGATTCCACGGTGTGCACGTGACGCTCGGCATCATCATGCTGTTGGTGCTCGTCGCCATCTCGCGCCGCGACCGGTTCACCGGTGACAAGGCCGAGGTCGTCGAGCTCGTCGGTCTGTACTGGCACTTCGTCGACGTGGTGTGGGTCATCATCTTCACCCTCGTCTACCTGATCCCGTCCTGAGGTTCGCATCATGAGCACCACCGAGCACATCGAACCCGTCGAGCACTCCGAGGTCGTCGAACACGGCGCGCACGGCGCCCATCACGGCCACGACGAACACGTCCCGCAGGACAGCTACTTCATCCGCATTGCGCTCATCCTGGCGTTCGTCACCGCGCTCGAGACGTCCACCTACTGGTGGGGAGACTGGTTCGACGGCAACCTCGATCGCGTGGTCGTGCCGGCGCTGTTGATCATGATGGCCATCAAGTTCGTGATGATCGCCTCGATCTTCATGCACCTCAAGTTCGACAACCGCCTCTTCAGCTGGGTGTTCTACACGGGTCTGTTCCTCGCGATCTTCGTGTACATCGTCTTCCTGGCCACCTTCCAGTTCTTCCGGAGCTGACCCCGTGCAGGCCGCGTCGGCGTTCGCCGATCCGTGGCGGTTCGAGTCGAACCCCGAGGTGTACCTCCTCGTCGCGTTCCTGATCGGCGCGTACGTGTACATGGTCCGCAACATCGGGCCGGGTGCCGTTGCGGCCGGCGAGCCAGTGGTCACCGGACGCCAGAAGGTCTGCTTCGTGGCATCGATGGTGGTGCTGTTCGTCGCCAGCACATGGCCGGTCCACCAGATCGGCGAGGGCTATCTGTACAGCATGCACATGGTGCAGCACTTCGCCCTCAGCTACGTGTTGCCGCCGCTGGTGCTGCTGGCGACGCCCGAGTGGCTGCTGCGCGCCCTCATCGGCGAGGCACAGACGTACCGGGTGGTGAGGTTCTTCTCGAAGCCGGTCGTCGCCGGCGTCATCTTCAACGTCATGGTCATGGTGTTGCACATCCCGGGCGTCGTGAACGCGAGCACCACGAACGGGGTGCTGCACTTCGTCCTGCACCTGACGGTCGTGCTCGCCGCAGTACTGATGTGGATGCCGGTCGTGGGCCCACTGCCCGAACTGCAGATGGGCTCGGGCGGGAAGATGATCTATCTGTTCCTGATGAGCGTGGTGCCCACCATCCCCGCCGCCTGGCTCACCTTCGCCGACGGAGTGGTGTACAGCCACTACGGCCAGCAGCCCGTACGCGTGTGGGGCATGAGCCCCATCGACGACCAGCAACTCGCCGCCGCCATCATGAAGATCTTCGGCGGCATGTACCTGTGGACCATCGTCGTGGTGATGTTCTTCAAGCGCTTCAGCATCGGCGGCAACGGTTCGTCGTACCGCCGCGACGCCCGCATCCCGTCGGCCGAGATCACCGGTCACGACGAGCCGACGCTCACCTACCACGAGGTCGAGCAGGCCTTCGGACGCGCCGAAGCGCCGGTCGAGCCGACGGCCGACCGGCGCCCCTGACGTTCGAGCGGGAAGGGACGGGACCCGCTCAGTTCGTCGGCCGTTGTGCCAGCGTCAGCTCGAACACTTGCGGCGCACCATCGCGGGAGACGGTGATGCTGACCTTGGTGCCGGGTGCGAGTGACTGGAGCACCGACGAGAGTTGCTCGGCCGTGGAGACCGCCGAGTCGTTCACCTTGGTGATGATGTCGCCTTCCTCCAGCCCGGCTTCGGAGGCGGGAGTGTCGGGCTGCACGGTGACGACGGTGATGCCATCGGGCGTCTCGGACAGGTTGACGCCGATGTAGCCGATGGGGGCCGCAGAGATCTCACGACCGGCCTTCAAGTCCTCCAGCAGCGGCTGGATGGTGCCGACCGAGATGGCGAAGCCGATGTTCTGGGCGTCGGGGATGCCGGCCGAGTTGATACCGACCAGCTCGCCGCGGCTGTTCACCAACGCGCCGCCGGAGTTGCCGTGGTTGATGGCGGCATCGGTCTGGATGAGGCCGCGAAGGGTGACGGCGTCGCTCTCGCGCAGCGTGCGGTCGAGCGCCGAGATGATGCCGGTGGTGACCGTCGGCGAATCGCCGAGGTCGAGTGCGTTGCCGATGGCGACGACCCGGTCGCCCACCTGGAACGAGCCCGCTTCGGCCAGCGTGAGGGGCTGCAGGTTCTCGGCAATGTCGAGTTGCAGTAGGGCGATGTCGTAGGCGGTGGACGCACCGAGCACGGTGGCTTCGGTGACGGTGCCGTCGTGCAGCTTCACCGTGTACACGGGATCCGAGATGCGCTGGCCGCTGCTGTCGGTGGCCTCGACCACGTGGGCGTTGGTGAGCATCAGCCCGTCGGTCGAGATGATGACGCCCGAGCCGGCAGCGACGGGGGTGACCGAGTTGCCGTCGCGTGCGCCGAGGGTGATGGCGGTGACCGCAGGCTCGACCTGGTCGAGCAGCGAGTAGATGTCGAAGCCATCGGCGCTGACCTCGCTGCTGCCGCCGTTGCCCGAGGCGATGATCGACACGCCGGTCGAGTCGTCCTGGGTCATCTGCACGACGCCGTAGGACACACCGGCCGAGAGCAGGGTGCACAACATCGCCGTTCCCACCACCAGCCGAGCCGTCTTGCGGGGGGGAGGACCTTGGGGGGTCGACGGCGGCGGCGGCGGCGGGAACGGCGACGAGAAAGGCGCTGCTCGAACGAACTGGGTTCCCACCTCTGCGGGCGCATCGCTGGGGAAGGGGACTTCGTCGTCGAGCAGCGTCATGTGAGCATCATGCCCGCGCCCCGCTGAGCGCACGCTGAAGCTGGCTGAAGGTGAACTTCAGCGAGGTCCGAGCACGTTTTCGGCTGTCGGTGGAAGAATGTCCACCATGCGCGTGCTGGTGGTCGACGACGAAGTGCGCCTCGCCGCCGCGCTGCAGCGTGGGCTCGAGGCCGAAGGCTTCACCGTCGACGTCTCGCACGACGGACTCGACGGGCTGTGGCACGCCACCGAGCAGCAGTACGACGCGATCGTGCTCGACATCATGCTGCCCGGCATGAACGGCTATCGGGTGTGTGCCGAGCTGCGACAGCGCGGCATCACCACGCCGATCCTCATGCTGACGGCGAAGGACGGCGAGTTCGACGAGGCCGAGGCGCTCGACACCGGCGCCGACGACTTCCTGTCCAAGCCGTTCTCGTACGTGGTGCTCGTCGCCAGGTTGCGCGCCCTCGTGCGTCGCACCCGCGGCCAGGTGAGCAACGACGTCGAGGTCGGCCCGGTGCGCCTGAACGTCGCCAGCCGTCGTTGCTTCGTCGGCGACCGCGAGGTCACGCTGACGGCACGCGAGTTCGCGGTGCTCGAGTACCTGGTCGGCCGGGTCGACGAGGTGGTACCCAAGCGCGACATCCTCGCCAACGTGTGGGAAGACACCTACGACGGCCCCGAGAACGTGGTCGAGGTGCACGTCTACGCGCTGCGACGCAAGCTCGAGGTCGACGTCATCGAGACCATTCGCGGTGGCGGCTACCGCGTGCGGGCGAACTGAAGTGGCCCGACGGCCCGGCTCGCTGCGCCTGCGCATCACGCTGCTCACCGGTGCGGTGGTGGCGGTGGTGCTGACGGCGTCGTCGTTCCTGCTCATCGGGTGGCTCCGCTCGTCGCAGATCGACGACACCGATCGGGTGCTGAACGAGCAGATCGACATCGTGGCCGCGCTGCTGCAGCGCAACCTGTTGCCGCAACGCATCACACCGAGCGGGCTCGACACCGGTCAGGTGCAGGTCATCCAGGCCGATGGCACCGTGGTCGCAGCCACGTTGGGGCTGGGCTCCACCGTGCGTCTCGACGTGGTTCCTGCACCGGGGTACGGCGAGCAGACGGGGCACATCACCACCGCCGAGGCACTCGGCGTGCCCGGCGACGACCGCTATCGCGTGGTCGCCCGTTCGGTGCCGTTCGACATCGGCACGGTCACCATCTACGCGGCCACGACGTTGCGCTCGGCCGACGAGGTGGTGCGTACGTTGGTCGTCGCGCTGTGGATCGCCGTGCCGGTGTTCGTCGCGCTCGCGCTGCTGGCCACGTGGTGGCTCACCGGTCGGGCGTTGCGTCCGGTGGACCGCATGCGCCAGGAGGTCGACGCCATCCGTGTTGCCGGCACCGACCAGCGGTTGTCCACCGACCAGAAGGCCACCGAGCTCGACCGGCTGGCCGGCACGCTGAACGACATGCTCGACCGCACCAGTGTTTCCGAGGCGATCCGCCGTCAGTTCCTGGCCGATGCGTCACACGAGCTGCGCAGCCCGTTGGCGTCGGCCCGGGCGATGCTCGAAGTGGGCCTGGCCTACCCCGACCGCACCGATTGGCCGGCGACGGCCGACGACGTGATGGTCGAGGTCGACCGGCTCGAGGGGCTCGCCGGTGAGCTGCTGGCCCTGGCCCGCGCCGAGGGCGGTGAGCGCGCGCTCAAGCTGGAACCGATCGACATGTCCGAGTTGGTGGAGGCCGAGGTGCAGCGCAGCACGGACGCCCGTGTCGCGACGTTCACGTCTGGCCCGGCCATGGTGTCGGCCGACCGGACGCTGGTGGTGCGCGCCCTTCGGAACCTGCTCGACAACGCCCGTCGTCATGCGGCCACGAAGGTGACGATCAACGTGTCGTCCGGCGAGCGCGTGGCCGTGCAGGTGTTCAACGACGGCGACGACATCCCGGTCGAGCAGCGCGAGAGCGTGTTCGAGCCGTTCACGCGGCTCGACAGCGCCCGTACCCGCGACGACGGTGGCGCGGGCCTGGGCCTGTCGCTGGCCCGCCGCATCGCCGAGGTGCACGGTGGCACGCTCGAGGTGGTCGACACCACCAAGGGCACCGCCTTCCTCCTCACCCTCCCCGCCGCCACCCCCGTGGACGCCGGCGAGGTTGGGCGCGAAACGTCCCAGATCTAGGTCACTCCGCGCCCACGCGCGCGGAACCTCCCAGATTCGGGACATCTCGCGCCCGACGAGGTGACCCGGCCGACGGCCGGGCAGGGCGCGCGGTCAGTCCCAGCGGAAGGTGGCGGCGGCGATGGCGGGCATCGCCAGGGCCCAGATGCTCAACACGACCCAGCTGGTGGCGGGCTGCGAGCCCGCGCCGCTGAGCGTCTCGCGCAGCACGTCC
>JANOET010000146.1:0-2268 GCA_031413415.1 Acidimicrobiaceae bacterium
GGTGATGTCCTGGTCGCGGAAGAAGACGACCTTGTGGTCCAGCAGCGCCTGGCGGATGGCCGCGATGGTCTCGTCGCTCTGCTCGTCACGCAGGTCGACGCCATCGATCTCGGCGCCGACCATCGGCGACAACTTCCGCGCGACGGCGGTGGGTGCAACGGTGGGTGCAACGGTCAGGCTCATCGATCCCCCTTCGATCGCCCCGCAGACTACTTCCGCCAGGCGAGGCGGCGAGGCGTCGGCCGTCGGGCCGGGCGTCGGGCTGGTCCGCTCGCGTAGGCTGGGGAGATGACCGTCACCGAGTCTGGCATCCGCATCATCGATGGGGTGGAACTCGCCCCGCAGCAGGTCAGCCTCGAGCTGCCCGCACCGTTCGCCACCGTGGAGGAGGAGCGCCTGCACCGCAAGCAGAAGCTCGCCGCAGCGCTGCGCATCTTCGGTCGAGTCGGCTTCGGCGAAGGCGTCGCCGGACACATCACGGTGCGCGACCCCGAGTTCCCCGATCTGTTCTGGGTGAACCCGTTCGCGCTCAGCTTCCGCCACATCCGCGTCAGCGACCTCATCCTCGTCGACCACGAGGGCAACGTCGTCTACGGCAGCCGGCCCGTGAACCGTGCAGCGTTCGTCATCCACTCCGCCGTGCACCACGCCCGCCCCGACGTCATCGCCGCGGCACACAGCCACAGCGCGCACGGCAAGGCGTTCAGCTCGCTCGGCATCCCGCTGGCGCCGCTCACGCAGGACTCGTGCATCTTCTACGAGGACCACGTGGTGGTCACCGCCCAGCGCGGCCGTGTGCAGTTCGGCATCGAGGACGGTCGCGAGCTCGTCGCTCAGTTCCCCACCGGCAAGGCGGCGATCCACCAGAACCATGGACTGTTCACCGTCGGCTCGACCGTCGACGAGGCCGCGTTCTGGTTCCTCAGCATGGACCGCACGTGCCAGGCGCAGTTGCTCGCGATGGCTGCCGGCACGCCTGTGCCGATCCCGCACGACGATGCGGTCTACACCCGCGAGAACACGGCATCGCCGATCGCAGGCTGGTTGAGCTTCCAGCCGCTGTGGCAAGAGATCTGCCGCACCGATCCCGACCTGTTCGACTGACCCGGCCGGGCACGGCCCGCCACCATGCGTTCGCCCAGCAGGTTCTTCCACACCGCGTCCCCCGAGGCGCTGTTCGTCATCTCCGGCATCTCCCAGTACACGGGCGCCGTCATCGCCGTCGGTCTGTTCGACGAGATTCCACCGGCCACAGTCGCGGTGTTCCGCGTGCTGCTCGGCGCCCTGCCCATCCTGCTCATCTCATGGCGCGATCAGCGCCGGTGGACCCGCGATGACCTGCGCGCCGCAGCGGTGTTCGGCCTCGCGACGGCAGCGATGAACCTGTGCTTCTACCTCGGCATTGCGCGGCTGCCGCTGGGCAAGAGCGTCGTGATGGAGTTCATCGGCCCCATCGCCGTGGCCGCCTACTTCACTCGCACACGCCGCAACTCCGTCGCTCTCGTCCTCGCGGCGGTCGGCGTGATCATTCTCTCGGGCGTCGAGTTGAGCGGCGACCCGCTCGGCGTGTTGTTCATCCTCATGGCGTCGGGGTTCTGGGCGACCTACATCGTGCTGGGCCGCCGGGTCGCCGGCCTGGACCGCGGCCTCAGCGGTCTCGGGGTCGGGCTGCTCATCGGCGGCTTCGCGATCATGCCGTTCGGCATCGGCCACCTCGGTGAGGTGCTCACCACCCCCCGGCTGCTCTGGCTGTGCTTCCTGATCGGTCTGCTGTCGTCGTCGATCGGCTATGCCATCGATCAGGTGGTGCTGCGTCGCATCCCGGTGCGTCGCTTCGCGCTCCTGCTCGCGCTGCTGCCGGTCACGGCCATGCTCGTCGGCTTCATCGCGCTCGACCAGACGCCGACCATCGCCGACCTGGCCGGTGCGGCACTGGTGATCACCGGGGTGGTCCTCCAGGAGCGCGACGAGCTACCGTTGCCCGGCGAGGACGTCGCCGCCTAGAAACCCGAACAATGGCGGGATCAGTGGGCGAGGCCGGGGGCGCACAGGCCCTCGAGCTCTTGCACGATGATGCGATCGCGGTTCGCGTAGGTGACCTCGTTGGCGGGGTCGGCACGCAACTTGAAGGTGCGGAAGCTCATGTCGGTGGTGTCGACCGACAGGATCCGTCCGATCAGTGGCTCACCGAGACCGAGGAGCACCTTGATGACTTCGAGTGCCTGGATCGAACCGACGATGCCGGGCAACACGCCGAGCACGCCGGCC
>JANOET010000147.1:0-7814 GCA_031413415.1 Acidimicrobiaceae bacterium
CGCACCGTGGGGCCTGGTGCTCATCGGGCTCGGCGTGCTGCTGTGGATGAGCACCCGCGACCGCACCCCGTGGAGCGCCACACCGACCGCGTCGCTCCAACCCACGCCACAGCCCTGGGCAGCGCCGGCCGTCCCGACCGAACTCGACCCGACCGGCACATCGGCCACCGCCACCATCCAGCAGCACGCCACGACGATGACGATGCCCGTGCAACACGCCCAGCCTCGACGGGTGCGTCGCCCGATCGCCAGCATCGGCGCCGGTGTGATGGTGCTGTGGTTCGCCATCGTCGGCATCGGCAACGCGCTCGACTGGTGGCACATGGACAACCTGTGGGTCCTGGTCACCGGCCTGGCCATCGCCCTCGTCGGGCTCCTGGTGAGCATCGTCGTCAATCGCAGTTGGGTGCTGCCGTTCGTGTTCCTGCCCCTGCTCGGTGCCCTCGTCATGCTGTGCGTCGCGCAACCCGACATCGACGGCCCCAGCGGCACCCGCAGCGTGGTGCCCACCACGGTCGCCGAGGCCGAGGCCCGCCAGCACTTGGCGACCGGTCAGTTGACGGTCGACCTCCGGCAGTTGGTCCTCGACGGATCCACCATCACCGTCGACGCCGAGGTCGGCATGGGTCAGCTGCGGGTGTTCGTGCCCGATGACGTCGACGTCGTCCTGCGCACCGACCTCGGGGCCGGCGAGGCCAGGCTCGACGGCACCACGATCGCCGACGGCGTCCGCCAGGTTGACTCGCGTGCCCTCGACGCTCGGTCCACTCCCGTCGACGGGGAGATCGTGTTGGACCTTCGGGTCGGCATGGGACAGATCTCCGTCGAGCGCGTCACGTCTCGGTCATGACGAACCCGAACATCCGTCGAGAAAGGTGCTTGCGGTGATGCGCCGCACCTGCGCAACTCGCCACGCCAGCACCGCAGGTGAGGGGTAGCCTTGCCAAATGGCAGGCGACCTGATCTACGCATTTCGCATCATGCGCCTGCCGCTGCTCGACGCAGGTGGCGCCGTCATCGGCCGCATCGAAGACATCGTCATCATCCCCGGCTCCAAGGGTGGCCCGCCGCGGGTGCTCGGCTTCGTCGCCACCAGCCAACGTCGACGCATCTTCGTCAACGCCGGCCGCGTGGGCACGCTCGACAGCGACGGCGCCCGCCTGCGGAGCTGGGACGTCGACCTGAACCCGTTCAAGCCGAAGGCCGGCGAGATCCTCGTCGGACGCGACATCATCGACAAGAAGCTCGGCGACGAAACGGTCAGCGATGTCGCCCTGCGCCCCGCCACAGACGGCAAGCAGCGCTGGTGGGAGCCGACCAAGGTTCGTCTCGCCCGGCGCAGCATCATGCGCCGGCGGCCCAGCTACCGACTGGTCGACGTGGGCGAATTGCCCACCCTGTTCGCCATGGCGGTCGGTGGCGAAATGGCCGCCGAAGCTGCCCGCCTGCGCGACATGCACCCGAGCGATGTCGCGGGCGTCGTACGCGCACTTCCGCTGGCCCAGCGCAAGCTCCTCGCCGAAGCGATGGACGACGAACGCCTCGCCGACCTGCTCGAAGAGTTGCCCGAGGCCGAGCAGTTGCGCATCATCGAAGGGCTCGACACCGAACGGCTCGTCAACGTGCTCGAGGAGATGGAGTACGACGACCTCGCCGACCTGCTCGCCGAGATGCCCGGCGAGCAGCGCACCCGAGTGCTCGCGGCGATGGACGAAGAGGACGCCGACGTGATGCGCCGGCTGCTGTCGTACGAGGAAGGCACGGCGGGTTCGCTGATGACCCCCGAGATCGTCATCCTCGGCGCCACCTCCACCGTGGCCGAAGCGCTCGCCGAGATCCGCGACCCCGAGTGGCTGGTCAGCATCGCGGCCCAGGTGTTCGTTGTCCAACCGCCGTACAAGCCACCCACGGGCATGTACCTCGGCGTCGTGCACTTTCAGCGACTGCTCCGCGAGCCACCGGCCATGGAATTGGGCCGCATCGTCGAACTCGAGCCCACCGTCACGCCCGACATCCTCGACCGCGAGGTGGCCGAACGGCTCGCCAGCTACAATCTGCTGTCGGTCGGCGTCTGCGACGAAGCGGGTCGTTTGCTCGGTGCGATCACCGTCGACGACGTCCTCGACCGCACGCTGCCCACCGGATGGCGCCAGCGCAGGCGGGTGAACACAGGGTCGGTGTCGCGATGAAGCGCCGCGAAGACCTCACCACCCCCCGCCAGAACCGTCGACTCGGCGTCCACTACGACCCCGACGCGTTCGGCCAGTTCAGCGAGAGCATCGCCCGCTACCTGGGTACGGCCCGGTACCTCGTCTATCAAAGCGTCTTCTGCATCGGTTGGGTGCTCTGGAACTCGGTCGGACCCGGCGAGTTCCGCTTCGACGAGTGGCAGTTCGTCGGCCTCACCCTGTTGCTCTCCTTGCAGGCCGCGTACGCGGCTCCGCTCATCCTGCTCGCCCAGAACCGGCAGGAACAGCGCGACCGCACCACCGTCGACACCGATCGCAAGGTGGCCGAGCGCACTCAGGCCGACACCGAGTTCCTCGCCCGCGAGATCGCCAGCGTCCGCCTGTCGTTGGGCGACGTGCCCACCACCGACGACCTGGAAGACCATTTCGAGCGACTCACGGCCGCGGTCGAGCGCATGACCGCACGGCTCGACGAGCTCGAAGCCCGCGTCCAGAAGTCGGCCGACGGCGAGGCCTGAGCCGTCAGCCGGCAGTCGGCGCCGACTCGCGCACGACGTGCTGCACGAGCAACAGCGTCGACTTGGCGAAGTCGTCGGGCGACGTCCATGACGCGAGGTGGTCGGCGGCGATCTCGACCACGTGCGCCTGTAGCGCAGCGGCCAACGCGTACTGCTTGCGCGGCCACACCAGGTGGTCGCGGGTCGTGATCAGCGAGCCCGCCGGCTTTCCCAGGTAACGGGCCCACGCCGACGCGTCGTAACGACCCAGGGAGCGACCTGCCTGCACGATGGAGCCGACGTCGTTGCGATGGACCTCGCTGGCGACCCACGGCACGAACGGCTCCATCGGATGACCCGGACCGAGCAGGCGGCGGATGCCGTGGCGGATCCAACGCTGGTAGACACGCGAGCGCAGCAGTGCACCGAGCACACCGACGCCCTTCCACTGCGCACGCTCCCACCACTTGGCGCGCCACTCGAGTGCCGTGGCCTGCACCACCATGCCGCGCACCAACTGTGGGTGACGACGCGCGAACAGCAGGCTGATCGGTCCGCCCATCGAGTAGCCGACCGTCACCACCTCAGTGATGCCGAGTTGTTCGAGCAGCAGCGCGGCGTCGTCGGCCGCGTCATGCAGTTCGAAGTCGGCCGGGCCACGCAGACCGCGACCGTGGCCACGGTGGTCGACGGCAACGAACGAGTAGTCGGCGGCCAGCGTCTCGTACGCCGTGAAGAACTGCAGGTCGGCGCTCGCGGTCCAGCCGTGGAGCAGGAGCAGCGTCGGTGCCGCCGGATCCTCGTGCTGATGGTGCCGATAGAACATCTCGCCGCGACCCGGCAGCACCATCGTGCGGCCCGGGGGCAGCCACGGCAGCTCCATGTTCGAGTTGCGTCGGCGAACACCCATGCCCGTAAGTTACCAGCCGGTAGCTCGGGCGACGCCGGTGAACTCCTGCACCCGGACGCCCAGCATCGTGGCGTGATGCAACAGATCGAGCGGTGACACCGAGTCGCAACCCGTGGTGTGCACCCCTGGTTCGACTCCCTGCTCGAGCACACGGCTCGCCGCAGCCGTTGCCACCGCAGCGGTGAGGTCGGCCGTGCGCGCCGCGGCGCCGGCCACGAGCGTCACCCGTCCCCCGTGCACGTCGGCACCGCGCGCCTCCACCCGCACCGCGCCCGTGTCGCCCGTGGCGTGCGGTGGGGTGAGCATCGGCAACCGAGACGTCATTCGGTCACGACGAGTCGCCGACACGCGTGCCGAGATCCGCGACGCCGACGGAAACGCCTCGTGCAGCAACAGCGGATCGCCCAACGCGGCGCGGTAGCAGTCGTGGGCCTCGACCGGCTCGGGGAACCACACCAGGTCACGTCCGCTGCCGCCGGGCGGTTCGATCCATGCGTCGTCGTGCCAACCGAGCGCCGTGCCACCGAGCGCATCGTGGTGCTGGCGTGCACACGCAGGGCCGGCAGTCCCATGAATGGCCACGTGCAACTCGTCGACCACGGCGAGCTGATCCACGAGATACCGAGCGATCAGCCCCGACAACCCCGGCGCCATGCCCGCACCGATGATCATGGACGTGCCGTGCCGCCGGGTGAGGTGGGTCAATCCGAAGAGCACGCGCAGGTCGTCGAGGTCGTCACTGATGCTGACCACCGGCGTCCCATCGCGAAGGAACTGGGCCGCCAGCTCGGCGTGTGGCGCAGGAAGACACAGCATCACCAGATCGCACGCCGCCAGGTCGCTCACCCGCTCGACCACCACACCGCCACGCGGCCGGGTGCACGACACCGCATTGCCGCGCAACACGTCGAACGCAGCGACGCGATACCCGAGCTGCACCAGGTGCGCGACCACGCGACTGCCGGTGACCCCACAACCGACCACACCGACGATGGGTGCCGACTCGCTCACCGCGGCGCGCCGTTCACTTCGGGGGGACACTCACTTCACGCCAGCCACCCGCCTGCGGCGGGACACCGCCTTTGCCACGAAGGCGCAGCACGCCGGCGATCGTGCCCGCGAGCGACAGTGCGACGAGCGCTCGCCGAATGGTCTTCATCACGCCCGGAGCGTACCAACATCCCTGCATGGGCCCTGGCCCCCGCTGTGCCACCATGCACCGCATGGAGCTCCGCATCGTTCGCCGCACCGATCACTTCGACCAGGCCTGCCAGTTCTGGGGCGATCTGCTCGGCTGCCCCGTCACGCGTGAATGGCCCGCCGACGAGCACCAGGGTCGCGGTCGGATCTTCGGCTACGGCGATGCTGCGCGCATCGAATTCATCGAACTCGCCGAGCCCGGCCCGGTCTCGGGCATCGCCCTCGGCGTGCAGGTCGACGATGCAGACGCCACCCACGAACGCATGGTCACCGCCGGCATCACCGTCGTGCGCCCGCCCGCCGACCAGCCGTGGGGACACCGCAACGTCACCGTCGTCGACCCCAGCGGCATCGAGGTGACCTTCTTCCACTGGTGCTGACCTCGGGCCGGGCAGGTCGTCCTCGCCCACTACGACCACCTGTTCCCCCAGCACGGAACTACCCCACCGAACCAATAAACTACCCAACACGTCTCGGTATTGATATGTTTAGGTGATGCTATGAGGAGCTTCACGAGAGCCAGCACGCTCGATCCCGTTCCCGGCGACATCGTCAGCCTGCTGCGCCGGATCGACATCGCAGCCGGCGCCGAAGCGCGCCACGTCGACCAACTTCCGCAACTGCTCGGCGCCCTGCAGGAACAGGCGCGCATCGAGTCGGTCACCGCCTCGAGCGCGATCGAGGGCGTGCACGTCGCCGAGGGCCGGGTGCCCAACCTCCTGTCGGGCAATCCACAACGCATTCGCAACCGCGGCGAAGCCGAGTTCGCCGGCTACAGCGCCGCGCTCGACTACCTCACCCAACAGGACCCGGGTGAACTCACCGTCGGGCTGGTGTTGCATCTGCATCGACTCCTGTACTCCTTCACCGATGGACGCGGCGGCCACTTCAAGGCCGAGGACAACCTGGTCATCGATCGCCACCCCGACGGCAGCACGAGCACACGCTTCACCCCGGTCGGTTGGCAGGAAACACCGTTCTACATGGACGAGCTCGTCGCCCGCACCAACACCGCGCTCCGCGACAACGAGACCCATCCGCTGCTGATCATCGCCGCGTTCGCACTCGACCTGCTCTGCATCCACCCCTTCGCCGACGGCAACGGCCGCGTCGCGCGGCTCGCCACCACCCACCTCCTCCAGCGATCCGCCTACGGGGTCGGCAAGTACGTCAGCGTCGAACAACTCATCTACGAGACCAGGGACGAGTACTACCAAGCGCTCGAAGGGTCGACGACGGGCTGGTTCGACGACGGCCAACACACCGTCTGGCCGTGGGCCGGCTACCTGCTCGGCCGACTCGACGCCGCCTACACGCGTTTCGGAACCCGGGTCGCTGCAGGAGCAGGAGGTGGAACCAAACAGGACCGGGTACGCGACTTCGTGCTGCTGCACGCCTCGACACCGTTCACCATCGCCGACATCCGCCGCGCCGTGCCCGGCATCAGCGACAACACCATCCGGCTCGTCCTCGCCGAACTGAGAGACCAAAGGCTGATCGCCAACGACGGCACCGGCCGCAGCGCGAGTTGGCACCGAGTGGGTGACTGAAACCGTGAATCGGCCGGTCTTTTCCAGAGCGGTGACGGCAACGACGAGGTGACAAGCAAGAAACTCGTTCGCATTCCGGCGCACGGACCTGACGCGGACTTGGGAACGACGAAGGCCCCCTTGCGGGGGCCTTGCGACTCGTCACTGGTGGGGCTACACAGAATCGAACTGTGGACCTCATCCTTATCAGAGCGAAAGAACGGTGGTGCCCTGTGTTGCCTCGTGTCGTCGCATACCGTCTGAGCAGGTAGTTCGCGCAATTCCGTGTCGCCCCGTGTTGCCCTGTGTTCACTGGCGCGCGGACTTGACGCGGACTTGGCGCGGGAGTACCCATGTCGGAATGGCGTCCATTCGGGTCCGCAAGTTGTCCAACGGACAGCAGGCATACCTCGTTCGTTTCCGCGCCGCGGACGGCAGCGAACGCACCAAGCAGTTCGCCCGCCGACGTGACGCCGAGCGGTACGCACACCTCGTCGAGGTCGACATCGACCAAGGCTCCTTCGTCGACCCGCGCCTTGGCCGCATGACCGTCAGCGAGTGGCACTCGCGATGGTGGCCGACCGTCACCAACCTGCGCCCCTCCACGCGACTGCGCGATGAAGCCACGTTCCACAACCACATCGCGCCGACCTTCGGCGCAGTGCCACTCGCCCGCGTCGATCGCACGAGCCTGCGCGAGTGGGTCGCCGGGCTGTCCGACCCCGATGGGTCGGCGCTCGCACCCGCAACGACGATCAAGGCCGTCCAGGTGTTCAACAAGCTGATGCGAGCCGCGCTCGAGGACCGGTTGATCGCCGCCAACCCCGTCGAACGACTCCCACTCCCGAAGGTCGAACGCGAGGAGATGCGATTCCTCACCGCCGACGAACTGCGCCACCTGGCCGCTTCCATCGATCCGCGGTATCGCGCCTTCGTGCTCGTCGCCGGCTACGGCGGCTTCCGACTCGGCGAGCTCCTCGCGCTGCGATGGAAGCGGGTCGACCTGTTGCGCCGACAGATCACCATCACCGAGACGCTCACCGATCTCGCCGGCCAGATCAGCTTCGGGCCACCCAAGACCAAGGCCGCCGTCCGCACCGTCGGGCTCCCCGCATTCGTCGCCGACGAACTCGCCCAGATCGCCAGCCAGCCACTCGACCGAGACGCGCTCGTGTTCCAGTCAGCGGAGGGCTTCGCCGTACGACCCGGGCTCCTGAGACGCCGCTACTGGACCCCGGCGGTCGAGGCAGCCGGACTCACCCCGCTACGCATGCACGATCTGCGCCACACCGCGATCTCCCTGTGGATCGCCGCCGGCGCCAACCCGAAACAGATCGCCGTGCGCGCCGGCCACACCAGTGTTTCGGTCGTCCTCGACCGCTACGGCCACCTCTTCCCCCAACACGAAGACGCGCTCCTCCAAGCGCTGGAGTACCCGCCGTCATCGGCAGTGCCGGCTCGCTAGTCGATGGCTCACGCTGCAACCACT
>JANOET010000148.1:0-2924 GCA_031413415.1 Acidimicrobiaceae bacterium
TGGGACACCATGTGGGGTCCGGGTCGACCTGGCTGGCACATCGAGTGCAGTGCACTGGCGTTGCGCGAGTTGGGCACCACCATCGATCTGCACGGCGGCGGCAGCGACCTCATCTTCCCGCACCACGAGTGCGAACGAGCCCAGAGCGAGGCTGCCACCGGCGAGCCCTTCGTCAAGCACTGGATGCACGTCGCCATGGTGTACATGGACGGCCACAAGATGTCGAAGAGCCTGGGAAACCTGGTGTTCGTCGATGCGCTTCGCAAGGAGTGGGACCCTCGGGCCATCCGTCTCGCGATCATCGAACACCACTACCGTCTCGAGTGGGAGTGGGACGACACACTCATGCCCCGGAACCGGGCGCGCCTCGAGCACTGGTCGCGCGGCGGCCGGGCTGAGAGCGGGGTCGTCAGCGACGTCCGCGCTGCGCTCGACGACGACCTGAACACTCCGGCAGCGCTCGCGCTCGTCGACGAAGCTGCCGCGAAGGGCTTCGGAGTCCACGACGCCGCGGCGCTCCTCGGTGTCCTGCTCTGAAGTAGGCTCCCGCGCATGTCGGAGGCGCGGACCACGTGAAGGCGCAGGGCGCAGGGAAGGCGCAGCAGCGATTTCGTCGTGTGGCGCGCCCCGTTGCCAACCGTCTGTGGACGTTCCACCTCGAGGGCTTCGACCGTCTCCCCGAGTCCGGCCCCGCCATCCTCGCTCCGAACCACGTCAGCTTCCTCGACTCCGCGTTCCTCATGTTGCAGGTGCCGCGGAACATCAGCTTCGTGGGCAAGGCCGAGTACATGGACTCGTGGAAGACCAAGTACTTCTTCCCGATGATGGGAATGATTCCCATCGACCGCGCCGGCGGCGACAAGAGCCAGGCCGCGCTCGACACCGCGGAGGACGTGCTGCGCCGGGGTGAACTGTTCGGCATCTTCCCCGAGGGCACCCGCAGCCGCGACGGCTTCCTGTACAAGGGGCGAACCGGTGTGGCCCGGTTGGCGCTGAAGGTCGGTTGCCCGATCTTTCCGGTCGGTGTGGTCGGCACCCGCGAGATCCAGCCACCCGACGCGAAGCTGCCCAAGGTGCGCCGCGACTGCAGCATCACCATCGGCCGACCGATCAACGTGGCCCGGTATGTGCAGCGAGCCGACGACCACCTCGCGCTGCGGCAGATCACCGACGAGCTGATGTTCGAGATCCGCGAGCTCACCGGCCAGGAGTACCGCAACGTGTACTCCGGCAAGACCGCCGAGACCGAACCCAGCGTTGCCGCGAAGGTCGGGTCCGTCGGCGAGACACGAGTGCTGCAGCTGAGCGAAGCGATGTCGGCCGCGGCCGGCGACTGAACAGCGGGCGAATTCGACGGTTCTCGTCGGGAGCCCGCCCGTAGAGTGGTCGTCCTATGGCCGAGATCACGATTTCACTCCCCGATGGTTCGCAGCGCTCCCTCCCCGCGGGTGCCACGGCGGTCACCCTGGCGGCGTCCATCGGTTCTCGGCTCGCCAAGGCATCCGTCGCTGCGGTCGTGAACGGCGACGAGTGGGACCTCGGCCGCGAACTGCCCGAGGGCGCCCAGGTCTCCATCATCACGGTCGACTCCGAGGCCGGCCGCCACGTGCTCCGCCACAGCACGGCGCACGTCATGGCGCAGGCCGTCACGCGGCTGTTCCCCGGCGCGAAGTTCTCCATCGGTCCGGCCATCGTCGACGGCTTCTACTACGACTTCGAACTACCGGGCGGTCGTACGTTCAGTGAGTCCGACCTCGCCGCCATCGAAGCGAGTATGCGCGACATCATCACGGCCGATCAGCCGTTCGTGCGCGACGAACTGCCGGCCGCCGAAGCCCTGAAGGTGTTCGCCGACCAGCCGTACAAGTGCGAGATCATCGAGCGAGTGTCCAGCGGTGCCGCCGACGGCGAGGACGCGGGCGAGATCGGCGGCGGCGAGACCATCAGCGTCTACCGCAACACGCCCGAGTTCGTCGACCTGTGTCGTGGCCCGCACGTTCCCAGCACCAGCAAGCTCGGACACTTCAAGCTGATGAAGGTGGCCGGCGCGTACTGGCGCGGGAACGAGAAGGGCCCCATGCTGCAGCGCATCTACGGCACGGCATGGGACAGCAAGGCTGCGCTCGACGAGCACCTGCACCGTCTGGAAGAAGCCGAGAAGCGCGACCACCGCAAGCTCGCCGTCGAGCTCGACCTGCTCAGCTTCCCTCAGGAACTCGGTGGCGGTCTGGCCGTGTGGCACCCGAAGGGCGGCATCGTCCGCAGGCTCATGGAGGACTACAGCCGTCACCGTCACGAGACAGGCGGCTACGAGTTCGTCTACACCCCCCACCTTGCCAACGCGAACCTGTTCGAGACCAGTGGTCACCTGGCCTGGTACAAGGACGGCATGTACCCGCCCATGGAGATGGACAACGGCACGTACTACCCGAAGCCGATGAACTGTCCCATGCACTGCCTCATCTTCCGCAGTCGCCAGCGCAGTTATCGCGAGCTGCCGCTGCGCCTGTTCGAACTGGGCACGGTCTACCGCTACGAGCGCGCCGGCACCTTGCACGGCCTGATGCGCATCCGCGGGTTCACGCAGGACGACAGCCACATCTACTGCACCGAAGAGCAGCTGCAGGACGAGATCATCTCCCTGCTCGACTTCGTGATGAGCGTGCTGCGTGCGTTCGGCTTCACGGATTTCACGGCGAACCTCAGCACGAAGGACCCCGAGAAGTACGTCGGAACCGACGAGAACTGGGAGCGCGCCACCGAGGCCCTGCGCATGTCGCTCGAGAAGTACGACCTTCCGTACAAGATCAAGGAGGGCGACGCCGCCTTCTACGGTCCGAAGATCGACATCGACGTGAAGGACGCCATCGGCCGCACCTGGCAGCTCAGCACCATCCAGTGCGACTTCAACCTGCCCGAGCGCT
>JANOET010000149.1:0-9935 GCA_031413415.1 Acidimicrobiaceae bacterium
CAGGTGAGAGCGTGCCGGTCGTACTCGTCGAACTCGTCGATCAGCTTCAGCAGCGCCTGCTCGACCACCTCGCTGAGTGCCGGGTGGATCCAGATCTGCCCGTCGGCCATCTCGTCGGCGGTGTTGCCGAGGTGCATGCCCTGCACAAACAACTGCACGAGGACCGACGCCTGATACCCGATGACGTGGGCACCGACGACGGTGCGCGTGCGCGGATCGCCGATGAGCTTGCAGAACCCCGACGTGTCCTCCATCGCCCACCCGTACGCGGCGTCACCGAAGGCGTGGCTGATGACGCAGTACGGGTCGCCGTGCTCGTCGCGACGCCGCATCGCTTGCGCCTCGGTGAGGCCGATTGCGCCGATCTGCGGGCTGGTGAACACCGCGTGAGGGGCGGGGCGTTCGTCGAACGCGCGCAGATCGTCGGGGTGACTGAGGTTGTGGCGCACCACCTTCGCCTCGCCGTTCGCCATGTGCTTCAGCTGGTGGCGACCGTTGATGTCGCCCAAGGCCCAGACGCCCGGCGCGGTGGTCCGACCGTAGGCGTCGACCTTCACCGCGCCCATACCGTCGACGTCGATTCCGGCGGCTCCCACCTTCAGCTGGTCGCTGTTGGGAATGCGGCCAGCCGCCACGAGCAGCACATCGCCCTCGACGGTGCGCTTCCCGCCGGCGCAGGTCATGTCGACGGCGATGCCGTCGCCGCGACGACGGACCATGTGCACCTCGGACGCGAGCGCCAGGTCGAAGCGCTCGGCGGCGAGTTCGGTGAGGCGTTGGGCGACGTCGTGGTCCTCGGCCTGCAGCAACCGGTGGCCGCGAGTGATGATGGTCACCTTCGAGCCGAGCGAGCCGAACACGTGCGCCATCTCGTTGGCGATGAAGCCGCCACCGAAGATGACGAGATGCTCGGGTAGGCGGGGGATGCGCATGATGGTGTCGCTGGTGTGCAACGGCACGTCGTCGATTCCCGGCACCTCGGGGATGAACGAGCGGGCGCCCGCGGCGACGACGATCTGGTCGCCGGTGATGCGCCGTCCGCCGACCTCGAGGGTCCGCTCGCCGACGAAGTGCGCGGTGTGTTCGTGGACGTCGACGTTCGGAAGGCCGACGCGGTAGTCGCGTCCACCGTCGGCGATCGGGTCGATTCGGCCGAACACGCGGTGCACGATGGCCTGCCAGTCGGCCCCGTCGAACGAGGTGCGGATGCCGTAGCGGGCCTCGTTGCCGGCATCGGCGGCGTGCTCGGCGAGGTCGGCGGCGTAGACGAACATCTTCGTCGGAATACACCCGCGGTTCATGCAGGTGCCGCCGAACAGGCTGCGCTCGACCATGGCGATGCGCCAGCCATCGTGCTCGGGTCCGATGATCGAGTTTCCGGAACCGGCGCCGATGATGATCAGGTCGTAGTGGTCCGTGGCAGGGTTGATGGTCACGGTTGCAAGGGTGCCACGTCACGGCAGGTCTGACACACGGGTACGGTGGGAACAAGCGCGACCAAAGGAGTCGATGATGCCCCTCTACACCCTCCCCGACCTGCCCTACTCCCCCGGTGCGCTCGAGCCGCACTACAGCGGTGAGATCGTCGAACTGCACCACGACAAACACCATGCCGCGTACGTGAAGGGCGCCAACGACACGCTCGAGGCCATGGCCGCAGCGCGCGAGGCGGGCGATTTCAGCACGATCAACATGCTGTCGCGCAGCTACGCCTTCCATGTGAGCGGGCATGTCCTCCACAGCATCTTCTGGACGAACATGAGCCCCGACGGCGGCGGGCGACCCGACGGTGAGCTGGGCGCGGCGCTCGATGAGTACTTCGGCGACTTCGAGAAGATGCAGGCGCAACTCACCGCAGCCACCGTGAACGTGCAGGGCATCGGCTGGGGTGCGCTGGCGTGGGAGCCCGTGGCCGGCAAGTTGGTCATCGAGCAGATCCACGATCACCAGGGCAACGTCGGCGCCGGTTCGGTGCCGCTGCTCGTGATCGACTCGTGGGAGCACGCGTATTACCTGCAGTACAAGAACGTGAAGGCCGACTTCGTGAAGGCGTTCTGGAACATCGTCAACTGGCCCGACGTGGCCCGCCGATTCGCAGCCGCTCGCGAGGTGCCGCCCACCATATGAGCGAGGGCGAGGCGGGCAGGTTCATCGAGATCCTCCACGACGACACGTTGTGGAGGTTCGAACCCGACTTCCTGCAGTCGAACTGGACCTGCATCTGGGGCCGGGGCTGCAAGGGCATCCTCGACGAGCCAGCCGAGCATCTGCAGCAGGGCTGCTGTTCGGTCGGTGCCGAGCTCACCGATCTGGACGAGGCGATGAACATCTCTGCGTTGGCGGCGACCGTTCCCACCCACCTGTGGCAGTACTTCGACCGGGTCGACGCCGACGACGTGTTCAGCGATCACTCGCGGTCGAACACGAAGGTGGTCGACGGGGCGTGCATCTTTCTCAACCGCCCCGGGTTCGCCGGTGGGGCAGGGTGCGCGCTGCACCTCGCCGCCACCGAGTTCGGAGAGTCGCCCATCGACTGGAAACCGTCGGTGTGCTGGCAGCTGCCCGTGCGGGTGGACTGGGAGATGCAGCCCGACGGGGTCGAGCACGCCACGGTGCGGCGTTGGAGCCGGGCCGACTGGGGTGACGAGGGCACGACGATGGCCTGGTGTTGCACGTTGCCCGAGGATGGCGGCGAGGCGTACTGCGGCTCGACGCCGGTGATCGACTCGTTGGGCGAGGAGTTGTCGGCCCTGACCGGCCGCGAGGTCTACGTCGAGCTCCGTCGCCGCGTCACCCGCATCCTCGACTGACCCTCGTTGCCCGCCGCCGCCTGGGTTGTTCGTCGTCGATCGGCGGGTGGTCCGTCTCCGAACGCCGCCGAAGCATTCTCAATCACGGCACTCGGCGCTACCGGGGCTCTCGAAGCGGAGAGCGCTTGGCTCACACCGCGTAGCTCGAACTAGGCATGCTGAAGCGACCGTTTCGGTCGTTCTGACCTGCCCAGTTCCGCGAGTGAGAATGGGTTCTGCCCGTTTGACTGAAGCCGAACCTGGAGATCAACGGATGGCGCACATCGAACTTCGGACAGAGTGACCGCGATGACGGCTCTGAATCAGTTCGTCGATGAACAGATCAAGGGACCGTTCCGACGGTTCCATCACGAGCACCGATTCGAGCGCCGTGGCAAGGCCACGCTGATGATTGACATCATCGACTTCACGTCACCAGTGGGACTGGTCGGTCGGATGGTCGACCAGGTCGTTCTCGAGCGCTACATGGCCAAGCTCATCAAGGAGCGAAACAACTTCCTGAAGACAGCCGCCGAGGCGCTGCCACACCCTGGCTGAGTCTCGTCTGGAAGCGCACCGAACTGTCGCTGTGAGCGGCCAAGGCCTGCGGCGGTGGCGGCGGCGCGACAGGGAGTGTCGCTCGTCGCGCCGAGCGACCCGGGGTGGCATGCTCGGGGGATGGAACCGACCGGGCACAAGGCCGACCTGCACCGCTACCTCCAGGCGGCGCGCGAGGCGTTGCTGTGGAAGCTCGACGGGCTGTCCGAGTACGACATCCGCCGACCGATGACGCCCACCGGCACCAACCTGCTCGGCATCGTCAAGCACGTCGCCAGCGTCGAACTCGGCTACCTGGGCGACATCTTCGGTCGCCCGTCGGGCATCGCGCTCCCCTGGTTCGCCGACGACGCGGAACCGAACGCCGACATGTGGGCGACACCCGACGAGTCGCGCGCCGACATCGTCGAGTTGTACCACTCCGCCTGGCGCAACAGCGACGGCACCATCGAGGCCCTCGAGCTCGACGCCATCGGCGTGGTGCCATGGTGGCCCGAGGGCCGCAACCAGATCACGCTGCTGCGTGCGATCGTGCACCAGACCACTGAGACGCACCGCCACGCAGGCCAGGCCGACATCGTTCGCGAGCTCATCGACGGAGCGGCCGGCCTGCGCGCCGACAACTCGAACGTGTGGGCCGGCGACGGTGACGACTACTGGGAGACGTACTGCGTCCGACTCGAGCACGCCGCACGACGAACGACGGCCTGAACGAGGCGACGTCTACGCCACCCGCGTCGGCTTGGCCGGGAACGTGACATCTGCTTCCGCGAGACGGCGGCAGGCTCGACGCTCACGCCGGATGGGCCACCATTCGTAGAGGAAGATCTCCATCGGCTTCCACATGCTCACCCAGCCGACGACGAGCAGGCCCTCGTGCAGCACCTCGAGGAACGGGTTCGTGGATCGACCGATCACCTGCGCCACACCGTTGAACCCGAAGATCGCCGCGATGCCGATGACCAGGCTGATGCGCCCTTCACGAAGCAGCTTGCGGAGCTGACGGGCGGACTGCCACTCGCGGTACTCGAAGTGGTTGTGGATGCCCGACGCGATGACGTCTTCGCGCCCGGCGAGGCGTTGGTCGGCGACGAGCACCTCGATCGTGATCGGCTCGTCCTTCTCGAGATCCTCCGCCCACTCCTCGATCCAGTCGGCCACCTCGGGGTCGAGCGAACGTTCCTCGAGCGGCGTGGGATCCATCGCGTTGAAGATCTGCTCGACCGTGGCGACCCGCACCTGGATCGGCATGCCCTGGAGTTCCTCGTGCGAGCGGGGCCAGTTGCGCTGTTCCATGCCTCGATTCTCGCCGCGCTGTCAGGGCGCGGCCGGGATGCCGAGCGCGACGCGGCGAGTCGGCGTCAGCCGTTCTTGGGTAGTTCGGCCCAGCTCATCGTGCGATCGTTGTTGGGTTCCTTGGGCAGACCCAGCACGCGCTCGCCGAGGATGTTGCGTTGTACTTGGTCGGTGCCGCCGTAGATGGGCGGGCCCTGCGCGAACAGGGCCAGTTCGGTGATGGCGGGCGTCATCACCGGTACACCTGCCGCCTCGTTCACCGCGCGCTGCTCGGACGTGTACGGGTGCAACATGCCGTTCGGACCGGCGACGCGTAGGCCGAGGTCGCGGCTGCTGCGCATGATCTCGCTCATCGACAGCTTGCCGATGTTCGGTGCGGCCGGAATGTCGCGACCGGCAGCCTTCTCGGCCTTCACGCGCAGGGTGAGCATGCGGCCCACCTCGTGCAACGTGTGCAGCCTCATCAGATCCTGACGGAAGTTGGCATCGTGGATCATGCCGGTCTCGGTGGCCATGGCCACGAGCAGCTTCGACAGACCGGCCGCCATCGCGCCGCCGCCACCACCGGCGGGGCCGGCCGGGCGCACGAAGTCGCCGATGCGCTTGGGCAGGTCGCCCGCGATCGTTCCGGCGTTCGCCAGCGCGGCAGCAGTGTGACCGCCGGCGCCGAGACCCGCCCGTTCAAACATGAGCGTCGTGTTCGCGACCGCCCAGCCATTGTTCGTACCGCCGATGATCGCGTCGTCGGCGACACGGGCCTCACTGAGGAACACCTCGTTGAACAACGCCCGGCCGGTCATCTCGCGGAGCGGTCGCACCTCGACCGCCGAACCCTGGTGCATGTCCATCGCGAACCAGGTGATGCCCTGGTGCTTCGGGACGTCGGCGTCGGTGCGGGCGATGAGCATTCCCATGTCGGCGATCTGGCCACCACTGGTCCACACCTTCTGACCGTTGACGATCCACTCCTCGCCGTCCTTCACAGCGCGAGTGCCCAGACCGGCGAGGTCGCTGCCGGCACCTGGCTCGCTGAACAGCTGGCACCATGCGTGCTGGCCGGTGACGATGGGCAGCACGTAACGCTCGATCTGCTCCGGCGTGCCGTGCACCGCAATGGTGGGTGCGGCGAGCAGCATGCCCAGACCGCCAGGCGCCGGGACCGCACCGCGGGCGACGACCCGCTGTGCGACCGCGATGGCCTCGTTGCGAGAGACACCCTTGCCGTACGCGTTCTCGGGCAGTGCCGGTGCTGCCCAACCGGACGAGCCGAGCCGCTGCCACCAGTCGCTGACCGTCAGATCGGGGTCCCAGTTCGCGTCGATCCAGGCATCGAGTTCGTCGAGGAGATCACTCATCTCCCCAGCTTCATCCATGCCAGGATCACCGTGCGATTCGGACGGACCTTCAGACCTCGGCGAGGTACATGATGTCGCCGGTGGCGACGGCGACGCCGGCCTTCGGCTCCATCGTGATCGCCCACGCCGTCGGCTCTGCCGGGGCGTCGAACGTGCGGTGCACGCTGCCGTCCGCGGCGGGGTCGAGGACGTACATCGCCATCGTCTCGTCGGGGGTGACCAGCCACAGCTCGTACGCCTTGCCGTCAGGAGCGACAGGAAGGTTCTCGCCCATCAGGGCTGCAGAACCCATGGACTGCGACCACGCCACCTTGAACGTGCCGGGGAACTCGCCCTGCACCGCGAGGTCGATCATCCGCGCATCGGGCTGCTCGAGCACGAGGGCGAGTTGGTCGTTGAACGAGTCGTCGCCAGCTCCACGGGTGAACGTGATGACGCCGACGACCAGGACGACCACCAGGACGGCGGCGGCGGCCAGGGCCGGCCACGACGTCTGGAAGCGACGCGACACCAACGGAATCGGCGGGGCCACCAGCGGCGAGAGCTGCCGGGTGATCGCGATGTCGGCGAGGACACGGTCCTTCAGCGACGGTGACGGCGGGAGTGCCAGCGAGTCGCCGACGTGCGCCATGGTCTCGCGGAAGGCGATCACGTCCGTGTGGCACACGTCGCACTTCTCGTAATGGGCCTCGAACGCCTCGCACTCGCGCTGATCCAATGCGTCCAGCGCGTAGGCGGCGGCAAGGTGATGCACATCGATGTCGTTCACGCCTCACCTCCCAACTCGTCGCGCAGGCGGATGAGCCCGTCGCGGATCCGACTCTTCACTGTTCCTTCTGCCACGCCCAGCATGACGGCGACTTCGCGGTAGGTGTGCCCACCGAAGTACGCCAGCTCGACGGCTTCACGCTGCAGCTCGCTCAGCTGCGACAGCGCCCGGCGGACACGTGCCCGGTCCATGGTCGATTCCACCTCGGACACCACGGAGTCGTGTGACGGGGCGGTGAGCGTTGCGTCACGATCCTGTCGGTCGCGGCTGGCCTGCTCGCTGCGCACCCTGTCGATGGCCCGCCGGTGCGCCAAAGTGGCAGCCCACGAGCGGGCAGAACCCTTCGACCCGTCGAAGCGCGCCGCCAGGCGCCACAGCTCGACGAACACCTCCTGCGTGACTTCGTCGGAGATCGACGGGTCGCGCACCACCTTGCGGACGACACCGTTCACCATCGGAGCGATCTCGTCGTAGAGGTCGGCGAATGCGGTCTGGTCACCGCGACCGGCACGGAGCAGCAAGCTGCCCGCCCAGTCGTCGACTTGCGGCGGCTCGGGTTGGCGAGCGCGCAGACGAAGCACGCTCACGGAGACCCTCCCGTGGACGACGTGATCGGACTCGATGACATGCTGCGTGTTCGGCGCTCAGCGAGTTCCGGATTGGTGCTCATCGCGAACATTCCGCAATTCTCGCCCACGGCGGACCCGAATCCACCCCACCGGTAGCGTGACGGCGATGGCAGGTCGACAGCTCGGACGGCTCACCGCGAAGGTGCTGCACGCGGCGAAGCCGAAGAACGTGCGCGACCGCGCCACGGCGTTCGCCAAGGTGTTGAAGGACGAGTACGAGGCCGGCAAACGCGACGACCCGACGCCCGACGAGCAGCAGGCCACCGCCGACGACGTCTCCGAGGCGATGCGGAAGGTCGACTGGACGAAGGTGAAGGCGGCCACGGCCTCCACCACGTCGTCGGCCACGAAGAACGTGAAGGCGATGGCCCAGCAGGTGGATTGGGACAAGGTCACCCCGGTCGCCGCCGAGGTGTCGGCCGCGCTGATCGCCGCCGTCGCCGCTGGGCAGATTCCGCTCGGCGGTGTCACGGGCGCGCGGGTGGCGCGCACCATCATGAACGACCGGCAGTTGGCCCAGAAGGTGGCCCAGTCGTTGGCGCGGACGCCGAAACACGCACCGCCCGACTTCCGCCCGGTCATCAAGGGTGCGATCGAGACGACCGCCACCGAGGCCTGACGGTCAGCTGAAGACGTAGCCCTTCGGGATGACCACGATGCCGCGTTCGCTGATGGTGAAACGTTCGGCATCAGCCTCGCGGTCGAAGCCGATGCGCACGCCCGACGGGACGACGACGTTCTTGTCGATGATGCACCGGTTCACCCGAGCACCGGGGCTGACGGTGACGTTCGGGAACAGAATCGTGTCGGTGACGTGCGCGTCGTGGTGGACACTGCAGTCGGGTGCGATGATCGACCGCTCGACGTGTCCGCCCGACACGATGGACCCGCCGCACAGCAGGCTGCCATCCACGTACGACGGTTCGCCCGCGGCACCACGCGACACCTTGGCCGGCGGTTCGCTCTCGTGGGCGGTGAACACCGGCCAGTCGTTGTTGTACAGGTTGAACACCGGCACGGGGGCGAGCAGATCCATGTTCGCGTCGTAGTACGAGTCGATGGTGCCGACATCGCGCCAGTAACCCTTTTCACGGCTGTCCTGCCCGGGCACGAGGTTCGTCGAGAAGTCGTACACATGGGCGACACCCTGCGCAGTGAGGGCGGGGATGATGTGCCCACCGAGGTCGGTGTACAGGTCGTCGTCGCCCGTCGGCGACACGATGTCGATGAGCGTCGCGGTGTTGAACACGTAGTTGCCCATGCTGGCCAGACAGCGCGAGTCGTCGCCGGGCATGGTGGGCGGGGTCGCCGACTTCTCGTGGAACGCCTTGATCTTCCCAGCGGCGTCGGACTCGATGACACCGAAGGCCTTGGCCTCCTCGTAACCGACGGGGATCGCGGCGACCGTGACGCCCGCTCCGGACGCGAGGTGCTCGGCCACCATCTGCCGCGGGTCCATGCGGTAGATGTGATCCGCGCCGAACACGCACACGACGTCGGGGTCCTCGTCGGTGATGAGGTTGATGTTCTGGTAGATCGCGTCGGCCGACCCGGCGAACCAGTGCGGGCCGCGACGCATCTGCGCGGGCACCGGGGTCACGTAGTTCCCGAGCAGCGTGCTGAACCGCCACGTCTGGCTGATGTGACGGTCGAGGCTGTGGCTCATGTACTGCGTGAGCACGACGATCTTCAGGTAACGGGCGTTGGCGACGTTCGACCGGGCGAAGTCGATGATGCGATAGCGGCCCCCGACGGGGACGGCCGGTTTGGCCCGGTCCTTGGTGAGGGGCAGCATGCGCTTGCCCTCACCGCCGGCGAGGACGATGACGAGCACCTTGGGTTCGGCCATGAGCAGGAAATGTACATCGTGTACGACCTGCAGTTGATGGGTTACGGTCCGTTCACGTGAAGGTCCTCTTCGTCACCCCCGAGTGCTATCCGTTGGTCAAGACGGGCGGCCTCGCCGATGTGACCGGCGCGTTGCCACTTGCTCTGGCGCCGCTGGGGGGTCACGACGAAGGTGTTGCTCCCCGGTTACCCAGGGGTGCGCGAGCAACTCCGCGACGTCCGACCCGTCGCGACACTGCCAGGCCTGTTCGGTGGCGCCGGCGCACTGGTGTCAGGCACCACGGCCGACGGGCTGTCGGTGCTGCTGCTCGAGGCGCCGCACCTGTACGAGCGTGCCGGAGGCGGCCCGTACCTGGGTCCCGATGGCGCCGACTGGCCCGACAACCACCTGCGGTTCGGCGCACTCAGCTGGGTGGGCGCGCAGGTCTCACTCGGGCGCGTCGGCGACTGGCGGCCCGATCTGGTGCACCTGCACGACTGGCAGTCGGCCCTCACCGCTGCCTATCTGCACTTCGAGAAGGACCGTGCGACGGTACCGGTCTCGGTGCTCACGGTGCACAACCTGGCCTTCCAGGGGCTGTTCGAACCGAAGGTGCGTCGCGCGTTGAAGTTGCCCGCTGAAGTCATGCACGTCGACGGGATGGAGTACTGGGGTCAGCTCAGCTTCCTGAAGGCCGGGGTGCAGTGGTGC
>JANOET010000150.1:0-6132 GCA_031413415.1 Acidimicrobiaceae bacterium
GCGATCGTGTTGCTCACCGGCGACGACAACACCAGCAGCTCGCCGACCACCGTCTCGACGCTGGAACCGTCCACCACCGTGCTCGAGACCACGACGGTCGCACCGCCGACGACCTTGGTCATCAGCTCGCCGTCCACCGGCACGCCGACGACCACCGGTGCGCAGGTGCCCACAACCCCCGCGCCGGGTCTCACGGTCCTCACCGACGACACGAACACGTTCACGGTGCTCATGCTCGACACGTTCGAGACCGACACCACGCCCATCGACCAGGATGGAGTCCAGATCGCCAACGTCACGGGAGCCACCGACGTCGCAGCGTTCAGCCGCGACGACGACCACGACACGTTCGGCATCTCGGTGTCGGCCGGTGCGACGGACCAGATGCCGTCGACCGACGAGTTGCTCGCGAGTGCCGACCCGGGTGGGGCGTGCTCCGAGCGCACCACCGAGTCCGGCTACCCCACGCTCATCGGCAATGCCGAGGTCGTCCTGCTCGACGGCTGCGGCACCGAGGGTCAGTCGGCCAAGGTCGTCATGGTGCTCGTGTTCCCCGACCGGAACCTCACGCTCGCGGTCTACGCCCAGGGCGCCGGCCCGTCCAACACCGACCTGCTCGACTTCACCCAAGCGGTGGTCGAGTCGGTCGTGTTCCTCTGACGGTCGACGGATGAGCAGCGAACCGCTGCGTCTCGACGACGGTCCTGTTCCGCCGCGCGGGTTGGCGCTGGCGACCTGGGGGCTGTTCGCCGGCCTGGCGTTGCTGATGATGTCCGGCGGTCTGTTCTCGACGCTGCTCGGCGTCCGTTCCGAAGAGGTCGGCCTTCCCACCGTCGTCAGCAGCATCATCAGCGCCGCGTACTACGTCGGCTTCCTGCTCGGGTCGGTGCTCACCCTGCGCGGCCTCGGTCGTGTCGGCCACATCCGCGTCTATGCGGCGCTCGCCTCGTTGTTGTCGGCCGCGACCATCGCGATCGGCATCACCGACGACGCCGTCTCGTGGGCGTTGCTGCGTCTGGTCACCGGTCTGTGCTTCGCCGGCCTCTACGTGGTGGCCGAGTCATGGTTGAACGACCTGGCCGACAACGAGAACCGCGGGAGCCTGTTGGCGGTCTACGGTGCCATCACCATCGCATTCCTCGCCCTCGGTCAGGTGTCGGTCTCACTGTTCGACCCGTTGCTCGTCACCGGCTTCGCGGTGGCTGCGATCGCCACGTCGCTGGCTGTCGGTCCGGTCGCGCTGTCGGAGGCAGCGGTGGCCCCTGCCATCGACGCGAGCGCGAACATCTCGTTGCGCGAGCTGTCGAAGATCGTGCCGACCGGCGTCTACTCGTGCCTTCTGGTCGGCATCGCGCACGGTGCCATGGTGGGAATGGCCGCGATCTACGCGACGAGGGTCGGCCTGGGTCTGGTGGGACTCTTCGTCGCGTTGCCCAGCATCGGCGGTGTGGTGCTGCAATGGCCGATCTCGTCGACGAGTGACGACATCGATCGTCGCGCGGTGGGCCTCGCGGCCAGTATTGGGGCTGCAGGTATGGCAGCGTTGATGCTGCTCGACTCACCGCACAAGCCGATGGCATTCTTCCTGTTCATGCACGTCGGCGGGTTCAGCTATCCGCTCTACTCGATCGTCGGCGCGTACACGAACGACTGGATCGAACCCGAGCACCTGAGCGGTGCCGCGAGCCAGCTGGTGAAGATGTACGGGCTCGGCGCCATCTTCGGTCCGCTCGTCGCCGGAGCGATGATGGGCGTGATGGGTCCCGCTGGGTTCCCGTGGGCGCTGGTCGTCATGCACCTCGCCATCGCAGTGTTCTTCTTCTACCGAATCGTGTCCTGGCGGGCACCGCTGGCGAAACGCCCATGGAGCGAGGTGTCGTTGCCGGCCCGCGCGTTCTACGTACCGGCCACGGTCATCGCCATCGGTCGCCGTCGAGTCCGGCGGCGCCGCCCGCCTGGCTGACCGTCCGCACCGAGAACCCGAGCTCGGGCGTGTTCACCAGGAACTCAAGTTCGCGCGGTTGATCGTCAGCTGAGCTTGGCGAGGGTCTTCTGCTGCCACTCGGCGGTGGCGTCGACGTTGTTGAACGTGAACAGGTGAATGCCCTCGAGGTTCAGTTCGTCGGCGACCTTTGCCAGCGGCGAGAGGAACTTCACCGGGTCGTAACCGCCGGGGCGGAGCAGGCGACCGATGGCGCCGCCGTTCTTCTTCAGGAAGCGGACGCTGCTCCCGATGTCGAGCTTGGTCGACAGCGAGATGAGCTTCATCTTGTCAACGGCTCCCGGCGCACCGATGTGCAGGGGCATGGTGAGCCCGGCGGCACGCTCGTCGCGTGCCCACTGGATCCACTGCTTCACGTCGAAGTGCATCTGCGTGCTCGCGAAGGCACCGACGCCGGCTTCGGCCAGGAGGGCCTGCTTGGCGTGCAGTGCCTCGTGGACGACCTCCTTGGGGATGAGCGAGTGGCCATCGGGGTACGCGGTCACGCCGATTCGGCGCAGGCCATGGTCGAGGGCGAGGAAGTCGTGCAGGAACGTGACGGCGCCGTCGTAGCGGCCGGCCGGCTCGGGCGCGTCGCCGGCGACGAGGAAGATTTCCTCGAGGGCGTGCTCGCGGCAGAACTCGGCGAGCTTCTTCACCGCCACGTCGTCCTCCACCAGTCGGGCCGAGATGTGCGGTACCGCCATGTGGCCGAGGCCGATGATCCGTGCGGTCAGGTCGAGCGTCGTCTGCTGACCCTTGGTGACGCTGCACGTGACCGACACCGACGCACCCGCGGGGATGTGCTCGAGTTGTGGCTCGAGGTTCTTCAGCGGGATGACCTCGTAGCGGGCCTCGGCGATGAGTGAGCGGAGCGATGACACGTGTTGTCCTTTCAGGCGAATTCGTCGGGGAGTTCTGTCTTGCGGCGGGCCATGAAGTCGACGAGTTCCGCATCGATCGCGCTGTCGAGTTCGGGTGCCTCGTACTCGGCGAGGCGGCGCTTCCAGATGGCGTTGGCGCGCTGGGCAGCGTCGAGGCCACCTTCCTCGGACCATTGCTCGAAGCTCGAGTTGTCGGCCGTGTCGCTGCGGTAGAACGCCGTCTCGAAGTTCGCCAGCGTGTGCGCAGTACCGAGGAAGTGATTGCCGGGCTGGTGCTCGCGCAGCGCGTCGAGGGCGAGGCCGTTGGTGGAGGTGTCGAGCCCCTTCACGAACGTGTGCATCATGCCCAACTGGTCGCAGTCGAGGATGAACTTCTCGTAGCCGAGCGCCAGACCGCCCTCCAGCCAGCCTGCTGCGTGCAGCACGAAGTTCACGCCGCCGAGGATCGTCGGCTGCAGCGTGTTCGCGCTCTCGTACGCGGCCTGCGCGTCGGGCAGCTTCGAGGCGGTGAGCGAGCCACCCGACCGGAACGGCACTCCCAGGCGCCGGGCGAGTGCAGCGACCGTGTACAGCACGAGCGCGGGCTCTGGAGTGCCGAACGTGGGCGCTCCGGTCTTCATGCTCATCGAGCTGGCGAACGAGCCGAACACCACGGGCGCACCCGGGCGCACGATCTGGGTGAACGTCATACCGGCGAGCGCTTCGGCGAGCGTCTGCACGGCGACGCCGGCGCTCGTGCTGGGTGCCATCGCGCCGGCGAGGATGAACGGGGTGATGATGGTGGCCTGGTTGTTCTCGGCGTAGACCTGCGCAGCAGCGAGCATGGTGCCGTCCCAGACGAGCGGCGACGACGCGTTGATGAGGCTCGTCATCACCGTGCGGTCCTGCAGGTCGCCACCGAAGCCGATGCGGGCCAGGTCGACCGAGTCCTGCGCACGGGAACCGGCGGTGACCGACCCCATGAAGGGCTTGTCGCTGTACTTCAGGTGCGAGTACACCATGTCGAGGTGCCGCTTGCTGACCGGGATGTCGACCGGCTCGCAGACCGTGCCACCCGAGTGATGGAGCCACGGCGACGAGTAGGCCAGCTTCACGAAGTTCTGGAAGTCGGCGAGCGTGGCGTAGCGACGACCGTTGTCGAGGTCGTGCACGAAGGGCGAGCCGTAGTTCGGAGCGAACACGGTGTTGTCGCCACCGATGACCACGCTGTGCAGGGGGTTTCGGGCGTGCTGCGTGTAACTGCTCGGTGCGTTCTTGCTGACGATCTCACGGCACATGCCGCGAGGGAAGCGCACTCGGGTGCCATCGATGATCGCGCCTGCGGCGGCGAACATCGGCAATGCCTCGGGGTAGTCGCGCACCTCGATGCCGACCTCCTCGAGGACCGTGTCGGCCGTGTGCTCGATGGTGCTCAGGGCCTCGTCGCTGAGGATCTCGAACGGCGCCATGGTGCGGGTGAGGTACGGCACCCGCTCGACGACGCTCGCGGCGCGCATCGCTGCACGCCCTGCCCTGCCGCCCGAGCGTCGCCCGCCACCGGAGTGTTCGGGAGCTTCGATGTCGGTCATGACTCCTCCTTGTCGCCGCGCGATCGACGCCTGCGGCCGGTGCGTTCGCTGCCGCCGGACGACGCGCTGCGCTCGGGCAGCGTGAGGACGGCCGACAGGTTCGGCGATGGTGCCGTGGCGTGGGGGAAGGCCATGGCGGCGATGAACTGACTCTGGAAGTCGGGCTCCGTGGCGGTCTCGATCTTCACCACGTCGCGCACTGCCGCCTCCATCTCGCGGCGCGCTGCGACTGACAGGAGGGCGCGCACGGCGCCCGCTCCGGCGGCGTTACCCACAGAACGGACCTGGGCCACGGGGCAGTCGGGCACCAGGCCGAGCACCAGCGCGTACAACGGGTCGATGTGGCTACCGAACGCACCGGCGAGGCGGATGTCGTGCAGTTCGGTGAGTCCAGCGTGGAGCATCAGCAACTCGATGCCGGCGCGAAGTGCGCCCTTGGCGAGTTGGATGGCACGAACGTCGTTCTGGGTGATGCACAGGCGCGCGCCGTCGGCCTCGTGGACGACGTAGCTGAACGTGCGGCCCTCCTCGACGATGCGCTGCGAGCGCGCCGCGAGCGAGCCCTGCACGACGCCATCCTGATCGATGATGCCCGCGAGGTACATCTCGGCGACGACCTCGATGATGCCCGAGCCGCAGATGCCCGAGATGTCGAGCGACTCGACGCTCTCGGCAAAGCCGGGCTCGTCGCTCCACAGATCGCTGCCGATGACCTTGAACCGCGCCTCGAGTGTGTCGCGGTCGATGCGGACGCGCTCGATGGCACCCGCGGTGGCCCGCTGGCCACAGCTGAGCTGCGCGCCCTCGAACGCCGGGCCGGTGGGGCTACTGGCGGCGAACTGCCGCTGTGCGTTGCCCAGCACGATCTCGGCGTTCGTACCGACGTCGACCAGCAACTGATCGGTGGTCGAGCGGTGCGGACCCTCGCTGAGGATCACGGCGGCGGTGTCGGCACCGACGTGACCGGCGATGCAAGGGGCGAGATACAACTGAGCGTGATCGCAGTGCAACTCGAACTGCTGGGCGCGCACACTGAGGGCCTCAGCCGTGGCGAGCGTGAACGGCGCCTGGCCGAGGGGAGTGGGGTCGATGCCGGCGACGATGTGGTGCATGATCGGGTTGCCGACGAGCACGATCTCGAGCACCTCGCCGGTGGTGGCGCCTGCCTCGTCGCACAGCTCTGCGATGAGTTCGTTCAGCGCAGTCCGCACCGCCTCGGTCAGGTTGCGGTCGCCTCCTGGGTTCATCATCACGTACGAAACGCGGCTCATCAGATCCTCGCCGAAGCGGATCTGCGGATTCATCCGCCCCGCGGATGACAGGATCTCGCCGGTGCTGATGTCGCAGAGGTGACCAGCGATCGTGGTGCTGCCGATGTCGACGGCGATGCCGTAGGCGCGGTCGACGTAGCCGCGCCACGCCGCGACGACGGTGTCGCCACGCACGACGACCGTGGCGTCGCGGTCCTGGCCGGCGAACGCCTGATGGACCTCCTGGAGCGCGGTGAGATCGAGGTGGGTGACCGACTGGCCGTGCGTCTCGAGCAGTGCGTTGACGACGAGGTCGGTCATCGACTCGGCATCGCCGAGCACGGACTGCGGGAGCTCGAGGTAGTACAGGTGCACAGCAGGATCCAGGACGACGTCGCTGAGGTCGAGGCTCTTGCGCACCACCGGTCGGTGCACCTGGCTCTCGGGCG
>JANOET010000151.1:0-2287 GCA_031413415.1 Acidimicrobiaceae bacterium
GTCTCACCGGGTGTGTTTGCCTCGTCGGTACGCGTCCGCACTGGCGGCGGGCAGGTTCGTGGTGGTGGTCGACGGGAAGCCCGTCGCGCTGAGTGTCGGGAAGGTGCTCCGATGAGACGCGTCCTTCAGGCGGTCGAACGCACGTACACCGAGAGCGGCGTGACGCGAACGTACGTGGACATCACGCCGTCACCGAGGTGGGCTAGGTTCGCGATCGATCATGGGCTTCCGTGGCGGCTGCCGAACCGGGTAGCGGTCGCGTGGGACAGGTGGCTCGTCGCTCGAGGTTGGCGTTTCGACGAGGTGGTGTACGTCGACGTTGATGGCTACGTCGGTGACCCGTCGCTGAGGGACGTGCTCCGGTGACCGGGGCGGAGGGTAACATCCTGTTTCGGCCCGACGGGTCCGCGTACCTCGAGTACGGCGACATCCGCGACCGCCTCGTCGCGCTCCCGCACAATCCGTGGGGGTCGACGGCCGGCACGTATGTCGAGTCCGACTTGTTCGTGGTGAAGCACGAGGTGCTCGCAGAGTTGGTGCCGGACGCCAGGTCGGTGTTCGAGATCGGCGCGCTGTACGGACACTTCCTCGTCACCGCGATCGACGCGTGCCCCGACATCTTCCGGATCGGCTGGGTCGACAACGAAGCGCACACAGCAGGGTCGAACGACCTCGTGCGCGCGAACCTGAGAGCGGCAGGGTACGAGTGGGAGTCGTTGTGGTGGACGTCGGTAGCGGACGCCGCCAACGACGGGTTCGGGATGGGCCACGGTGAGCGCTTCGACGTCGTGCACGTCGACGGCGCGCATTCGTACGCAGCAGCGATCGTCGACATGAGCCTCTCCCTCGCGATGAACCCGAAGGTGATCCTCGTCGACGACACGATCGCGATCGACGAAGTCCACGCCGCGGTCGTCGACTTCTGCGCCTACGTGGGTCTCGAGCCCTCGTGGCACGAGACCGTCAACGGGTTCGCGGTGATCCAACCGTGAGCCCCGCAACCGAGATCCCCGCCGGAGCTCTGATCATCGCGCTCGTGCTCTCGACCGTCGCGTGGATCGTGATCATGCTGCTCGCAGGGTTCGTCGCGCACGCATCGTGGCTGCTGCTCAACACCGGATGGCAGGCAATCGGATGAACCGCGTCGACCAGACCTACGCTTTGCTCAGATCGATGGCCGACTGGGAGCCAAGCCTCACCACATGGACCGGATCCGTCGTCCGCACCGCAGGCGCACAAGGCGAAACCGCCGGCCACCGGCAACCATGCCCACACTGCGACGGCACCGGCAAAGCCCCAGGTCGGATGCGCGACTGCCGATTCTGCAAAGGCGCCGGCGTCCAATGGATCGACCCGCAAACCGGAAGGGTCGTCAACCCACCCGCCAGCGACGAGCCATTCACCGGCCGGGACTACGAACAGGGGATCCGCTGGCGGCGCGTCCGCTGCGACCGGTGCGGCGGTGACGGCTGTGATCGGTGCGCCCAAACCGGGAAGACGGATGTGCTCGACAGCAGGCAAACCGACCGGTCGCTACGCCAACTCGAACAGCAGTGGCCGCACCTGCGCGCCCCAGGTGATCCCGATGACGCACCAGGCTGGTGGCTTTCCGCCGCTCTGGAACGCAAGCAGGCGCAATGGGCCAAGGGCTCGTACCCGCAGCTCGAGCGGCTGCTCCAGCGTCTGCAGGTGGAGTATCCGGTTCGCTATCGGCTGATCGACAGGCACCTCATCCACCCGCACGACGGGCTCGTGATGTCCGACCGCGTGCAGATCACGATCGACGAAATCGTGCACGAGCTCGCCGAACGAATGCCGCACACGATCGTCGTGCCCGAACAGGCCGTACGGTGGGGCGAACGGTGCCGCCAGTCGCTGTGGCGCGGCCAGACGACCGCACACGACGATGCGCGACTCGAGCGCGACGAAGAGATCCGCAGTCTCGCATCAAAGGGCTGTACGCCCAATGATCTCGCAGCAACCCACGGGCTCACCGAACGCCAGATCCGAAGGATCATCCGAGCGGATGTTGCGACCGCCACCGCAGCGTGATATGTTGGCGTCCGATCCGTCCTGTAGCGTGCGCTCGGACATGGGTCGTCGCCTTAGGACACGTACGCCCTGAGCATGCGGAACCTCGCCGAGAAGAGCCTTAGGCGTCCGCCCGAGGTGCTCATGAACACGAGCACCGGGAGGCCCGCTGTCGTGTCAAGGACAGGGCGCATCCGGGGTGACGACGCCGACTCGTGGCCCCGGCGACCGCGTGGTGCTGTTCGACCCTTGTTCG
>JANOET010000152.1:0-28351 GCA_031413415.1 Acidimicrobiaceae bacterium
GGCCGCAGGAACAGAATTGCCGCGGTTGACACTGAAATGTGTCGCACGCCCCCCGGCGCTGCACGGAGGGTGAAGACTGAACCGGCGAGGACTCCCCCCCCCCCCCCCCCGCAAACACGATGTTGCGGCGATTTCGCTGGCTGGCGCGCGGAGCGGAGACGGTAGGGCAGTGTTCACCTTCGATGAGATATTGGATTCAGTTGACGTATCGATCGCGTCCGGCGAGGTCGAACGCCTTGACCTGGAGCACGTGGTCTGTGTGATCGACGTCCTCACCGGACTCCCCAGCGTGTTCGGGCCCTTCACGGATCCGATCTCGGCATCGACGTTCGCCAGCCGCTTCGTCAGTGATGTCGGCTGTGACTACGAATGGGCGCTACATGTGAGAGTGGTTCCACTCGACCGCATCTCGGCCACGACACCAGGTGGACGCCGGTCCATGAAGGAACAGTTTCGATCGGCGCGACACTTACGTCACGTGCGGCGCGTGATGCGTCGCTCGGATCGAGGGATGTGACCGACGATACGCGGGACCGGGAGAGGCTTCTCCGAGACCTGATGGACTCACATGGCGGCGCCGTGAGAGTCATTGTGGCGCGCCATGAGCATGATCAGCCCGAGGCCGAAGAGGTGTGGTCCGATGTGTTTCAACTCGCCTACGAGCGCATTCGGGACGTGGCGAATCTGCCGGAATCGCAGCAGCGGAGTTGGTTGCTTCGCACGGCTCGCTTCCTGACCGCAAACCGGGGCCGACGAAACGCGACCCGCCGGCGAACGCTCAATCAATTGCGACACCAACCGCTTTCGATGGCGCCGTCAGCTGAGGATGAGTTCGTGTCCTTCGTCGAGGACGAGGAGACCCAGAAGACGTCGGACCTCGTTCGAGAAGCACTACTCGGCCTGCGATTCGAGCATCGCCAGATACTGATCCTTCACGCGCTCGGCAACAACGGCCCCTCGATCGCGCGTCAGCTCGGGATCACCCACGAAGCCGCGAGAAAGCGACTCATGACAGCGCGAACCGAGTTTCGACGCATGCACCCAGAACCTGTCCGGTCCCACCCCGAGAGGAGCGAATCATGAGCGAGCGTCGACTCCCGCCCGACGACGGCGACCTCTCCGCGTGGATCCTCGAGCACCCGGAAGTCTGGGGCTTTGCGGAGCAAGCACTAACGACCACCGTTCAGGACGACGCCGTTCGACGGATCACCTCGGGTCGGCACGCCGCAGAGCGAGCGAACGAATTCACCCGTCGTCGCCGTCGCGCCATTGCGGGGGGCGCCTTGGCCGTTGCGGTGCTCGCCGGCGGCTCGGTCGGAGTGGCCGCTCTCATTCGGTCGGGGCAACCCGCTCGCCCGAACGAGGGCATTACGTGCCGAGCCGCGGCTGACGTCCGAGCCGACGCAATCGTCATCGACATCCAGGCAGACCCAGTCGCTGAGTGCGCCAGGCTCTGGTCCGAGGGCCAGTTCGCCGCGCCGGGCAGCGAGCCGGCGATCCCCGAGCTCGCCGCGTGCATCGCCGCCGCCGGAAACATCGAGGTGTTCCCCGGTGATCAATCGGTGTGCGCTCGCCTTGGTCTCACCGCTTCGGACTCGACGCTCAGCCCCGAGAACGATGCCGTCGTCGCACTCAGTGACCGCCTGACAAACGAGATCAATCTGGCTGACTGTGCTCCGGCAGCCGCTGTGACCACCGCCGCCCAACTGATCGTCGACGAGTCCGGGCTCAAGGGGTGGACGGTGGTCGTCCGGCCCGATTCGGCTGGGGCAGCCTGCGCGAAGACCGCCGTGGATGCCCCGACGCGCACGGTCGCCATCGTCAAGTTCCCCTAAGTGGAGGTCCAGCACATGTCTGTCGTTCGAGGAGTTCGCGCTCTCGTCTCGCTCGCGTTCGTCGCCTGTGTCAGTTGGTCCGGAGCGACCGCAGCAGCCGACACAGGGCGCGGAGTGATCGCGTCGTTCGAGGGAGGCTGGATCAACCTCGCCGGGGGTTGGGGCGAGGCCGCTGCGTGTACCAGTGACGGGTTCACGGCAGAGTGCTATCGCACCGAAGCCGAGATGAACGCGGCGAGCCACCCTGCGGTCAGCGCGACCGCAAGCAGTGTGGGAATCGTTCCGTTGCTGGCATGCGCAAGCTCCCTGAAGCTCTACCGGTCGACGTCATTCACTGGTGCCGTACTGCAGTTGACGAGCCGCGGCGCCTACATCAACCTGTCGACCTACGGCTTCGACAACGACACAAGTAGCTACAAGGTCGGCGCCTGCGCGTCGTACTTCTACGATGGCGCAGGCGGCGGCACGCCGCTGTACCCCGGCACGACCACGGCGAACTCGTCGGCGACCTCCATGCTCACCGGTTGGGACAACCGCGTGAGCAGCGTGTACATCGCTTGAACCGCCGCGCCACATGAGGCACTCGATCCTCCGCTCGTCGACCGATTCACCCCCCGAATCGGCGACCACGGCCCTGACGTACCCGCCGGCCGGCCACTCGCGGACACAGGGCGGGCGACGTCGTTTCTGGCTCGTCGCAATCGTTGGACTCGTGGCGATCTCGACGGTCTCGTGGTGGCTGGGTTCGCGGGCCCAGTCGCCGTCGCAGGCGGCGGCAAGGGCGGCGGAGCCGTCGGCGTCGTGGATCACGGCGAGGGTGGAGCGGCGGGTGTTGGCGTCGACGGTGGTGTTGCGCGGCGATGTGAAGCCTGAGGTGGCGCTCGCTGTTGGTGTTCCGTCCTCGGTGGAGGGTGCGGGTGTGGTGACGCGTGTGCCTCCGGCTGTTGGCTCGGAGGTGGCGGAGGGGTCGGTGTTGTTGGAAGTGTCGGGTCGTCCGGTGTTCGTGTTGCAGGGTGATGTGCCGGTGTATCGCTCGTTGCGGCCGGGGATGTCGGGCGCGGATGTGGCCCAACTGCAAGCGGCGCTGGTGCGTTTGGGATTCGCGCCAGAGATCTCGGGTGTGTTCGGTGAGGCGACGAAGGTGGCGGTGACCCAGTTCTATGCGGCTGCCGGTTTCGAGCCGATCCCGTCGGTGACGTCGGCGGCGGATGTGTCGGCTGCGGAGCAGGCGTTGCGGCAGGCCGACACTGCGTTGACCGCTGCGGAGGACGCGTTGGTGAAGGCGAAGGCGGGTGGTACCGGCTCTGTTGTTGCGGCTGCGCAGGCCGGGTTGAATCAGGCGAATCGGGGGTTGGTGGATGCGCAGGCGTCACGGGACGAGGCGGTGAAGAACGCGCAGGTGGCGTTGACGAACGCGCAGCACGCGTATGACGCTGCGGTCGCGGACCCGGGGTCGTCGCAGGCTGATCGGGATGCTGCCTTGGCGGGGTTGGTGCAGGCGCAGACGGGTTTGACGGCGGCGACACGGCGTGGTGATGACGCGGTGGCCGCGGCGTCGGATCAGGTGCGTGTGGCGTCGTTGCAGTTGACGGAAGCGAAGAAGGCCAACGATGTCCCAGCAGCACAGGCGGCGCGTGACAGCGCGGTCGCGGCCAGGGATGCCGCGGCGTTGGGCTTGATGGCGGTGGTGTCGTCGACAGGTCCAACAGTGGCGCAGGGTGAGATGGTGTTCATCCCGACCGCACCCGCACGCGTGCAGTCCGCGGTCACCTCGTTGGGGCCGATCGGTGCACCACCGGCGTCGGGTGCGCCGGGGGTGGATGCGTCGGCATTGGTGACGTTGGCAGCCGGTGATCTCGTGGTGTCCACCGCGGTCCGCCCGGGTGATGAGGGCCTGGTGCGGGTGGGGATGCCGGTCGAATTGCTCGACGAAACCACCAACACCAAGTATCCGGCGAAGCTCTCGACGATCGCCCACACCCCAACCCCGGATGCGTCGGGCAGTCTGAGTCGGGCTACGACAGTGGAACCGGACACGCCGTTGCCGGCATCGCTGGCAGGAACGAACCTGCGCGTCACGATCACCGCGGCGGCGAGCGACGGTGAGGTGTTGGTGGTGCCGTTGTCGGCAGTGTCGTCCACCGCCGCCGGCGCGACGAGGGTGTCGGTCCTCGAGCCTGGAGCGGCGAATCCGGTGGATGTGCCGGTCACTGCGGGCATCTCTGCGGACGGGTTCGTCGCCGTCACACCGGCGGATCCGGCAGGTTTGAAGGCGGGCGATCCGGTCGTGGTCGGTCGATGACCAACCACGACACCCCAACGACCGGGTCGGAACCGGTGGTGACAGTGGAGGGCCTGTCGAAGATCTTCCCCGGCCCACCAGAAGTCACCGCGTTACAGCCCTGCACGTTCCAGGTGAAGGTGGGGGAGTTCGTGGCAATCACCGGCCCGTCGGGTTCGGGGAAGACGACGTTGTTGTCGTTGCTCGGCCTGTTGGACACGCCCACCGCCGGCCGTTACGTGTTGGATGGGGCCGATGTCGCCGGCCTGTCGGACAACGACCGGGCAGCGGTACGGGCGCATCGGATCGGGTTCGTGTTCCAAGCGTTCCATCTCATCGGCTATCGCAGCGTCCTCGACAACGTCGAGCTCGGTCTGCTCTACCAAGGCGGCAACACACGCGCCCGCCGACAAGCGGCGATCGAGGTGATCGCACGCGTCGGGCTCACCGCCCGACAGGACGCCCTGTGCTCCCACCTGTCGGGTGGGGAGAAACAACGGGTCGCGATCGCCCGCACGTTGATTCGTAGTCCGGCGCTGGTGTTGTGCGATGAACCGACGGGGAACCTCGACACCGTCAACAGCGACGCGATTCTGACCACTCTTGAAGGTTTGAACGCGGAGGGGATGACGGTGATCGTGATCACTCACGACCAGAACGTCGCTTCGCGTGCGAGCCGGAACCTGCAGATCCGCGACGGCCATGTCACCGAAGCCATGCCGGTCGGGTCGTGAGCCTCACGTCGCGGCTCACCTGGCGTGACACGATCAGCGAAGCTGTCGCCGCGATCACCCAGCGCCCGGTGCGCACCCTGCTCACCGCACTCGGCACCATCCTCGGTGTCGGCGCGTTCGTCGCCACCAACGGCCTCGCCGAAACCGCCCGCGCACAAGTGTCGTCACGATTCGACGCGCTCAAAGCCACCGAAGTCCGCATCCAGGACGCCAACCCCGACGGCACCAACCCATTCCCCGACGACGTCACCCAACGCCTCGAAGCCCTCAACGGGATCAACCATGCCGGCCTCTACTACACCGTCCCCGACAACGGCACCCTCCAACCACGCACCACCGCCACCCGCCCCGTCAACCAGGCCACGACGATCCCAGTCATCGCCGCCGACCCCGGCGCCATCGCCGCCGCACTCCCGACCCTGCAAACCGGCAGGATCTACGACGGCTTCCACCAAACGCGCGCCGAGCGTGTCGCACTCGTCGGCCGTGCCGCGGCGACCCAGTTGGGGATCGCCCGCGTCGACAACCAACCAGCCGTGTTCATCGGCAACACCGCCTACACCATCATCGGGATCCTCGACGACGTCCAACGCAACCCCGACCTCCTCCTCTCCATCATCATCCCCACCACCACCGCCAACCACGACCTCCCCACCGCAGGCGCCAACTACCAAGTCCTCATCGACACCGACCCCGGCGCCGCCCAACTCGCCGGCCGCCAAGCACCCATCGCTCTACGCCCCGACCATCCCGAACGGCTCCAAGCGCTCGTCCCGCCCGACCCCAAACAACTCCGCAACCAAGTCTCCAGCGACATCACCTCGCTGTTCCTCGCCCTGTCCGGCCTCGCGCTGCTCATCGGCACCGTCGCAATCGCGAACGCGACACTGCTCAACATCATCGAACGCCGCAGCGAGATCGGGCTCCGCCGAGCCCTCGGCGCGAAACGAGCCCACATCCGGCGCCAGATCACTATCGAAGCCGCCCTCATCGGCACCATCGCCGGCATCTCCGGCGCCAGCATCGGCCTCCTCGGCGTCGTCGCCACCAGCGCCACACGCGGATGGACCACCACCATCAACCTCACCACCATCCTCGCCGCCCCACTCATCGGACTCACCACCGGCGCCATCGCCGGCCTCATCCCCGCCATCCGCGCCAGCAACACCCCACCCGCCGAAACACTCCGGGCATGAGGCTTCGCGCTGCGCCAGCACTCGAGCGTTCCGCGCAGCCAGCCCGAGCGGCGCGAAACTCTGGAAGCGAGAGTACGTATGGCTGGTCAGAGCGATTTGGCCAACGCAGACTCGTCGCCCGAAGTGCCGAATGGCGCAGACAAGGCACCAAAGTTCGGGAGAACCGAATTCACGCCCGGCTTTCTGCATCGACGACGAGCGAGTGAATCTTCGCCTTGACGGCCTCAATCTGCTCGACGACACCTGGATGGCTCTCGATGTATGCCACCTGTACCGCCGCCTCGACCGCGGCAACGTCTTCTACCGGTACCAGCCTCTCCCTACAGGCAGCATCGGCACCAGCCACAGCGATCTCGCGAGGGCTCGGGCGAGGAGAGGGCCAATCAGAGTTCATTGGGTCGAAGATAGATTCATATGAGTAACCGGCTCGTGCCATGCAGTCAGACCAGGAGTGGTCAATGGAAGCCATCGCTTCGCTGCTGCGCAACTCATACGCCGTCCAAGCAGCAAGGGCCTCCAGGCTGTTGAGCGCGGAGTAGAAGTTCACGTAATCCTCGGCAGAGCCGAATACCTGCACCGCTGCCTGGCCGCCACAACCGTCGCCTACGGAAATGCGAGAAACCTGGGCGCCATTAGGATCATACACCACCTTCGACAAGATCTCCTCTCCAGTGAGTGCACGGATGAATTCGGGCGACGGATTGCTTTGAGCGCCGTCATCAGTGGCAGCATTGTGGTCATCCCCACCTTCCGCGAACGCGTACGCAAAGCGACCATCCGGCATTTGTATTGGCCATAGGTATCGACGCTTCAGTCCGCCGTCTATCCCATATGGTGCTGGTCGAACCGGGGATGGGATCTTGTAGTCAAATCCCAAGTCGGTCATGCACCCTTGGACCACGGGGTTGAGAAGGACGTCAAGGGTCCAGCTCAGCTCGGCGTGCTGTGTCTCGACGAACAACAATGGCATGCCTACGTCAGAAGGTTCGACAGTCGTCGCTGCCTGGCTCGATGGGGGCGAGTCGACGGTCAGCGGAGTTCGAGGTCTCGACTCAGGCGGTGCGCACGAGGTCGCGGCGGCAACGATCGCCAGACACACCGGGAGCGATCTAGACAGTCGCACAGGCATCGATCAGGGCAGGCCACAGGCGTTGATGTTCGTTCTTGCTAGCGACCGTAGGTTCATCGAGCTGCTCGGTATGCCAAGGTTTCCAAGGTTCCGCAATACCGTGAACCTTGATCCTGAGTAGCAGGTTCCAGTCCAGAAATCAACGTCAGTTGCTGTGAAGAAGTTGTAGATGAAGTGTGTGTTCGGCGCCGCCCCGGTGAGGTTTCCTACTTTGAAGTTGTCGTTGTAGGTATCACCCGTCGTTCGAAGATCACCGTCACGGTCCGCCGCGTTGTTGCGGTAGCACGTACCGGATCCGGGGGTTCGCCAGTAAGTAATGTCGATGCTGTTGTTGGTGCATGTGGTGGCCTTCGACCACGTCGCTTGGTCGTCTGCCGAAGAAGGAGCGGCGCCAACTGCGGTCGTGCTGACAACCAGGAGGGAGGCAACAGCGAACCGCCTCGCGAGTCTTCGTCGGAGCTTCAAAGTTGGACTCGTCTTTCCGACCCCCACGAGGGTGTCGACGAAGACCAGCTGTCCCGCGAAACTTCTACGCTGACTGGGGCGCTGCACGATCGCTCCTTTCGCAGGAACCTCACTGGTTTCCTAGAGTTTCAGTGTCGCCTACCTACAGACTGTTCCGTCTGCGCAGGTCAAGACGACCCTGCTTCTGCGGATGAGGTCGTGTCGGCCGTCTCCGCGAGTTGGGTACACCCGGGCGGACTCAATGATCCCTAAAGGCTCCATGGAGAACGAGGGGGGCATGTCTCAAAGGTCCTCACCTCTGCCTTCTCGATCTGGAGGCATGGACGCCCGTCGTCGATCGGCGAGAAGTTGGCAACGTTCGCCGTTGCTCCCGGGTTGCTCCCGGTCGTGAGTTCCGAGTCCAGCCGAATGGACCCTCTGAGCAGGTACGACTCGACTCACGCCAACCCAATCTGCGAATCCCTCCCGTTCCGCCAAGGGTGTTCGTGGATGACTCAGTCGTCCACCTTCCATCGCGATGCCACGGTGGCCGAGCTGGCGGCTCGACGTGGTGGCGCGGCATCGCGTGCGAGCCTCGACGTTGGGCACCTACAGCCAGCGCGTCGAGCGCATCACCAACACGAATGCTCGAGTCCGGTCTGGCGCGCTCACTCAATCGCTCACGTGGCGACGCGCTTGCCATCGATCGGTAGCGGTGGCGGCTTCGTTCGATTCGGGCGTGGATGGGCCCAAATGCCGGCGGCCGTAGCTCTGGACCACCAGCTCACTTCAATGCGACGATGCGGTCGACCAGTGCCCGGATGCGCGTGTAGCGATCGTCGGCCGCCCGAGGCGTGAGCCGCTGCTCGTCGATGAGGCTCGCCATGCCGGCTCCGGAGCGACTGCCGAAAAGCTCTCTCACGCGGGTCACAGCAGCCATGCGCTCGGGCCCGGTGAACTGCGCCGGGTCGGTGCCGGCAGCGAAGCACACCTCGAGGCACCGCCAGATGTCGACGACGTCGGTCGCCTTCGATCGGACTGTGGTCGCGTGCGTTTTGAGCACCAACGCCGACACCTCGTCGGCAACAGAGACCTCGACGTCGAGCAGATCACCGTTCAGCCGATGGAGCTCCAGCGACATCTCGATGGCCGGGTTCTGCAGCGCGGATGCCAAGCCCGGGACCTCGGTGGTCACCAGATGGTCACCGAACCTGCGGTTCTGGCGGAGCCGGCTCGTATAGCTCGGGACGAGGATGTCGACGACTGCCTCCGGTTTCGGCGCGTTCGCGCCGATCAGTCGGACAGGAATGTCGGACATCGGGCGCGCGAAGCGGTTGCCGGCTCGGCGCTCGTAGCCGAGCGCTGTCAGACGGTCGATGATCACGGGGTTCGCGACGGCTGTCGGCGGCACGCCGACGTCGGTGTCCTGGGTCTGACGGTACAGGTCCGGGCCGAGCGCCCAGCGTGCGACCAGCATCATGACCATGTGCCCACCGATGATGCGGTAGTTGTCGCCCGCCACGACGCGGCCGAGGTCACGAAGGGCGATGAAACCGACATCGTCTGCCACCGATCCGGCACTGAGGACGAGACGATTCAAGGGTGGTCGCGCAGGATCCATTCGCGCATCACCTCCGCTGCCTCGAGCCGGTCCTGTCCGCCGAGCTGATGCAGATCCCAGATCATCTGCGTCGGATCAGCGAGCGGCACCTCGACCCCCTGCACGCCGGCAATCAGTTGGTGTCGCGGGAACACCGAGGTGTCGCGCGGAGATCGAACGATGACGTTGGCGTCGTCGCGGCCTTGCGCATCGACCAGCCCGCTGGTCGTCCAAGGAACGATCGCATCACGGACGTACACGATGAGCATGGTGGGGCGCCTCCAAGCCCGGATCAGGTCGGGCCCGACGTCCGCGGAAACGGCCACCGAGCCGGCCGGGGCAACGGTCGCCAGCGACACTGCAACCTCGGTCGACGGGTCCAGCGAGTAGAGGTAGCGCTCCGAGCCACCTGGGCCCCTGTACTCGCTGAGGAACCGGTCGAGCAGCGCCGCCCGGTCGGGGAGCCATCGACCGTGACCGGTACGTGTGACCAACCCATACCTGTGCAACTGGCTGAGCACTTGCGAGGCCCGTGGCTGGCTGACGTTCGCCTGCGCGGCCAGAGTCGTCACACTCGCTTCCTCGGTTTCGTCGTCGCTGAACCCGATCAGTGAGCGAATGATCGCGAGGCTGCCCGAACCTTGGGGGAGCGCCGTGTTCTTCACGGGCGGAGAGATGTTCGTGGTTCGCTGCCGGAGCACCAGCCCCGCAGCGCGAAGGTCGAAGTTCCCGGCGTCATCGGCCCACGACCATCCCGCCCGCCGCAACGAGTCCCCCACCCCATCCGAGACGAACGGCACGACAAGGAGCGGTGTCCCGACCTCAGCAAGCCGCGCTCGGAGCACCTCCAACTTGTCCAGCTCGCTCGGATAGGGGACCCGCCCACGCTCCTCGACGACGAACGAGCAGCCCTCCACGTCCACCACCGCGTCCACCCGAACACCGGTCGTCGCGGGTGCGTCGCGGACTGCCTCGACCGACAGTCCGGCCTTGCGGAGCGAGTCCAGCAGCGTCATAAGCACCCTGTCACTATAAGCACAGTGCTTATGTCAGTCAAGATGCTTATCTTGCTCGGACGTCGGTCGACGTCAGCCCGATATCACCGCTGACCAGGTACGACGTGACTCGCAACACCTGAATCTGCGAATCCCTCCCGTTCCGCTCACAAGTGACCAGAACCGCACGACGCAGCGGTCACAGCGATCGATCCGGCGGTGCTCGCCGCAGCCGCCATGACGGTGGCCCTCGAGCGCGGGCGACCTCAGGGGTTCAGCCAGTCACTGTGAACCGCCACAGGATGGTGTTGTCGACCTTCAGGTCACCGGTCCAGATCAGCTGCGCCGCAGCGTCCCAGGTGATCGTGTCGTAGCCGTCCTTGGCGCCAACTTCGGCGGCCGTGTAGACGGTGGCGGTCGGCCAAGCACTGTCGTCGAAGCCTTCGTCGGGTGGCTCGTGAATCTACGACCAGGAACCAAACCCCTGGGGCTCAGACGGTGCGGCCGAGGAAGTTCAGCATCTTCGTCTGCGCGTCGACGCCAGACGCCGGCTTGACGGCCGCGGCCATCATGCCCGGCATCCGCAGCACGTCTTCGGGTAGCGACTTCCACGTGGCCAGCGTGTGCTTCACGAGGATCGCGTCGAGTCGCTCGTCCACCTTCGCCGTACGAGCCATGTCCCACGTGTGCGGCACCAGGTCTGCGGCCATGAAGCCGACCAGCACGTCGACAGGCATCGGGCCGAAGTCCGGCCCGAACGGGTCGTGCGCGATGGACTCCAGCACGTGCGGGTGGTCCAGCGCCTCCAGCGTCTGATCGCGCAGCTTGATCCACGCACCCAACGGATCGGCGCCCAACTTCGGTGTCGACCTCGGCCCCTTGCCGGTAGCAGCAAAGCTCTTGATCATCGCCAGGTTGCCCGCCGCGTGCTCGTACACGTCCTTACCGGTCCAACCAGCGCACGGCGCCTTGCGCGAGAAGGCGGTCGGTTTGGCCATCTTCAGGACGTGCTCGAAGGAGTAGACGGCGGACGTGTACAGACGAAGGTTGGTGCTCATGTTCGAACGCTACTGCAGTCTCGAAAGCGCCCGAACGCCTGGCTCAGTGTCCGGCCGCGCCGTCGAGCGTGACATCCCTGGCCCACAGGCCGGCGACGGCGAGGACCACGAGCGAGGCCGCCACCAGCGCCGAGCTGGCGGCCAGGTCGTAGACGTTCACCGCGGCCACCGCCAGCCAGGTGGCCACGCACACCAACGCCAGTGCACCGGCACGTCTCGACCATCGGTGACGCAGTGCCGGGGACCACACCGCGCCAGGAGCGGCGATGCTCGCTGCTGCGAGCGACGTGTGGAAGAGCAACAACATCACCGCCACCGCGAGCGACCACGGCGTCGTCGTGTCGTCGACCAGCGCCAACCACTCCACGCCGATGAGCGCGACGACGAGCAGACCAACATGGCTGTCGGGCACCACCACGCAGGACGCGGTGAGCACCACGACGAACACGTCGATGGCGAGTGTCGACCGCCCCGAGGCGAGGCGGGTGAAGGCCACCGCGACGATGGGGCTGAACAGCACGAGCGCGCGAAGGAACAGTCCGACGCGACGAGCGCGGGTGAGCAGCCACCACGAGTCCTGAAGTGCCTGCTCGCTCATCGCGACCGCCGAGGACGGGTACCGGCGTGGTGCTGCAGGTCGCGCAGCACCACGTCGAGGCTGCCGGGGCCACGCCACGGCACCACTGCGATGCCCGATTCGCGCATGCGCCGGACCTCACGTTCACGCTTGAGCAACTCGATGCGCCAGGTCAGACCGACATACGGGTCGGCCGGGTCCTGACGGGTGATGTCGGGTGGCAGGCAATCGACGACCAGCAGCGAGATGCCGTGGTCGGCGATGGTCGCAGCACGACGCAACGCTCCGGGCGACGTCAGTGGCGACAACATCACCACCAGTGCACCGTCACCGAGCCCGCGCGGCAGCCGCCCGTCGTCGCGCTGCGCGCCGGCCGGCTGGATGTCGGCCATCACCTCCAGTAGGCGGCGCAGGTGGCGGTAGCCGCTCGCGGGTGCGACGCGCTGCACCCCGCGCGAGCCGAGCACGACGAGTGCCACTCGGTCGCCGGCGTGGGTGTAGTGCTCGGCGATCGCACCGGCGGCGCGCACGGTGATGTCCAGGCTCGAAGCCGTCCCGTCGATGCCCTCGCTCTCGCCCACGTCGGCCAGGGCGTCGACCAGGAGCACCACGTGACGATCGTGATCGGCCCAGGTCGTGCTGACGTGCAGGGTGCCGGTCCGCACCGAACGGGGCCAGTTGATGCGACGCAGCCGGTCGCCTGGTTGGAACGTGCGAATGCTGGCGAACTCGTTACCCGACCCTTGCCGCGGCGACCGGTTCACACCGATGAGGCCGGGAACGTGCACGGGGGGCGCGGCGGCATCGAACCGCGAGGTCTGCGGCAGCGTGAGCAACGATGCACCCTGCGAATCGTTGCGCGTGGCCCATCGGAACGCGCCCCACGCACTTGTGGTCACCACCAGCGCGGGGCCGATTCGACGTCGCCCCCAGCGCGTGGACCGCACCACCACGTCGAGCCCTTCGTCGCCGTCGTCGTACAGGTCGACGACCACCTGCCCCTCTAGCGGACGACGGTCCACCCAGTCGGGCGCCTCGAGCAGCGCGGCCACGGTCTCGACCCGGCCCTCGGGATCGTCGACGTGGACGTGCCACGTGGTCGCATCGCCTTCGCGCACGGTGCGGTGGCCGATCGACTGACGCACTCCCGGCACTTGGGTGGGTCGTCGCACGATGGCCCACACCGCCGCGCCGACGAACGGCGACGCGAGCACCAGGACGTCGGGTCGGCGGCCGAGCACCGCCACCACGGCGAACACGAGCGCGACGATGACCGCCCGCACATGTGCCGCCGTCGGCCGCCAGTGGTCCGCCGCACTCACGGCGTGGCCGTCCCGCCGGGCATCGGGGTGGGCACCGCGGCCAACACGTCGGCGGTCACCGTCGAGCCCGATGCCTTGGTGAGCCACAGCTCGGACTTGATGCTCAGGCGGTGCGGCAGCACCGCAGCGGCCACTGCTTTCACGTCCTCCGGTGTCACGAAGTCGCGGCCGTCGACCACGGCGTGGGCTCGAGCGCACAGCAACAGCGCCAATGCACCGCGGGGCGACGCGCCGATCTGCACGTGCGGGTGCTGCCGGGTCGCGATGGTGAGGTCGACGCAATAGCGGCTCACGTCGGGGTCGACGTCGACCGTCTCGATCGCGGCCTGCATGGCCAACAACGTCGGCGCGTCGACCACCGGTCTCAACGCTTGTGCCTCCTCGCGTCGTGCGACGCGGCGGTTGAGCACCTCCCACTCCTCGTCGCGGGTCGGGTAGCCGAAGCTGATGCGGAGCAGGAACCGATCGAGCTGTGCCTCGGGCAGCGGGTACGTGCCCTCGTACTCCACCGGGTTCGCGGTGGCGAGCACGTGGAACGGCGCGGGCAGAGGGAACGTCTCGCCCTCCACCGTGATCTGCCGTTCCTGCATCGCCTCGAGCAACGCTGCCTGCGTCTTCGGCGGCGTGCGGTTGATCTCGTCGGCCAGCAGCAGGCCGGTGAACAGCGGGCCCTTGCGGAACAAGAAATCGCTGACCCGCTGGTCGTAGACGAACGAACCGGTCAGGTCGGCCGGCAGCAGGTCGGGCGTGAACTGGGCGCGGGTGAAGGTGAGGCCCAGCGTCTGTGCGAACGACCGGGCCGCGAGCGTCTTGCCGAGGCCGGGCAGGTCCTCGAGCAGCACGTGGCCGCCGGCCAACACGCCGCACAGCACCAGGGTGAGCGCAGGTCGCTTGCCGACAACGGCGCGCTCGACCTCGTCGAGCACCTCACGCGCCAGCGACGAGGTGCGGGCGATGTCGATCGGTGTCGCGTCGTTCATGGGTTCTCCTTCTTCGTCTTCACAGGGCTTCGATGTCGGCGAGCAACTGGTGCAGGTCGCGCGGCGACATCGACGTGCGGCGTGGCGCGTCGACCAGCGACCTCAGCGCCGGGGTGAGCAACACCGCAGCAGCGGCGGGATCGTCGGCACGATCGACGCGGTGGTTGGCGAGCAGCCGGTCGTCGATCAACTCGACCAACGTGTCGCCGAGGTCCGACGATTCCGACCACCAGGTTCCCCGGGCCTTTCGTCGCAACGAGCTGACACGCGGGTCCGTTCGCCGTGTCGACGCCTGCCGACGGGACTTGCGGGTCCACTCCACCTCGTCGACCGCGTCGGCCAGGTCGAGCATCGCGAACACTGCGGCGCAGATGGCCGCGACCATGCCGCCGACCACGAAGACCACCGGTCGAGCATCGCTGATCCACAGTGCCGACGCGAGGACTGCCCACGAGACGGCGATGATGGCAATGCGGCGGCGGGTCATGTCCAGGTCTCCGCGTCGAGCTGCAGTGCATCGGCCACCCGGTCGAGCGCGACCATCGCCCGGGCGCGGTGCTCGTCGGTGAGCTCGTGGCTCGAGAAGCGGGCCTCGCGATACAGCGCCGCCAGCTCTCCGATCGGCACCGGGTCCATCGACGACGCGCCGATGACCCGTTCGACGTATTCGGTGGGCGTGTCCGACGGTAGGCGGGGCATCCCGGCATCGGCCGCGTCGCGCTCGAGCTGCATCCAGCACGCAACGATCGCGTTGCGCGCGGTTCCGCTGGACAGCGCTGCGCGGGCCGACTCGACGTCGACGGACACGCCGCCGTCGTCGATTTCGGGCAGTGCGGTCGCCGTGTCCGTTCGTCGTCGAAGCGGCGACGAACGCAGCCACGACGGCATTCGCAACAGGCGCAGCACCGCCAGCGCGGCGACGATGGCCGCAATCGCAACGATCACGCCGATCACCCGCGACAACGTCGACAACCAGTTCGGCCATTCGGTGCGCGACTCGGGCACGGGTTCCTGCGGTTCGAGCTCCTGCGGCGGATCGGTGACCACCGTCGCGACGTCGTCGCCTGCGGGAGGGGTGCTCCACACGTCGAACGGCCCCGACGAGGCCGCCAACACCAGCACGATCATCACGATCGCTGCGGCAACCACGACCGTCCGCATCCGCCGATCCATGAGTCGACCCTAGCAATGGCCGCAAACCGCGCCCCTCGGTCGACGGGCGAGTGGGTGGCACCTACCATCGGTCCATGACCGACCTCCCCGCCACCATGCGCCAACTGCGTTCGCTCGTCACCGCCGAGACCGACGGCAGCGGGCGACTCGAGTTGTCGATCGTCGACACACCCACGCCATCGCCCGCCGACCACGAGGTGCTGGTGCGAGTGGAAGCCGCACCGATCAACCCCAGCGACCTCGGCCTGCTGCTCGCCATGGCGGACATCGCTGCCGCCGCGGCCGGCGGCACGACCGAACAACCGGTGGTCACCGCCCCGATCGCGGCGAACATCATGCCCGGGCTGCGCACTCGCGTGGGAGAGTCCATGCCCGTCGGCAACGAGTGCTGCGGCATCGTCGTCGCTGCAGGTACCAACCCCGACGCACAGGCCCTGCTCGGCAAGCGGGTCGCCATGGTCGGCGGCGCCACGTACGCCGAGTACCGCATCGTCAGCCCGTTCATGTGCATGGTGCTGCCCGACGACATCGACCCTGCCCAGGGTGCGAGCTGCTTCGTCAACCCGCTCACCGCGCTCGGCATGGTCGAGACCATGCGCATGGAGGGCCACACCGGCCTCGTCCACACGGCGGCCGCCAGCAACCTGGGCCAGATGCTCAACCGCATCTGCATCAGCGACGGCGTGCCGCTGGTGAACGTCGTCCGCCGGCCCGAGCAAGCTGCGCTGTTGCGCGAGCAGGGTGCCGAGCACGTGTGCGACTCGAGCCAGCCGACGTTCATGGCGGACCTCACCGCCGCGCTGGTCGCCACGGGCGCCACTATCGCGTTCGACGCGACTGGAGGCGGCCGCTGGGCCGGACAGATCCTCGCGGCGATGGAGACCGCCATCAATGCCTCGGCCACCACGTACAACCGTTACGGCAGCGACGTGCACAAGCAGGTGTACATCTACGGCGGGCTCGACCGCAGCCCCACCGAGTTCCAGCGCAACTTCGGGATGGCATGGGGAATCGGCGGCTGGCTGCTCACGCCATTCCTCGGCAAGCTCGGCCTGGAGGGCATGATCCGCCTGCGCGAGCGGGTGGTCGCCGAACTGACCACCACCTTCGCCAGCCACTACACGCACCAGGTGTCGCTCGACGAGGCCATCGACCCGGCCAACATCGCCATCTACTCGCAGCAGGCCACCGGCCAGAAGTTCCTCATCCGCCCGTAGCCCACTTTTCTGCCGATGACCTCACCTGCGCCACCACCGACCGCCGACCCCACACATGTCGGCAGCCCTGGGCGGTCAGGCCGCAATTGCAGGAACTGGACATGCCAAAACGACACTCAGTGTCGTTTTGACCTGACCAGTTCGGGCGCATATCGCGGCCCGCGAGTCCATCGGTCAGCCGTTGTCCGACGCCGTTCGCGCGCCGGTGGCAGTGCGCGCCAGCACTCGGGCGCCGCGGTCGTAGGTGAGGTAGTTCCACGACCAGTTCACCAGCGTGCTCACCCGGTTCCGGAAGCCCATCAGGTACAGGATGTGCAGACCGAGCCACAGCACCCAGCCGATCCAGCCGTGGAAGTGACGGCCGCTCGGGAACTCGACCACGGCCTGGTTCCGGCCGATGGTTGCCATCGAGCCCTTGTCGACGTACTCGAATGGCGTCGCCGCACGCCCCTCGAGCGCGGCGAGGATCTCGGTCGCGACGTGGCGTCCCGCCTGGATGGCCGGCTGGGCCACCTGCGGCAGCAGTGCATCCTCCGGTCCGGGAACAGCGGCGATGTCGCCGATGGCGAACACCTCCGGGTGCCCCGCCAACGACAGATTCGGCTCGACCTTCACCCGGCCACGATCGAGCTCGGTGCCCAACATCGCGGCCAGTGGCGACGCGGCGACACCCGCCGCCCACACCACGATGCCCGCGGCCAGCCTGGTGCCGTCGCGCAACACCACCGCATCGGGTTGGACATGGTCGACGACCGCGTCGAGACGGACATCGATGCCACGATGGGCGAGCGCCTGCACCGCGGCATCGGACGAACGCGGATCGAACGCACCGAGCAGCCGCGGCCCCGCCTCGACCACCGTGATCGGCAGACCACGCAGCCCGAGTTCGGGGTAGTCCTTCGCCAACACCTTGTCGAGCAGTTCGCGCATGCCACCGGCGGTCTCGATTCCCGTCGGGCCGCCACCGACCACGACCAGGCTCAACTCGGGCGGTGGCTCACCCCGACCGACGGCACGACTGGCGCGCTCGAGGTCGCCGATCAGCCGATTGCGCAAGCGGACCGCGTCGTCGGCGTCCTTCAACGGCAGCGCGTGCTCTTCGACCCCCGGCACACCGAACGATGTCGAGACGCTGCCCGCCCCGACCACCAGGAAGTCGTACGCAAGCGACGCCTGTTCGTCGACGGTGACGGTGCGCGCGCCCAGGTCGATCGCAGTGACCGAACCCATCACGAACGATGCGTCGCGGTGGCGACGCAACAGCGTGCGCACGGGGAACGTGACGTCGCCGACGTCGAGGCCGGCCGTCGCCACTTGGTAGAGCAACGGCTGGAACGTGTGGAAGTTGTTGCGATCGATCAGCGTGACGCGTACGTCGGCGTCGCGCAGCGCTCGAATGACCCGGGTGCCGCCGAACCCGGCACCGATGACGACCACATGCGGGCGAGACGACGGGTTCATGTCGACACCTTTACCCAGTTCGCGCCGACTGGCCGCCGTCGACCGGCAACACCACACCGGTGATCCAACCGGCTTCGTCGGACGACAGGAACAGCGCGGCGTTGGCGATGTCCCACGCCGATCCCTGCCGACGCATCGGCACCATCGCGGCGCGGGCGGCGGCGAGTTCGTCGCGATCGATGCCACGAGCCGCTGCCACCGCGTCGACGCCCATCGGCGTGTCGACCAGTCCGGGCATGATCGCGTTCGCCCGCACCCCGTACTTCGCGTTCGTCAATGCAATGCTCGACGTGAGCGCGTTCACGCCGGCCTTCGACAACCCGTACGCAGTGAGGCCCGGGCTGAACGCCACCGCCGCCACCGACGAGATGCTGACGATCGACGCACGACCGGTCGCCCGCAAGGTCGGCAGCGCCTCGCGGCACGTGCGCCACATGGCGCGCAGGTTGACGTCCATGATGCGGTCGTAGCCGTCGTCGGTCAGGCGGTGCGGCGCGTCGTCGCCGAACCCGATGCCGACGTTGTTGACCAACACGTCGAAGCTGCCGAACGCAGCGTTCGCGGCGGCGACGACGGAGGCGGGACCGTCGTCGGACGCGATGTCGGCGATGACCGGCACGGCGTCGGCGCCCTCGGCGCGCACGAGTTCGAGCGTGTGCTCCAACTGTTCGGCGCTGCGGTCGACGAGGACCAGCCGCGCTCCCTCACGGGCGAATGTCACCGCCATCGCCCGCCCGTTGCCGATGGTGGTGCCCGGCGTCTGCCCCGCGCCGATGATCAACGCCGTCCGACCTGCCAACCGCTCACCCATGACGCACCCAGCTCACCGACCGAACACAGTGCGGTGGAAGTGCAGCATGTCGGCTTCGAACAGCGCCGGTTGCTCGCCCGTGCTGCCGAGGCTGGCCCCGCGCTGACCGAAGCCGGCGGACGAACTCGACGACGGCGGCGTCGATCTGTTCGGCTGCCGCAACGAGCGCAGGAGAGGACGGGTTGCTCACCCGCGGCACGCTACAACGCCTCCGCGACCTGTGAACTCGGGCGTACTGTACGGGGCATGGCTGACCTCGACGACGTTCGTTCCCTGCTGGCCCGAGAGCACGGGTTGTGCGTGGTGACCACATCGCGGGCCGACAGCACCATGCAATCGACCATCGTCAACGCCGGCGTGATGGCGCATCCGGTGACGGGCGAGCCGACGGTGGCGCTGGTCGCCCGAGCGTCGGCCCGCAAGGTCGCCCACCTCCGCGCCCGACCGCAGGTGACCATCGCCGTGCGGACCGGGTGGGAGTGGGTGTCGGTCGAGGGCACCGCCGAGGTCATCGGCCCCGAGGACCCGTCGCCGCACTTCGACGCCGACGGCATACGGGTCCTGCTGCGCAAGGTGTTCCAGGCCGCGGGTGGCACGCACGACGACTGGGACGAGTACGACCGGGTCATGCGTGACGACCGTCGCGCCGCGGTCTTCGTCCGCCCGACCCGCATCTACTCGAACGGCTGAGGCCAACCGGGCGGGCCGGGCCGGGTGTTCACCAGGAACTTGAGTTCGCGCTGGGTGGCGTTACGGGACGAGGTGGACCTTGATCGCGCCGCTCGCTCGGTCGGCGGCGACGCGGAAGGCCTCGACTGCGTCGTCGAGGCCGAACGTGTGCGTGACCAGGGTGTCGGCGATGAGCGGGTTCGCGCCGGCCAGGTCGGCGGCCTCGCGGAAGTCGTCGAACCCGTCACCACGCGAGTAGCCCATGGCCGGGACGATGCCGACCTCCTTGAACAGGATGTTGTTCGAATACTGCACCGGCGACCAGAACATGCCGAACTCGAGCACCCGCCCACCCGGCATCGCCGCGTGCACGCACAGGTCGAGTGTCTGCTGCGTGCACACCGCGTCGAACGTGCACAGGTAGTCGGACCGCTTCGGCTTCTCGACCACTCGCCCACCGAGCGCCTCGGCTGCGTCGCACTGGTGTGGGTGCCGGGCGACGATGTCGGCCTCGACACCCCACGATCGCAGCGCGGCGACCGTGAGCAACCCGATGGAGCCGGCCCCGACGACGAGCGCACGATCGCCGGGCACGGGAGCCAACCGGCGCAGGCCGTGCATCGCGATCGCCAACGGCTCGACCAACGCGGCGTCCTTCGGCCGAGCACCGGGGGCCATCGCGTACACACGCTCGTCGTCGACCACCACCTCGTCGGCCAGGCCGCCGTGGGCGCTCACGCCGTAGGCGTCGCCCCACCCCGACGGGCAGGCGCTGAAGAAGCCCCGCCGGCACGGGTCGCACTGCCCACACTCGCCCGTCGGCCGCACGGCCACCAGCCGCCCGTCGGCCAACCACCCGCCGAACTCGTGACCCATCGTCACCGGCGCCATGCCGCTGGCCACCATGTGCAGGTCGCTGCCGCAGATGCCGGCCTCGGCGGTGCGCAACACGGTGGCGCCGACGGGCGGATCGGCGACCTCGATCAGACGGACGGACCCCGACTCGGCAACAACGGCTCGCATCGCCCGGACGCTACTGCCCGCCCACGACTGCCCGCTCGCCACCGCCCGCTCGCTACTGGCCGCTCGGCTACCGCCCGTCCGGTTCGGCCACGACCGTCAGGAAGGCGAGCACGGCAAGCAGCGCGAGAACCCACAGCTCGATGTGCATGGCGTCAGTCGGCGTCGCGGCGGTAGAGGAGGGCGGTGCCGATGGCCATCGCCGTCACGGTGAAGGCGATGAACACCAGGGCATCGGCCGGGCGGCTGAGGCGGGCGGCGAGCGACTCGGTGGTGTCGCCGGCCGAGCGGATGTTCAGCAGGCCGTTCGCCGCACTGAACGGCAAGAAGCGGGACACGTTCGCCGCAGCCACACTGCGGATGAGGTTCTCGACGACCAGCGCCCACACCAGCATCGCCGACACGGCGGCCGCGCTGTGGCGGATGATCATGCCGACGCCGACCCCGAAGACCGCGGCACACGACGTGAGCAGCAGGCTCCAGGCGATGGTGACGCCCATGCCGGTGGTGTCGCCCATGTCCAGTCCGCTGGCCAGGCCGGCGCCGATGGCGGCGACCATGCCGAACAGGCCGATGGCCAGCCCGAATCCGGCCGCGACGACCGCCTTGCCGGCCACCGTCACCCAGCGGGCGGGGCGGGCGGCGATGGCGTTCGAGATGGTGCCGTGCTGCACCTCCGACGTGAACATCAAGATGCCCACCACCAGCGCCAGCACGGTGCTGAGCCATGTGGACGCCGAGAAGCTGTTCGCGACGGTGAACGGCAGGTGGTCGTACGGGTCGGTCTTCACGAACGTGGCGAGCACGAACGACATGACGACGCCGATGACGACGGTGAGGCCGAGGATGGCCCAGGTGGAGCGCAGCGAGCGGAGCTTGATCCACTCACTGCGAGTGGCCGCGGGGACGGCAGCGACATCGTCGCTGCGAGTGCGGGTGGCGAGGCGGCCCGAGGTGTGGGCAGCCGCATGGTGATGGGCGGCGGTGGTCGCTGTGATGGTGGTGGTGTTCACGGTGAGTCCTTCGGTGAGCGGTGATGAGGTGATGGGGTGATGGGGTTGGAGAAGCTGGTCGGCGCGGAGCACGTCAGGCCGCGGCGAACTCGGCGGTGGCGCCGGTGAGGTCGAGGAGGATCTCCTCGAGCGAGCGGGACGATTCGGTGATCTCGACCACTTGGATGCGCTGGTCGAACGCGACCTGCGACACGGCGGCGAGCGTGGTGCCCGACACGGTCAGGCGGTCACCGTCGACCGTGACGGCGACGCCGTGCTGGCCGAGCGCCCTGTCGATGAGGTGCGCCAGTTCGAGGGCAGCCGGAGTGCGCACCACGACCGTGGTCTCGCCACGTGCGAGCGTCGCCGTCACCGGCTCGGCGGCCAGCAGCCTGCCGCCGCCCACCACCACCAGATCGTCGGCGAACATCTCCAACTCACCGATCAGGTGGCTCGACACGAACACCGTGCCACCGCGTGCAGCGAAGTCGCTCAGCGAGTTGCGCAGCCAGCGGATGCCATCGGGGTCGAGGCCGTTCGACGGCTCGTCGAGCAGCAGCACCTCGGGCTCGCCCAGCAGCGCACCGGCCAGGGCCAGGCGCTGACGCATGCCCAGCGAGAAGCCGCCTGCACGCTGGTCGGAAGCGGTGTCGAGCCCCACCTCGTGCAGCACCTCGTCGACCCGCCGGGCGGGGATGCTGCTCAGCGCGGCCATGGCCAGCAGGTGATTGCGAGCCGTGCGGCCAGGGTGACGGTTGCCGGCGTCGAGCACCGAGCCGACCACCCGGGTGGGGTGCAGCAGCTGCGTGTAGCTGACGCCGTGGTAGCGAACGTCGCCGCGGTCGGGCCGGGTCAGACCGACCATCATCCGCATGGTGGTGGACTTGCCGGCGCCGTTCGGGCCGACGAAGCCGGTGACGCGGCCAGCGGCCACCTCGAACGACATGTCGCTGACCGCGAGGCGGGCGCCGTAATGCTTGGTGAGGGCGGACACGGTGATCATGACTTGCTCCATTCGGGTTGGGCTTCGGGGGTGAGATCGGACGCCGGTGTGAGGCCGGCGGTGAGCGGGACGATCGAGACGAGCTCGACGTTCACCGCAGTGAGGTGGGCGACCACGCCGTGCAGGTGTGCGGCGTCGCGCACCTCACCCACCAGGCGGGTGTGGCCGGCGCCAGAGTGGTCGTCGGGTGTGTGGGTGAAGGTGAAGTCGTCGAGCAGTGGCCGCAGCAGCCGGGCGCTGGCCCGGCCCCGCAGGACGATCTCGAAGGTGGTCGGTTCGGACATGACGCCAAGGTCTCACCACACCGGGTGAGCGCGCCTCACCTCACCCGCCATCTCACCCGGGTGATCCGTGTTGCCGAGTGAGGGGCGCGCACCCCGCCCACCCTCGGCCGGGGCGCTGTATGGTCCCCGAGGTGACGTTCGACGGTGAGATGGGGATGGCCGCCACCAAGCTGCGACCCCCGGCGCTGCCCACACGACTGGTGGAACGCACCCGCCTGGCCGACGCGCTCGACGACGCCGTCGCCCGGCATGTGCCGATGGTGCTGGCCAGCGCACCCGCCGGCTCGGGCAAGTCGACCATGCTCGCCGCCTGGGCCGAACACCATCCCCAGCACGTCGCCTGGCTGCAGGTCGAGGCGAGCGACTCGGACCCCGCTCGCTTCTGGTCGTCGCTCGTCGCCGCGGTCGGTCGCCATCGCCCCGAGCTGGGCAGCCGGCTGCGGCCACTCGTGATCGGCTCGGCAGGTGACGACGACCAGATCGTGCCCGCGCTGGTGAACGAACTGGTCGACGACCCCACGCCGCTGGTGATCGTGATCGACGACTACCACCTGGTGGACCACGCCTGTATCCACCGCGGCGTCGAGCGGCTGATCGACCTGTGCCCGGCCAACGTCACCATCGTCGTCTCCACACGGCTGGACCCGCCGTTCCGCCTGGGCCGCATGCGCGTGCGCAACAAGGTCACCGAGATGCGCGCCACCGACCTGCGCTTCGCGTCGAACGAAGCGGCCGTGCTGCTGGGCACGGTCGGCGGCTCGTTGCCCGCGGCGTCGATCGATCAGCTCTGCGAACGCACCGAGGGATGGGCCGCAGGGCTGGTGCTGGCCGGGCTGTCGCTGGAGCGCGCCGAGCAGCCCGAGCAGTTCGTCGACGCGTTCCGCGGCGACGACCAACTGGTGGTCGGCTACCTGGGCGACGAGTTGCTCGCCACCATGGCCGACGACGACCGGCGACGCATGCTCGAGACGTCCGTGCTCGACCGGTTCAACGGGCCGCTCGTCGACGCCGTCACCGCATCGACCGGCGGCGCGCAGTGGCTGGTGGACATCGCCGCCCGCAACCAGCTGATCGTCCGCCTCGACCACACCGGCGAATGGTTCCGCTATCACCACCTGCTCCGCGACCTGCTCGCGCTCGAGGCCACGCGCACCTTCCCCGAACGCCTGCCCGAACTGCACGGCCGGGCCGCCGACTGGTTCGAGGCGCAGCTCGACCACGGCGAGGCAATCGTCCACCGACTGGCCGCCGGCGACGTCGACGGTGCCGTCGCATTGATGCGCTTCGTCGGCCCCGACCTGCTCGGTCTGGGTCAGGTGCGCACGCTGCAACACCTGCTGCAGCTGATCGGTGTCGCTGCGGAGGACGACGTGGCGTGCACGATGCTGCTCGGCTGGACCGAGTACCTGAACGGCCGTTACACGACCGCCCAGCACTGGCTGGACCGGGCGACCGCCATCTGGCCGGCCCACCTGGACATCGTGCTCGCGCTGCCGTTGCGCATCAACGTGGCGCTCGGACGTGGCGACGTCGCCACGGCGCTGGAGGGTGCTCGCCAGGCGACCGCGAACGGCGACCTGGTCGCCCGACCTGCAGAGCTCGCCACCGCGGTCGGTGCCACCTACACCTGGGCTGGCCTCGCGGCCGAGGCTCGTGAGACGCTCGACATCGCCGTCGCCCGCGCCACCACCGAACAACGCCGCACCGCGCACACCATGTCGCTCGTCGCTGCGTCGATCAACCACTTCGAACACTCCGACGCCGCGACGGCACACGCTGCCGCAGCCACGGCGCTCGCCACCGCGCAGTCGTTCGGGCTCGCCGCGTATCACGGGGTGGCCCCCGCCGTCGCCGTGCTGGCCGCCACCTCGTCGGACCCCGACGAACGTCGACTGCACACACAGCACGCCGCGGACCTGGGCCGACGGGCAACCACCGACCTCGGCAAGGCGTTCGTCTTCGCGGTCGCCGGCGGCACGCTGCTGGACCTGGGCGACAACACGGGAACCATGTTGCTGTCCGAGGCGCGCACGATCGTTGACCGATGCGTGGACCCGGGGCTGGCCGGTCAGATCCTCGCTCGCATCGAGGCACGCCATCGGGTGACGCCTTTGCCGGCCGCACCAGTGGCTGCGCTGGTCGAGCAACTCACCGATCGCGAGGTGGCCGTGTTGCGCTTCCTTCCCACGCAGATGACGCTGCGCGAGATCGCCGCCGAACTGTTCGTGTCGTTGAACACGGTGAAGACCCACAGCAGCGCCATCTACCGCAAGCTCGGCGTCAGCGACCGCAAAGCAGCGGTGCAGGCCGCCCGCACCCTCGGCCTCCTCTGAGTCACGCAGAACTCGAGTTCGGGAGGAGTGTGTCACGCAGAACTCAAGTTCGGGAGAGGTGGCGCGGCTGGACTGAAGTTCGCGTGGAGGGGGGCGGGTACTGTCGCGAGATGCCGCTGCACCACGTCGCCTATGCCACCCGTGACGTCGAGGCCACGACGCACTTCTACGAGGACCTGATGGGTTTCCCGCTCATCCACACCGAGCTGCAGGCGCACGACGACACGTCGTGGGTGCGGCACGTGTTCTACGACATCGGTGAGGGCGAGTGCATCGCCTTCTTCCAGTTCCAGAACGTCGGCGAGCAGCCCGACTGGACGACCGACATCAGCGACGGCGTGGGCCTGCCGGTGTGGGTGAACCACTGCGCCTTCAACGCGACGGCCGAACAGCAGGAGGCCGTGCGCGGCCGGATGACCGCCGAAGGCATCGAGCCGATCATGGAGCTGGACCACGACTGGTGCCACTCGCTGTACTACGCCGACCCGAACGGCATCATGGTCGAGCTGTGCCGCAACACGCCCGGCTTCACACCGAACCCGGCAGAGGCGCATCGCCTGCTCACGGCCGACCCGTTCACCGACCACAAGGCCCCCGCCACCCGACTGTAGGTGCAGTTCGACGCGTCAGGCAGAGGTGGCGATGCCGACCGTGTAGGCGGACAGGAACTTGGGGCCGCGCTCGTAGAACGAGTCGACCTCGGTGAGCGTGAAGCCAGCGTCGGCCAACAGGTCGGTGATCGACCGAGTCAAGTGGCAGCCGCCGAACAGCTTCTTCTGCAACGGCTCCATGCGGTGCTGCCAACGCTGCACCTTCTCGTCCGGCGCCAGGCCGTGCTCCACGAAATGCAGGGTGCCGCCCGGCTTCAACACCCGACGGACCTCGCTCAGCGCCGCCCCCACGTCCGGAATGGTGCACAGCGTCCACGTGGACAGCGCGGTGTCGCAGCTGTCGTCGTCGAGCGGCAGCGACTGACCGTCGAGACCCGTCTGCTCGACCTGCACGGTCGAGTCGGCCAGGCGCTTGGCGGCCAACTTCCAACCCAGCTCCGCTGGCTCGATGGCCGCGACCCGCGTGACCGTGTCGGGATAGAACGGCACGTTGTGACCCGACCCGAAGCCGATCTCGACCACCTGTCCGTGCAGCTCCTCGCACACTCGCCGGCGAATCGGCTGGCCGGCCTTCGAACCACAGGCGACGTTGATGACTCGGGGGAGCACCTGCTCGCTGTACACACCCATGGAACCCCTCCTCTCCGTCGCAGCGGCATCGCTCGGCGCGACCACCCAAATCACCCTAGACGGGCGACCGAAAGCGGTGAACCGTGAGCGGGTGATCGATCCCCTTCACCGAGATCGCCTCGCTCTCGGCGAACTCCGAACGAGTGCCCACCGTGAGCACCTCGAACACGTTCTCCGACACCACCACCTGACCCACCGTCGCCTGCGAGCACAGCCGACTGCCGACATTGACGGTGGTGCCCACCAGCGAGTACTGCCGACGATCGTGCGTGCCGACGTGTGCTGCGACGGCGGGACCGGTGTGCACGCCGATGCCGAACCCGATGCACGGCAGTCCGCGCGCCGTGAGGGTCGCGTCCAGTTGCAGCCGGGCGCGTTGCATTGCCACCGCGGTCGTCGCCGCACGCTCGCACTGGTCGGTGTCGGGCAACGGCGCACCCCACACCGCGAACACCTCGTCGCCGACGAACTGCATCACCGTGCCACCTGCATCGTGGATGAGCCGCACGGTCGCTTCGTAGAACTCGTCGAGCACCGACCTCACCTCGGGTGGCTCGAGCACCGATGCGAGCGGAGTGAAACCGCGCAGGTCACAGAACAGCACGGTCACCTGCAACCGCGTGCCCTCGATGGCCCGACGCAGCTTGGCCGGATCCTCCAATTCGGCGACCGCCGACTTCGGCACGTACGCGGCGAAGAGATTCCACGCACGACGTCGGTGACGGATCTCGGTGATGTAGCGCAGACCCGCCCCCGTGGCCATTGCGGCGGCGATGCCCGTGATGGGCGCGACCACGTTCCAGTGCTCGCCGGCGGTGTGGAACCGCCATGCGGCGAACAGGAACAGGAACGCGACCTCCGCCGCAGCCACACCGGCCGCCAGCGACAGTGCCAGCCAGCCGACCGCGAGCGCCATCGCCAGCACCAACAGCACGGCGACCAGTTGCTCGGAGCGCGACGAGGCGTCGCTCAGGTAGCCCGCACTGGTGATGGTGTTCACCGCATTGGCCAGGATGAAGACACCGGAAGTCGACCCCGCGCGATCGACAGGTACCTGGTGCAGATCGCCGAGCGTGGGTTCGGTGACGCCGACCACCACGATCCGGTCGCGCAAGACCGCGGCATCGAACTCGCCTCGGAGCACATCGATGGCCGACACCGCTGTGCCCGCAGTGAGGTCGCCCGACCATGCCACTCGCAGGAGACCGTCTTCGGCCGGAACGAGCCGCGTCCCCACCTGCACTCCGTCGGCGCGCTCGGTGACGACGGGTGACACGCCATCGGCGATCGCGACCGCCGCGAGAGCGAACGACGGCCGGGGGATGCCTCGGTCGGTGACTGCGACCAGTGCGATGTCGCGCACCACGCCCGAGCCAGCGCCGATGATGTTCGTGTGACCGACTGCCGACGCTGCATCGGCGAGAGCAGAGGTGGGTGCCACCTCGCCCACGATCCTCGGCAACTCGCCCGGAGCGACCTGCAGGCCGAGCGCCGACGACAGCACCACCGGCGCCGACGACAGCGACGCGGCCAGCGCATCGTCGCCCTCACGGGCGTCGGCGAACAGCACATCGATCGCGATCGCCGACGGCCCGGCGGCGTTGATCGCGTCCACCAGTTCGGCCATGCGATCGCGCGGCCACGGCCAGCCGTCGCCGAGCGCCTGCAGCGTCTCGCGGTCGATCGCGACCACCACCACGTCGGTGCTGCCGTCGAGCGCCGGCTGCAGCGCGTCCTCCCATCGGAACTGCAACGCCGACAGCGCTCCCCCGCCACCGACCAGCCCCGCGACCAGCAGCCCGGCCACGGCCGCCGCGCCGGCGACGGCCCAGCGGTCGCGTCGTCGCATCAGCCGCGAACCACCACGGTCACCTGGAGACCTGGGCGACGACCACCTGCAGGCTGTCGCGAACGTTCACCGGGTCGCAGGCCGGGTCGTTGGTGACGACCGTGTTCGTGGTTTCGGCATTGATCGTGCCGCCGGTGATGGTCCACA
>JANOET010000153.1:0-3033 GCA_031413415.1 Acidimicrobiaceae bacterium
GGCATGGAGAACCACACCACACCTGCACTACCGTCCCCCACGGGGGCCTCCTTGGACTTGGACCGTTAGACAGTCACAAGTTCACCGAGGCCCCCACCCCACATCGCGGATGGTCAGCACCCCGGCCGATCGCGTAGAGCCACTTAAGAGCGCGCGAGTGACGCGAGGATCTCGGCCACCAGGCGGGCCCTCGGCACCATCGTGTCGACGATCACGTACTCGTGATCGGCGTGCGCGCCTCCGCCGACGGCACCCATGCCGTCGAGGGTGGGCACACCCACCGCGGCAGTGAAGTTGCCGTCGCTGCCGCCACCCACGGCGACACCCTCGATGCCGGCGACGCCCACTGCGGCGGCCGCCTTCAACGCCAGCGGGAACAGGTCGCCCGCCGCACCGACCGGCATGGGCGGACGGTTCAGCCCGCCCAGAATCTCGACGTGCGCACCCGGAACCGACGACGTGAGCGACGCAAACGCAGCCGTGAGACGCTCGCCCTCGCCGGGCTGTTCGACGCGTACGTCGACCTTCACGCGAGTCTCGGCGGGCACGACGTTGTCGGCGGTGCCGGCGGTGGCCACCGTGGGCGTGACCGTGGTGTTCGCCTCGGCGCTCGCGAACGTGGTGATCTGCGTGATCAGTTCGGCCGCGGCCACGAGCGAGTTCACACCGTTCCATGGCTCGAGGCCGGCGTGCGCGGCCTTGCCGTGCACGACCACCTCGAACGTGCCGGTGCCCTTGCGACCGATCTTCAGCGCACCGCCATCGGCACTGGCCTCGAAGACCAGCACGTTGCCGCAGGCGAGCGCGCGCTGCTCGATGAGCTGGCGCGAGGTGTCGCTGCCGACTTCTTCGTCGGCGGTGATGAGGATCTCGATTCCGGCGCGGTCCTCGAGTGCGGCAACCGCGTGGACGGCCTGCACGATGCCGGCCTTCATGTCGAACACGCCCGGACCGGTCGCCCTGCCCTCGCGCACGGCGAAGGGCCGAGCCGCCACACTGCCCACCGGGAACACGGTGTCGTGATGCCCGACCAGGAGCACCTTTGGTTCGCCACCGCCGCTCCACAGCACGTGCGGGCCGTTGACCGACGGGATGATCTGCGGTGGTGAGCCGAGCCGGCCGGTCATCACCGACGCGACCGCTGCCGCGGACTGCTCGAGCAGATCGAGGTGCAGCGAGGTGGACTCGGTGTTCACGAGCAGTTCCAGGTCGGCCAGCATGTCGTCGAGCGAGATCACGCTCCCATTGTGGCTGGTCGCCGAGGGAATGCGAGACTCAGTTCCATGGGGAACCGTCTTGTCGCGCTCGGGGTGTCGTTGTGTCTGGTGGTCGCTGCGTGCAGCGACAGCGGCGAGTCGTCGCCCACCACGGTCGAGTCGACCTCACCTACGAGCACCGCGGCGCCGACCACCACGGTCGCCCTCGAGCCCGCCACGTTCTCCACGATCCCTGGGGTGCGGCAGATCGGTGTGCTCGGCGCCGAACCCGGCGACACGCTCACGCTCTACGCCGCGGACGGCACGAAGGTGGCCGACGGCACGGTCGACGAGCAGGGTGCGTTGCTCTTCCGTGAAGTGCCCGAGGGCGATGGCTACGCGGTGCTCAGCGACACCGAGGGAAGCGACCCACTGACGGTGACCGCTCCTGGCGACGTTCCTCCGAAGACCCTCTACACCGACGAGCAGACGTTGTTCCCGGAGGACAGCGGCTTCGGCTACATCACCACACGCGACGGCACGACGCTGAGCGCCAACGTCATCCTGCCCGGCCCGGCCGACCAGGGTCCGTACCCGACGGTCGTGGAGTACAGCGGCTACCAGCCGAGCGACCCCGACAGCGCCCAGATCGCCGCCATCTACACCGCACAGGGCCTCGCCTACGTGGGCGTGAACATGCGCGGCACCGGCTGCAGCGGTGGGTCGTTCCGCTTCTTCGAGACCGCACAGTCGGTCGACGGCTACGACGTCATCGAGGCCGTCGCCGCCCAGCCGTGGGTGCTCGACAACCAGGTCGGAATGGTCGGCATCAGCTACCCCGGCATCAGCCAACTGTTCGTCGCCGCGACACAGCCTCCCAGCCTGAACAGCATCACGCCGCTCTCGGTGCTCGACGACAGCTACCGTGCCACGCTCTACCCAGGCGGCATCCTCAACACCGGCTTCGCCGTGAACTGGACGCAGGAGCGCATGGACAACGCCGAGCCATACGGCCAGGCGTGGACAACCGCCCGCGCCGACGGCGGCGACAAGGTCTGCGCCGACAACCAGCAGATGCGCCTGCAGAACCCCGACCTCGTCGCCGAGATCGATGCCAGCGAGTTCTACGTGAACCCCCTCGGCGATTCACTCGCGCCCATCACGTTCGTCGACAAGATCAACGTGCCGGTGTTCATCGCCGGCGCGTGGCAGGACGAACAGACCGGCGGCCACTTCCCCGCGATGCTCGACCGCTTCGCCGCATCGCCGCACGTCTACGTCAACCTGGTGAACGGGCTGCACACCGAGAGCCTCAGTCCGCCCATCGCACAGCGGTACATGGAATTCCTGCAGCTGTACGTCGGCAAGAAGGTGCCCGACCTGTCGGCCGGCGCGCTCATCGCCTCGGGGCTCGGGGGCGCCATCTGGGGCGTCACCACGTTCGCACCGTTCGAGAGCCGCTTCGCCGACATGACCTACGACGCAGCCCTCGCCGCGTTCGAAGCCGAACCGGCAATCCGTGTGCTGTTCGAACAAGGCGCGAACCCCGACTTCAGCCCGGGAACACCAGAACCGCTGTTCGTCCGCGAGTTCAGCCGGTGGCCGTTGTCCGAGGCCGTCACCACCCTGTGGGGCCTGGGCGACGACGGCACACTGAGCGCCGACGAGGAGGGCACCGGCACCACGCCCGACGAGTACACGGCCGATCCCTCCGCGTTGCCGCCCACCTTCTACACCGGCGACGGCAACGGTGTGTGGCGTGCCGACGTGCAGTACGACTGGAAGCCGCTGCCCGACGGCACGGGTCTCGGTTACGTCACCGCACCGCTCGCCGCCG
>JANOET010000154.1:0-1706 GCA_031413415.1 Acidimicrobiaceae bacterium
CCTGGGCACCGACGGCGGCCAACGTCGCTCGTAGGTCCTCCGGGGATGCTCCGTCCGCGAAGAACACGCGGATCATCGACTCCATCTCCACCTGCATGGGGGCACCCGGGCCGGCTCGTAGCCAGTCCCTCAACGCGTGACGGCCCGCAGTGGTGATCTGGTAGACGGTGCTGCGCCGGCGACCGGTGGCCGTGGTCTCGACCGTCGCCAGCCCAAGAGCGGCGAGGCGCTTCGGTTCGTCGTACAACTTCCGTTCCGCTCGCGGCCAGAACCAACGGACGCTCCGCTGCATCTGCTTGGCCAGTTCGTACGTGGTCCACGGCCGCAACGCCAGCAGTCCGAGCATTGCATACGACGTCGGAGTGAGTTCGCCGCGAGAAGGTGTTGACATAGTGCCCATGACAGTATTGAATCACCCTCTGACGCACAACCGTGCCCAGGACAGTATGTTTCGAAGGGAAGTCCGATGACCGCGATCACCCCACCACAGATCCAGGCACTCTGGATGCTCAACAGCTTGATGGTCGAGCGGGTCACCGCCGACCAGACGAACGGCGCCTACTCGATGCTCGAGCAGTGGGTCACCGCCGACGGCAACCCCCCGCCACACATGCACACGCACGAGGATGAGGCGTTCCTAGTGGTCGACGGTGAGCTCGACGTCACCGTCGGCGAGACGACCACACGGCTGGGTCCCGGGGAATTCGCGTTCGCGCCACGCGGTGTGCCGCACACCTACGCCGTCGTGGACGGCACCGCTCACCTGTACGTGATCGCATCACCCGGCGGGATCGAGGGCTTCTTCCGAGACCTCGGTGAACCGGCAGCAGCACTCGAACTGCCGGCGCCGTCGGCACCCGACGTCGCCGCCGTCGTCTCGACGGCCGCCCGCTACGGCATCTCGATCCTGCCGCCGCCCGCATGAAGCTGCTCGTCGTGGTTGCGCATCCCGATGACGAGACGTTCGGGACAGGCTCGGTCATCGCCCGAGCAGCCCAGAACGGCGCCGAGGTAGTGGTGTGCTGCGCCACGCACGGCGAACTCGGTGAAGCTCGGCCCGACTCGGTCCCTGAGGGGGTCACGCTGGCCGAGGTGAGAGCCGCAGAACTCCGCGATGCCGCCGCCGTTCTCGGGGCGACCCGGGTTCGGCTGCTGGACTTCGAGGACTCCGGATGGGACGGCGACTGCAATTCGCGGTCACTCGTCGGCGCCGCATTCGATGACGTCGTCGCCGCAGTCCGCGACGTGGTGGCCGATGAGCGACCGGACGTGGTGGTGACACTCGACCCCGGGGGCGGCGACGGCCATCGCGACCATGTCCGCATCGCTGAGGCCACAACGGCGGCCTTCGACGAGGCAGCGCCCGACAGCTCGACGCTGTACTACTGGTGCCTGGTGCGCTCGGTCATGCGTCAGTGGGCAGTCCACAACCGTGGCAGCGTGTACGACGAGGTGCCGGAGGATGACTTCGGTTGTCCGGACGAGCTGATCACCACCGTCGTCGACGTCGCCGACCTGCTACCGCTGCGACTGGAAGCGATCAGCCGGCACCGAAGTCAGGCGTCCCCGTACGATGACCTACCCACGGACCTGCAGGCTGCGTTCCTGGCAACCGATCGCCTGATCCGCGCGCGACCGGCGTGGCTCGACGGTCCCCTCGAGTCGGAGCTGACGACGCGCGGCTGAACTTGCCCTCAAATCCCGTC
>JANOET010000155.1:0-7047 GCA_031413415.1 Acidimicrobiaceae bacterium
CCGAAGATCTCGAGCCGGTGGCTCCAGTCGGCGAAGTCGGGTTCGCAGGCGTAGCGCTGCGCCGAGTCGCGTGGAAAGCGGGTCGTGACGACCAGGTGTGCGCCAGCGCGCAGCAGCTTGATGCCCGCCTGGTAGCCGATCTTCACTCGGCCACCGGTGAGCAGCGCCACCCGACCGCTCAGGTCGGCGGTCTCGCCGCGCTTGGCGTGGTTCAGGTCGCCGCACTCGGTGCACATCTGGTCGTAGAACGGATGGATCGTCGTGTACTTGCGCTTGCAGACGTAGCAGTGCAGCGGCAGCAGTGTTTCGCGGTCCTCGACGTCGTCGATCTCGTCGACCTGCGCAGTGGGCGGCAGGGCGACGTTCGGGGTGGTGAACACCGACCGCGACCGAAGGCTGCGGATGCCCGTGTCGTCGAGCGCGGCCTGGTCGCGCTGCGCCTTCTCCTGCTTCAGCTGCCGACGTTGGGCCTTGATCTGCCGACGCCGGACCTGCACGTCGGGCTCGTACACGTCGCCCGCGGCGTTCAGCAGACGGGTGCGCTCGTCGAGCGGCAACGTCTCGAGCAGGGATCGGTCGGCGACCACAGCTTCGAGCAGCGCAAGGGCGGCTCGAAGCTGCTCGCTGAGATCATCGGACAACGTGTCAGCCACCGACCTGCCAGGTGCCGTTGCTGCGCAACAGTGCACCCAGGTCGCCGAGGCCCTTCTTCTCGCTCGCGGTGGCCAACTGGGCGCCGACCATCGAGCCGTAGTCGCCACGCTCGACGCTGCGGAACACTCCGAACGGCGTCGGTGAATGGTCGTCGTGCGACAGTCGGGCGAGTGCGAACGCAAGTCCGGGATCGTGACGGTTGGCGTCGTGCACGAGCACGGCGTCTTCCCCCACGTCGGCGACTTCCACGATCCGCAACTGACCGTCACTGCCCATGACGACGCCCTTGTGGCCGTCGGCGCCGAAGCGGATGGGCTTGCCGTGCTCGAGGTCGATCATCATCTCCTCACGGGCGTGCTTGCCGGTGACGTCGTCGAACGCCGCGTCGTTGAACACGTTGCAGTTCTGGTAGATCTCGACGAACGACGCACCACGGTGAGCGTGTGCCTGGCGGAACACGTTCATCATGTGCTTGCGGTCGAGGTCGTGCGTACGGGCCACGAACGAGGCCTCGGCACCGAGTGCCACCGACAGCGGGTTGAACGGGTGATCGATCGAGCCCATCGGGGTGCTCTTGGTGACCTTGCCCTCTTCGCTGGTGGGCGAGTACTGGCCCTTGGTCAGCCCGTAGATGCGGTTGTTGAACAACAGGATCGTGAGGTTCACGTTGCGGCGCAACGCGTGCAGCAGGTGGTTGCCGCCGATGGACAATGCGTCGCCGTCGCCGGTGACCACCCACACGTCGAGATCGGGCCTGGCCACGGCCACACCGGTGGCGATGGCCGGAGCACGACCGTGAATGCTGTGCATGCCGTACGTGTTCATGTAGTACGGGAAGCGACTGCTGCAGCCGATGCCGCTGATGAACACGGTGTTCTCGGGCGCGATGCCCAACTCGGGCATCAGCGTCTGGACGGCCTGCAAGATGCCGTAGTCGCCGCAACCGGGGCACCAGCGCACCTCCTGGTCGCTCATCCAGTCCTTCTTGACGGTGGGCTTGACGGTGGACTTGCTGGTGAGCGGGACGATGGTCGTGTCGCTCATCGCAGAGCCTCCTGAATCGCATCCTCGAGTTCGGCGGAGGTGAAGGGAACACCCTGCACCTTGGTGATGGCCTTCGCGTCGACCAGGTACTCGGCCCGGACGATGCGGCACAGCTGACCCAGGTTGAGCTCGGGGACGAGCACCTTGGGGAACCCGTGCAACAGTTCGCCGAGGTTCGGCGGCAGCGGGTTGAGGTGGGTGAGGTGGATCCACGCCACCTTCGTTCCCGCGCGGCGGGTGCGCTGCATCGCAGCGTCGATAGCGGCCCAGGTCGAGCCCCAGCCGAGGATGACGACCTCGGCGTCGGCATCGCCCTGCACGGTGGCGGGTGGAATGTCGTTGGCGATGCCGGCCACCTTGTCGGCACGCAGGTGCACCATCGTGCTGTGGTTGGCCGGCGCATAGCTGATGTTGCCCGAGCCGTCCTCCTTCTCGATGCCACCGACGCGATGCATCAACCCCGGAGTTCCGGGGATGGCCCACGGACGAGCCAGCGTCTCGGGGTCGCGCAGGTACGGCCAGTACTCCTCGACACCCTCGTCGTCGACGTGGTTCATCTCGGTCTGGAACGGCACCGAGATGTCAGGCAGGTCGTCGGGGTTCGGTAGGCGCCACGGCTCGCTGCCGTTGGCCAGGTAACCGTCGCTGAGCAGGATGACCGGCGTGCGGTACTTCAGCGCGATGCGCGCCGCCTCGATGGCGGCGTCGAAGCAGTTCGACGGGCTGTACGCGGCCACGATGGGCAGCGGCGCCTCACCGTGACGGCCGTACATGGCAATGTTCAGGTCGGCCGCCTCGGTCTTCGTCGGCAGGCCGGTGGACGGGCCACCGCGCTGGATGTCGACGAGGATCATTGGCAACTCGAGCGAGATCGCCAGGCTCATCGTCTCGCTCTTCAACGCCACACCGGGGCCGCTGGTGGTGGTGACGCCGAGGTGACCCGAGAATGCCGAGCCGAGCGCCATGCCGGCCGCAGCGATCTCGTCCTCGGCCTGGACCGTGCGGACACCGAAGTGCTTGTGCTTGGACAGTTCGTGGAGGATGTCGCTGGCCGGGGTGATCGGGTAGCTGCCCAGGAACACCGGCAGCTTCGCCAGCTGGCCGGCGGCCACCAGACCCCATGCGAGCGCTACGTTGCCGGTGATGTTGGTGTACTCGCCGGGCGGCAGCTTGGCGGGCTTCACCTCGTAGGGATGATCGAAGATCTCGGTGGTCTCACCGAAGGCGTGACCGGCTTTGAACGCGGCAAGATTGCTCTCTTTGACGAGGTCCTTGAACTTGGTCTCGATCCAGGCGATGGTGGGCTCGGTGGGGCGCGAGTAGAGCCAGCTCACCAAGCCGAGGGCGAAGAGGTTCTTCGACCGTTCGGCATCGCGGGGCTTCACGCCGAGCGGCTCGGCGGCGCGCTGCGTGAGCGTGGTCATCGGGATCTCGACCACGCGGTACGCGGACAGATGATCGTCGTGCAGAGGGTTGTGGTCGTAGCCGGCCTTGCGCAGGTCGCGCTCCTCGAACGCATCGGTGTTGACGATCAGCAACCCGCCCTGCTCCAGGCGGTGCAGGTCGGCCTTGAGGGCCGCAGGGTTCATCACCACGAGCACGTTCGGGCTGTCGCCCGGGGTCGTGATGTCGTGGTCCGAGATGTGCACCTGGAAGCTGGAGACACCGTTCACGGTGCCCGCTGGGGCACGGATCTCGGCCGGGTAGTCGGGGAATGTCGACAGGTCGTTGCCGAACAGGGCGGAGACCGATGTGAATCGGTCGCCCGTGAGCTGCATCCCGTCGCCGGAGTCACCCGCGAACCTGACGACCACGTGCGAGATCTGCTCCGCGCGCTTGCCGTGTCGTTCCTCGGTGTCCGTCATTGGCCACCTCCACAGAAAGGACGGCACCGTTGTCGTCCGAAGCCGAACCATATACCTGCGCGCTCACGAATCTGCGTACACCACGACCGCTCGAGCAAAGTTGGGACGAAAGTCCCTCAGCCGGAATCCCTCATGGAATGCCGGGGGCGCGGAGCGTCAACGACACACCCACCAGCGCCATCACCAGGCCCATCACCGCGAGCACACCGATCCGCTCGCCGAACAGCAACGCACCTTCGATGGTGCTGAGCGCCGGGGTGAGGAAGAACAGGCTGCTCACCTTGGCGGCTGCGTGGCGTTGCAGTAGCCACAACATGATCAGCACCGCGGCGATGGACAGCACGACGACCGACCACATCAGCGCGAACATCGACCGGTGGGTGACGGTGAAGTCCAAGTGCTCGTGCAGGGTCGCAGCGACGAACAGCACCGCTGCCGATGCCGTGTACTGCACCACCGTGCCACGCAGCAACGGCATGCCCATGCCCCGAGCGCGTTGCACGAGCGTGCCGAACACCATGCCGAGCACACTGACCGCTGCGGCGATGAGGGCACCGGCGGAAATGCCGTGACCCGGGGCGCCGCCCAAGTGGTCGACCACGACCACCACGACACCGGCGAAGCCCAGAGCGACTCCTACACGCTGCCAGCGCGACAGTCGCTCGCCGAGCACGAATCGGGCGGTCACGGTGGTGATGACGGGGTGCAGCCCGGCGATCAGCGCGCCGACGCCGGTGGGCATGCCCCAGCTGATCGCCAGGAACACTCCACCGAGATAGACGGCGTGCATGCCCAACCCCGACAACGCCGCCCAGCCGACGGCCTGGCGTTGGATGCTCGGCGCACTCGTCACCGTCGCGTACACCAGCAACACGATCGCCGCGATCGTCAACCGGTACGCCAGGAACGTGAGCGGTCCTGCATCGTCGGTGCCGAAGCGGGCGACGACGAACCCAGTGCTCCACAGCAGCACGAACACGAAGGGCGCGCTGCGCTCCACCGCACCAGCGGTGTTGGTCGAGGCGCGAGAAGGGCGGGCCGCCGAAGCGACCCGCCCTGGCTCGTCCGATGATCCGGAAGGGATCAGGCGCCGCCCTCGGTGAGGGTGACGTCGATCGGCGCGAAGCTCGAGCCGTTCACGTCGACGCCCTCAGCGGTGAGCTGCTTGATGGCCTCGTTGACGATGTCGTTCGTCCACGACTCCGGGTCCGGAGTCTTGGTGAGCACGGTCTTGCCGTCGAGGTTCTTGGTGCCACTGGCGATGCCGACGGTGCGGTCCCAGGCAGCAGTGTCGATGACACCGACGCCACCCGCCGCAGGCCAGATGAGCTTGTTCACTTCGTTCATCTGCCACAGCTGGTGCGTCGCACCGAGCTTCGAGCCCTTGGCGACGACGATGTCGGCGCAGCCCTGGGTGTTGTCGCGGCAATAGGCCCAGCCCTGGAGCGAGGCCTTCACGAACGCGATGGCCTGGCCACAGTAGGCCGGGTCGCTCAGGCGATCCTGCGCGGCCCAGATGGCGTCCTGCAACATGCCCACGCCTTCGGCCTCGTAGGAGACCACGTTCAGATCCTCGGGCTGGTACAGCTCGCCGGTGTCGGGGTTCACGGCCTCGAGCACCTGTGCGTACTCGTTGTAGGTCATGGCCTCGGCAGCGTCGATCGAACCGTCGAGTAGACCGTTCATGTCGAAGTTCTGCTGGATGAGCGTGACGTCCTTGGCGGGGTCGAGACCTTCCTTCGACAGGGCCGCGAAGATCTCGTACTCGTTGCCGAAGCCCCAGTTGCCGATCTTCTTGTCCTTGAAGTCCGCTGCCGAGGTGATGTTCTTGTCCTTGAAGCTCACCTGCAGGGTGCCCGACCGCTGGAAGACCTGGCCGATGTTGGTCACCTTCGCGCCGGCTTCGCGCTCGGCGAGTGCCTTGGGCACCCACGAGATGGCGAAGTCGACCGCACCGGTCGCGAGGGTCTTCTGCGGCGGGAGGTCGACGCCGCCCTCGACGATCTCGACGTCGAGACCGGCCGCCTTGTAGAAGCCCTGATCGACTGCCGCGAAGTAGCCGCCGAACTGCGACTGGGTGACCCACTGCAGCTGCAGCTTCACCTTCTCACCCGTCGGCGCGGTGCACTTCGCGATGTCGACGGCCAGGCCCGAGCCGGACCCGGCCCCCCCGGCGGTGGTCTCGGTACTGCCGCCGCCGTCACTGTCGTCGCTGCCACAGGCGGCCACGAGCACGCCGGCGAGCGTGAAGGCTGCAGCCAACTTTGCTGCACGTCCGTATGCCATTGTCCCTCCCCTTTTTCTTGTGTTGTTTTGCTTGCGGTTGTGTTGCTTGCTGGTCACTTGGAACGCGCCCGTCGCCGCCACGGGACGACGAGGTACTCCAAGAGATTGGAGCCTGCGAAGAACAGCAGGCCCACGAGTGCACCGCCCAACACGTAGGCGAACCCCAATGCCTTGTTGGACGAGTTCAACGTACCCGAGATCTTCGACCCGAGTCCGTTCTGCGTGCCGCCGAAGTACTCGGAGACGAGCGCGATGATCAGCGCGAGCGGAGCGGCGGTGCGCACGCCGGTGAAGAAGAACGGCATCGTGTTGGGCAGGCGGACCTTCTTCAGCGTGTCGAAGGGCGACGCGGCGTACGAGCGCATCAGTTCCATCTGCGTCGCGTCGTTCTGACGGAGGCCCTTGGCGACCTGCACGAACACGACGAAGAAGACCGAGATGGTGACCATGATCCGCCGTGGGATCTGACTGTCGAGGGCGTACATGTTGTTCAGCACGCCGACGATGACCACGGCCGGAATGGCGGCAATGGTGATGGCCAGCGGATTGACCAGTTCGCTGACCATCCGGAACCGGTTGGTGAGCACCGCCACCATGAACCCGAACAGCGACCCGAGCACCAGGCCGACCAGCGCGTTCATGCCCGTGACCAGGCTCGCCCGCCACACCAGGTCGAAGTCGTCGATGAACGACGACCAGATGTCGGTCGGTCGCGGGATGACGAACGGCTGCACGTCGCTGACGATGATCCAGGTCTGCCAGGCAACGAGGAACAGCACACCCAGCACGACCGGTGGCAGCACGACAGCGGCGAGGTGACGGATCTTCAGGCTCATCGATCCTCGATGCCCCTGGCGTGGTCGGCCATCTCGATCCCGCGCAAGGCCTCGCGCACCTCGGTGACGCGAGCGAAGAAGTCGCTGGCCTCACGGGTGAGTTCGTTCCGGTCACGGCCGAGGGCGACGTCGACCGTCTGGGTGATGCGACCGGGCCGCGGCGACATGACCACGACACGGTCGGCGAGGTACACGGCCTCGGGGATGCTGTGCGTGACGAAGACCACGGTGGTGCTTGCAGCGGCGCAGATGCGCAGCAGCTCTGGCGCGGCTTTCAGAACGGGAAGCTGGGCAAAACTTGCCAATTGGGAAGCAGAACTAGACCCTTTCTATAAAAAAGTCTCAAAAATGCTAGGTGTAAC
>JANOET010000156.1:0-3220 GCA_031413415.1 Acidimicrobiaceae bacterium
GCCGAACGCGGATCGCGGGCGAGTGGGCGAAGCCCGCTCGGCGTGTGGTTCACGCGACCAGTCGCGAGTGACCCGGTCGACGTGGTCCTCCGACTCATCGATCCGCTGGGGCGCAGGACGGAACGGACGATCACTGTCCCAGGATGGGTGCCGCCGCCGCCGATCACCGTCGATCTGCGGATCATCGACATGTTCCGCGTCGTTGGTCGTGGCGTCAGCGTCGAGCTCTTCTGCGACGCGACGGTCGAGACCGAACCGCCCTTCGTGATGGAGGTGAGTGCGTCCCGCCACGTCCGCGGGCCTCGCTTCGGTGGCTTCACCGGTTTCCCCGTATTCCTAGGGTTCCCCGGCCAGCCCGACGCGCGGCGGATGACTGTGTCGATTCCGTTGCCCGACATCCCGACGGTGCGCGAGCCCGTGGTGCCCGGTGCCTCCATCCACATCGTCCGTCGACGCGGTCGGCGACCCGGACGGCACGGCAACTACTCGATCTGGGTACCGCTCACCGGTTCGGTCAGCGTGACCGTCTCGATCCTCGCCCCCGACGGCACACGAGTCACCGTCTCGCGCAACGTCTGACCTGCTCTCCATCGCGCCACGAGCGGTCCGTGTCCATGTCTCGACGACGACCGCCGGCTGAACGATCGGTGGCCGTCGCGCGAATCCATCGGTGCGCCCATGGACCGAAGGGCGCCCGGACGTCACGCTGTTCTCGTCCAACGGAACGTCCTCGGGTGTCGTTCGGTGCGGACCAGGAGACTGCAATGAACACTGCCGTTGTCGATGACCCAGTGATCGCCGGACTGCTGAACGCGCCGCGCAGCGCGTGGGTTCGCTTCCTCGACGCTGCCGACGTGGTCGCCCTCATCGATCACTACGGCGTCTGGCGAGGCGGTCTGACGGTCGAAGGCGACGACGGCGTCGTCGACATGCCGTGGGTCGACTACGTCGACGAGGTCGATCGACTGGTGCAATCGCTGTGCGAAGTGAACGCCGTCGTCGAGTGCCACGGCATCGAGATGGACATCGCCCGCCAGGTGGCCGTTGCCGACCCTGCGAACGCCGCCGAGACCGTGCGCCTGATCTCCACCATCGTGCGCATCGACCGGTTCAGCGAAGGACAGCTGCTCCGCGCGTTGGAAGACGGCACCCTGCCCGTGCTGGTCCGCCGTCTCGCCGCCTGGTACCGCGGCCGCGCCTGACGAGATCCGTCGCTTCGCTCCTCCCGATTGAGCGACCGCGCGTGCGCCTGCGGCGCAGAGCGGGTGATGCCCATTTCTGATCCGTTGTGGCACGGATATGGCACGACGAGCGCCTGCCAAAGCCAATCACGTGCTCGGCGGAACGAAGCGACGCACCCCACGGGCCGAGACGATCCACAGCGCTGCCTCGACATCGCGATCTGCGGCAACGGTCACCAACTGGTCCACCACTGCGGCGACATCGCTTGGTCCGTGCATCCGAGGCAACCTGAGGACGATGATCCCCGCCGTGGGGCGTGGGTCGAACACGAACGGGTTGGCGAAGTCGAGGTCGAAGGAGACGAGCACACGGCCCTCGTCGGCGCACGTGCGATACACGAGCGCATCCGTGGCGCCGGCCATCCGCTGATCCACGACTGTCGAGACATCGTGGCCAGCCTCGGCGAGCCGTCGACGGACGCTTTCGCCGAGGTTCTCGTCGAGTTTGAACTTCACCCTGCAGCGTCGAGGTCGGCGAACCGGACATCGGCGAGCTGAGCGCCGTAGGCAATGCAGGCCCGCACGTCGTCGACTTCGAGCTGTGGATATTCGGCGAGTACCTCGTCCACGGTCCATCCCTCGGCGAGGTAGCCGAGAATCAGGGACACCCAAAGACGATGCCCTCGAATGGTCGGCTTGCCGAAGCAGATTGCAGGATCAACAATGATCCGTTGGAGCAGCTCGGTAGTCACTTCACTAGCTTGCCACGGCGCAGAGGTCGATGCTCTGAGTTCCCAGCCACGCCCACGTCACTCGGACCTTGGCGTGGGCCATCGCTCACTACGGCTCATTGATCGGCACCGACGAGGTGTTCGGCGGAGATCCAGTGCCGTGGATCACCTGACTCGAGGAGGTCGAGGGCCACTGCCGCTTGGGGCGCGAGAGCACCCTTTGGGAGAAGCGCCCAAGCTTCATCGTCGACCACTCGAAGCGCAATGCGCCTGCGGCGCAGAGCGGGTGACGGGATCCGTCGCTGCGCTCCTCCCGATTCGTGCGACCGGGCGAGGCCTTCGGCCTGGCCCTTTTCTGCTCCGTTGTGGCACGGATATGGCACGCCGGGCGCCTCATGACAGAGCGGAGTTCCCTGACGTGGGAAGCCTCAATCGGCGTCCCGTGGACTCCCCAGTCCCAGCGTCGAGGTACGCATTGCACGACTCGAGAATCGTGTTGGCCCCATCGAACGAAGTCCAATCGACGGCGGCCGCCCACCGTTGCGAGAACTCGAGCACGGCCACCAGCTGTTCGCCGTGTCCAGCGCCGTTCGAGAAGCCAGTCAGGGCCGCGAGGTAGTTGTTCCGGTAGACGTTCGGGATGACCAGGCGGACCTCTCCGGCCGTCGACAGTTCGGCGTTCGCGGCGAGGCGGGCGATACGGCCGTTGCCGTCATCGAACGGGTGGCACTCGGTGATGAGCGCCATCATCCCCGTCGCTCGCGCCAATGGCTCACGGAGTCGGTCGAGTAGTTCGAAGCCTCTGCTCAAGGTCCCTTCGACCAAGGCCGGTTCGACGAACTGATAGCCGCCGGCAAAGTTCGGCAGATTCTTGAATTCACCCGGCCGCTTGTCGGGGCGGGCCGCCATGAGCGCGGCGTGTCGGCCACGCAGCAACTCGATCAGTTCGTCCCCCGAACGGGGCACGTGTGCTCGATCGTTGCTGTCGATGGCGAGGCGATAGGTGGCTGCAACGTCGTGGGCGTCCTCTGGGCGCGCCTCAGAGATCACACCCTCGACGGCGATGCGTCGCGCTTCGTCCACCCCGAACTCAGTGCCCTCGATGAAGTTCGAGAAATACGACTCGAAGAACGTCAGCCACTCCCATCGCGACGCGGGCGAGAACGCCGGGCACGGCATCGGCGGACGGGCCAGCAAGACATCGACGAGGCCCTCGAGCATGTCGATCCGGTGCCTGTCGAATGGCGATCCAGCAAGTCGCGCGGCGAGCCGGTCACTCGGTCGCGGGCCAGAGGTGGAGAACGTGCC
>JANOET010000157.1:0-2843 GCA_031413415.1 Acidimicrobiaceae bacterium
TGCCGGTCACCGCCACACCTTCGACGATGGTCGCGCCCTGCATCTTGGCGCCCTTCGCGAGCGCCATCGTGACGTCGACCGGATCCACGCGGCCGTCGCCCTTCACGTAGAAGCCGGCGAGCAGGTCGTCGGTCTTCGCGATGGGGACCAACGCCTTCACTTCGGCCGGCGAAATCTCCTGCACGTCGACGCCGCAGTACCGGTTGAAGGTGGAGACGCGGCGGTACTCCTCCAAGCGCCCCTCGTCGGCGGCGAGCTCGATGAACCCGACGGGCTTGAATCCGGTGGCGAGACCGGTCTCGGCCTCCAGGTTGGTGTACAGGTCGCGGGTGTACTTGCGCAGCTCGGTGGACGTCTCGGACGTGCTGCCGAACGTGACCATCAGTCCGGCGGCGTGCCAGGTGGTACCGGAGGTGAGCTGGTCTCGTTCGACCAGCACCGTGTCGGTCCATCCCATGTGCCCGAGGTGGTAGGCGATGGAAGTGCCGATCACCCCGCCGCCGACGACGACGACGCGGGCACGGGACGGCAACGAACTGGGCTGGCTCATGGATCCTCCGGGATACGGCCCGGCCATTGAACCATGTACGTTGCCGCGATGACTTCTGGGATGACTTCTGGGATGACGTCTGGGATGACGTCCGGGATGACGTCCGCGATGACGTCCGGGATGACCGACGACGAGTTGCTCGCCGCCGCCTGTCCGATCATTCAGGTCGCCGGGTGGTCGTTCTATTTCGCCCCGGCGACGCTGGCGCGGGGTGCGGCTCTGGGTCTGGATCGGTCCGGGTTCTACTTCCTCGGTCGTGGTGGCGTGCTCGGCGATGTGGAAGCGGCCGTGGTGTCGTCGGCGTTCGGGTACTTCAACCCGTCGCTCGTCGCAGCGGTGTGGAACGCGAATCGCGCCACGGTGTCGCCTCGGGTCGCGGGCGCTGCGTTCATGGAGTGCTGCGCCGAACACGGCCGGTCGAAGCTGGCACACCTGGAAGCACTCGACGAGTTCGTGGCCGCCGGCGAGAAGGTGCTAGCAGCCACCGACGGTGACGCGTTCGCGTTGTTCGCCGGCACCGCCGCCGAACCGCTGGCCGACGATCTGCCTGCCCACGCACTGCAATTGGTCACCATTCTTCGCGAGTACCGAGGCTGCGCACACCTGGTGGCCATCCGTGCGGTGGGCCTCGACACCAGGACGGCGCACTTCGTGACGCGTCCCGACGACGCCGCGAAGTTCGGCTGGGGAGCCGACGACGCGCCCCTCATCGACGATGCTGCGCGCCAGGCGATGGTCCAGGCCGAGGCGCTCACCGACCACCTGGTTCGCCCTGCGTACGCGGTGCTCGATCCGATCGAACGCGAGGTGTTCGTGCGTGTCCTGGGCAACATCGGCACGGCCCTCGCCGGCTGACGTACTGTTGGTGTCATGAAGGAACTCGTCTACCACCGTCTCTTCCTGCCGTCGATCGCCAAGAACGCCGACCGCACGTGCACCACCAACGCCTCTACCGGCGCCACGAAGACCTTCGCCGAGCATTACGAGCGCGTCGGTCGCCTCATCGGCGGTCTGCAGTCGTTGGGTGTCGGCCGCGGCGACCGCTTCGCGATCATGACCCTCAACTCGCCCGAGTATCTGGAGTTGTACCACGCGTCGTTCCTCGGCGGGGGTGTGGTGAACCCGCTGAACCTCCGTTTCGCGCCCAAGGAACTGGCGTACGTCCTGCGCGACTCGGGCACCAAGGTGTGCTTCGTCGATTTCTTCTTCGCTGGCCTCATCGACAGCGTCAAGGAGGAAGCGGGGGTCGAGCACATCGTGCTCATCGGTGAGGGCGACGTACCGCACACGGTGAAGTACGACGACCTGCTGGCGGCGTCGCCGCACGTCATTCCCGACGAGGGCGACGAGACCGACCCGGTCGTGCTGATGTACACCGGCGGCACCACGGGCCTGCCCAAGGGCGTGCTGATCGACCAGCGCGCCGAGATGCTGAACGCGTACCACGTACTGATGCGTGTGCCGATGGGTCGCGACACGATCAGCTATGTGCAGACGCCGATGTTCCACGCGGCGAGCATGTTCAGCGTGCTGGGGGGACCGGCGCTCGGCGCGCACACCGTCATTCAGCCGATGTTCGATCCGGCAGCGGTGATGAACTCGGTCGAGAAGTACGCGCCCACGGTCACGGTGATGGTGCCGACCATGATCGGTCTCACCATGGCGCACCCCGAGTTCCGCCCGTCGGGTCTGGCCAGCTTCACCGACCTCGTGTACGGCGCGTCGCCCATGCCGCAGGCGCTGCTCGAGAAGCTGCTCGGTCTGTATCCCGAGATGAACATCTGGCAGGGCTACGGCATGACCGAGAGCAGCAGCGTCATCTGCCTGCTCGGCCCCGAGGAGCACCGCAAGGGTGGCAAGTATCTGCGGTCGGCCGGTTCACCGTTCCTCGGCGTGGTGCTCAGCATCCAGAACGAGACGGGCGACGAGATGCCCCATGGCGAAGCCGGCGAGGTGTGTGTCCGCTCGGGCAACTACATGATCGAGTACTGGAACAAGCCCGAGGCCACCGCTGACGCATTCCGTGGAGGCTGGTATCACACGGGCGATGCCGGCTACGTCGACGAGGACGGCTACCTGTACCTCGTCGATCGAGTGAAGGACATGATCGTCACCGGCGGCGAGAACGTGTACTCCACCGAGGTCGAGAACGCCATCGCCAGCCACCCGGCAGTCGCCCAGGTGGCGGTCATCGGCATTCCGAGCGAGAAGTGGGGTGAGGCGGTCCACGCGATCGTCGTACCGAAGCCCGATGCGACGGTCACCGAGCAGGAGATCATCGAGCACTGTCGCG
>JANOET010000158.1:0-25825 GCA_031413415.1 Acidimicrobiaceae bacterium
GCACGACCCACTTGTCGCGTTGCTGGCGCACCATCGGTCGGCCAGTTGGCTTCCACGCCATGGCGACCTCCTTTGATACATCTCTGATACGTGGAGCGAAAAACGCTCGAGGGCCCCGCTCGAAAGCAGGGCCCTCTCAGAGTAACAGACCAGCTCAACAGCCAGATCCGTTCAGCGCGCTCGAAGGGACTCGAACCCCTAACCTTCTGATCCGTAGTCAGATGCTCTATCCATTGAGCTACGAGCGCTTGCGCTGCACGAGTCTAGGGGTGCCGCACTCGCTTCGGCTACCGGGATCGGTCAGAGCGCCCAGGGACCCCAGCCCGACCGCTGGTACATGACATACGCGGCGTAGGTGTTGATCTTCGGGTCGTAGAGCTGCTCGGCGCTGGTGATGCCGATGGTGGCGAGCCAACTCTTGTGCACCTTGTAGTAGATCTGGAACAGACCGAAGCAGCAGTAGTTGCGCACGGCGGGCGTGAGGTTGCTCTCGCGGGTGGCGATCGCGATGGCCTTGTCTTCCAGGTTGTCGGGCCAGATGTCGCGGATGATCTGCGTCACCTGCGCCTTGGTGTAGGTCTTGGCCGGCTTCGGCGTCGTCGTCGTGGGGGCCTTGGGTGCCGTGGTGGTCGGCGCCTTGGCGGCCGGCTTCGTGGTGGTGGTGGGCGCCTTGGGCGTGGTCGCGCCGGCGGGCAGACAGATCGACCGGCCCGGGTACAGGGCGGTGGAGGCCGTGGCGTTGTTTACGGCGAGCAACGATGTCAGCGACACCTTGGCCCGGTTGGCGATGAGGATCCAGGCGTCGCCGCTCGCGATGGTGTACTTGGCGGCGCAGACGGTGGCGGTGGTGCTCTTGGCCTGAGCGCGGGCGACCTTGGGGACGTTGGCGGCTGCGACGGTGCTGGCCGCGATGGTGGCCTCGCCCTGTTGGTCGCCGGCGGTGCTGCCAGCGGCGCTGCTCGGGGCGGCGGTCGTCGCCAGGTCGGGACTCACCGGGACCGCAGGCGGAAGGGCATCGACGTCGATGGCAGCCCAGGGATCGGCGCTCGTGTCGGGGGCTTGCACGGCGTCGGTGCCAGCGGTGAGGAGGGTGGCGGCGTCGGCAGTGGCCGGTGCGGTGGAGTCGGTGCTCGACGATCGCATCGCCAATGCGACGGGTACGAGCAGGGCCACGACGATGGCCAGGACACCGACACGCCGCAGCAGGGGGTCGACGTGACCGATGGGACCGCGGGCGGCCTCGGCCGCACGTGCGGGTGCCGTGACCACGGGGATGGACCCGGTGTGGTCGCCGTGCGAGCGGGTTCCGGCGGGTCGGGTGGCTTCCCGGGGTGCGGTCGTGCGCGGGCGACGAGCTGCGCGGAAACGCTCGAGACGGCCATCGGGCACGTTGCTCCAGAACTCGTCTTCCACGTTGCTGTTCTCGCCCATCTCTCACCTCCGCCGGTGCCGCCGTGACTCGGTTCGAGTCGTGAATGTTCAAGGAGGTCTACACGGGTTGTCATCAAATTGCAACAGTGTGTCAACCGTGTGACGGAGCGTGACGGAGCGTGACGGGCCGTCAGCTCGATCCCCGTGATGCCTGAACAGGGGCGACGTCCGGGAATGGCAAGGGCCCGGTGACGTACGCCACCGGGCCCTTGTGTCACGCGGAGAGGGTGGGATTTGAACCCACGGACCACTTGAAGGTGGTCCCCGCATTAGCAGTGCGGTCCGATCGACCAGACTCCGGCACCTCTCCAGGCGGGCGCAAGGCTATCGCGGCAGGTGCCCGGGTCCCACCGTGGGGACGGCCCGAATCGGGCAGGTCGGCTCAGGCGTCGCCCTCAGGGCCGAGATCGCCGGCCCACGGTGGCGTGCAGCTGTAGGGCGGGGTCCACGGCCCGCGAGCGCAGTACACCCACAGGTCGCTCGCCGCGTCGGCGCACTGTTGCATGCTCGCCTTCACGTTCTCCTTGTTCCAGCCACGGCGGCCCAGTTCGCCGCTCGGCTCGAACATGCCCGCCAAGGCGTTCAGTTGGAATGTGCAGTGCGAGTCGTCCTTGGTGGCCGGGTTGATGTTCACGGCCGTGTGGTTGCAGTTGCCCTCTCGAGCCGCGATGTAGATGAAGAACTGCTGGGTGCTCACGTCGGCACCGTCCTTGGCGAACTCGAGCGCAATGGTGTCGGCGTCGGTCTTCGCGCATGGCCTCCGGTTGCCGTAGACGGGCACGCCGCTGGCGACACGCCAGTTCGGCTCGGCCTGGAACGGGGCGGGCCACCAGGCGGTGTCGAGCGGGCCTACGGCCTCGGTGTTGAAGCCGCTCCACACGCCGAGTGCGGCGAGCGTGCTGGAGTCGGCGACGCCGTTCGTGTCGAGCGGGGGGTTGGCGAACTGGAACGCCTTCACGGCATCGCGGGTGTCGTTGCCGTAACTGCCGTCGACCGTCCCGTTGAACACGCCCTGCTTCTGGAGGGTCTGCTGCACGCACTCAGCCGACGGGCCGCGGTCGCCCGGTTGCACCGGGGCGTCGGCCACGCAGGCGGGTGCTGGCGCGTTGTCGACACCGGAGTAGTTGTTCATCGCGATCAGCGTCTGGGCGGTGGAGTTGCCGTTCACCGTGAGCGGCGGGTTGTCGAGCTGGAAGGCGATGACCGCGTCGGCGGTGGCCTGGTCGTAGTTCCCCGAGACGATGCCGTTGTAGTAGCCGAGCCACAGCAACGCCCACTGCACGCAGATGACGCTGCCACCGCTCGAGCCGACGCGCAGCTCTGCGTCGGCCCGGCATTCGCCGAGCTCGGGCACCTGCGCCTGGACGGTCGACACCGCCACGATGTTGCCCGCCATGGCCAACGCCACGACGGCAGTCACCCGCATGAACCTGCGCACCCGATCATTCTGCCGTCGTCCGCGCCGGTTTTCTTGCCGATCGGGTGGCTCTGTGGTGCCCAGTGGGGTGTGCCTCGTCAGCGAATTGGGACTTTGGGCCCTGTACGGAAAGCGGCGATCCGCCTACCGTCGGTAGTCAACGGGAGAGTGGTGGCGATGAACGCTGTCGACGCGATGCGGGTCGCGCCGGCCGGACCGATCGCCACGGCGGAACGCCTCAGGACTGCGTGGAACCACGCATCGTCCGTCGTCCGCCGGGCATCGGTACTGGCGGCAATGACGAGTGTGATGGTGGGCGCAGCGGCGCCGCTGCCCTCGGGCGTGCGAGTGAGCACGGCCGCGGTGGGCGTGCTACTGGTCCTCGCCGCGCTCGTCGACGTGCACGAGCGACGGCTCCCCAACCGACTGCTCGGCACGGCGGCGCTCGTCCTCGTGGCCTCGACGCCCTGGTCCGCTGCTGGCCAGGTGCGGTCCATGATCGCCGGGGCCGCGGTCGCCGGGGGACTGCTCATGGTGGTGCGACTGCTGCGGGGCATCGGCATGGGTGACGTGAAGGCCGCTGCGGTGGTCGGTGCGTCGGTCGGGGCGATCTCGCCGACGGCCGCTGCGGTCGCGGTGGCGCTCACTGCGACCGTCGCCGCCGCAGTCGGCTTCGTCGCCCGACTGCGCACGCTCCCGCTCGGACCGGCGCTGTGGCTCGGGTGGGCCGTGGTGCTGCTGACGAACTCGAAGGGATGGTGGACATGACCTCGACGATGACGATGACCCGCGTGCGGAGCAGTGTGCGCACGCAATGGATGGCGCTCGGCGGCGCACTCGTGGTGCTCGCCGGAGTGCTGGTGGCGTGGAGTCTGTCTCGTGCCGCCGACCGAGTGCAGGTGGTACGGCTCGCCCAGGCCGTACAGGCCGGCGAGATGATCACCCTCGACGACCTCACCGTCACCGGGATCGCCTACGACGGTCAACTGCAGGGTCTTGTGCCAGCGGTGTCGCTTGCGGAACTGGACGGACGCGTGGCGGCCATCGACCTGCAGGCCGGTGCGCTGCTGCAAACAGGGATGTGGCGCAGCGAGCCGGCCATGGCGCCAGGCGAGCAGCGAGTCGGCGTGGTGCTCTCGCCCGGACGACTGCCGGAGGGCCTGGTTCAGGGTGACACCGCGTGGGCGGCAGCCTTGGACCCGGCCGACCCGACGGCCGCCGTGGCCGTGCGGGTGCTGACCGTCGCGATCACACCCGAGGGTGCGACAACCTTGACGCTGGCGGTCGCCAACGACTCGAGCGTGGTGGTCGCGCGTCTCGCTGCTGGCGAACAACTCGTCCTCGTCGGCGACGCGCCGACGGCCGCCGTGGAGGACCCGTCGTGATCATCACCGTGACGTCCTGGCGCGGTGTCGGCTGCACGACCACAGCGCTGCTGATGGCCGCGACCTTGGCCGAGGAAGGCTCGGCGTGGTTGATCGAAGCCGATCCGGCTGGCGGCGTCCTGGCCGGACGGGTGCACCTCGATGCCCATCAGTTGGGTGGCCTGGAGAAGATCGCGTTCCCGAACGATGGCGTCGATGGCGTCGACGCCTTCGCTGCGGTCGCTCATCCGTCGGGCGCTCTGCGCGTCGTCGCAGCGCCGGCAGAACCGTTCCGGGCGTACGCCTGCCATACACCTCGACTGCCGTGGACTCCGGTGCTCCACGAGTTGGATGGACCGGTGGTGCTCGACGCTGGCCGACTTCGCGCTGGCTCGCCCGTGATGCCGTTGCTGGAGCTGGCCGACGCAGCGGTGCTCGTGACGTCGCCGGAGGTGTGTGCGGCCGTGGCCAGCACCGAATGGCTGCACGCTGCTGGACGGGTGTCACCTCTGGACGCCGCGCTCGACGTGTCGAACGTGTTCGTGGTGGTGGTCGACCAGCCGGGTGGTGTGGCCTTCGGCCAGGGCCCGGTCGCCACCGAGTTGGGCGACGCCTACGGAGGTTGGCTGCCGTGGGACCCGACGGTGGTCGACCTGGTGCAACGCGGTGCGTCGCTGGAGGACCGGCGTGTTCGCCGCAGCGGCCTGGTCGCTGCGGTCCGCCGCGTCTGCGACACCGTTCGTCGACCGCTGGAGGTGGCGTGATGTCCGGCGACACCCTCGATCTCGTGGTGGCCGAGGTACGGCGGCAATGGGGAGATCGACTGCCGGTACCAGGGCGCGACGAGTCGCCGAGCGAACGTGACCTCCGCGAGCGTCTCACGCGACAGGTGCTCGAACACACCGTGCTCCCCGAACTCGACCAGCAGCGGATGGCATCACGGCTGACCCCGCTCGCCGGCGACGAGCGAGCAGCCCTCGTCGATCTGGTGGTCTCCGAGATGTTCGGGCTGCCACGACTGCTGACGGTCCTTCGCGACCCGCACGTCACCGACGTGTTGGTGTTCGGGGCGGATCCGGTGCGGGTGGAGCGCAGCGACGGGTCGCAGCAGTTGCTGCCCCCGCTCGTGCGGCGAGACCGTGATCTCGAGCGGATCATCTACGACACGGCTGCGTCGCGGCGGCGGCCCTTCAACCGCGAGAACCCGTTCGTCGACCTCGAGCTCGAGCCCGGTGTCCGCTTTCACGGAGAGGGTTTCGACGTCGTGCAGCGACCGCTCGTCACCGTGCGCCGCGCCGCGGTGTTCGGCATGACCCTCGACGACCTCGCCGCGCGGGGTGTCATCGACGAGGCAGGCGTGATGCTGCTCCGGGCGGCGGTGGCGGCGGACATGAACATCGTGGTCTGCGGACGCATGGGCTCGGGCAAGACGACGCTGCTCAGGGCGCTGCTGGCCGAGGTCGACGAGGACGACGTGATCGTCACCGTCGAGACCGACTTCGAGCTGAACGTCGCATCGATGGGAGCCCATCGCTACGTACACGCCTATCAGTCTCGAGTGCCGAGCACCTCCGACGGGGTGGGCATCTCGTGCCACGACATGATGGTGCCTGCGGTGCGAACTCGGGCCGACTGGATCGTGGTCGGCGAGGTCCGCGGTGCCGAGGGTGGTGCCCTCGTCCAGGCGATGTCCATCGGCCAGGGAGCGATGGCCACGGTGCACGGCGGCTCGGCGAAGGACGGCATCGAACGATTGGCCGAGCTCATCGCCTACCACTCGGGCATCGACCTGCGGATGGCGCGGTGGCAGGTGTATCGCAGCATCGATCTGGTCGTGCACGTCACGGGCGACAACCGGCACGGACGCCATGTCACCGAGATCGTGGCGCCCTCGGTGGAGGAAGACGGCGCTCGGTTCATCGTCCATCGCCTACTGGCGCCGCGCGCGGGCGCACCCGACGTACGCGCTCGCCCGGCCTCGGAGCCGCAACGATGGATGCTGGATCGACTGTGTGCTGCGGCACCCGACTTCTCGGCGCAATGGTGGCACTCCGGGGTCGACACCCACCGACCTCTCCGCATCGGCGGCCAGCCCGAAGCGGTGTCGGCATGAACGCGTCGACCGGCGCTCGAAGCGGCCGCAACCGCACCGTGGTCGCGATCGTCGTCGGGTTCGCCGTGCTCCTGGGGACCGGCTGGATCCTCTTGGCGTTGGTCGCAGGAGCGATGGTCGCATTCTGGGGCCGTCTGTTGCGCGACGACCGAGCGGACGAGGAACGGCGACGGGTCGAAGGCATCGCCAAGTGGCTGGAGGACCTTCGCGACACGCTGCGCGGTTCGTCGATCGGTGCCGAGGATGCGCTCGAGCAGGTCGCGGGCCGTCCGCCCGACGCAATTGCTGCACCGCTTCGCAACTTCGTGCATCGCCGACGACAGGGGTTCCGCACCGACGACGCGCTGCGCGATCTGGCCGACGAACTGGCGCACCCGACGTCCGATGCCGCCATCGCGGCCATCCGTCTGGTGGTCGGCGGCGCAGCTGGTGCCGGCAGGTTGTACGGCACGGTGCAGGCGCTGGCGTCCGCGGCGCGCGACGAGGTGACCGCCCGCGAGCGCATCGATCGCACACGCGCGGTGTACCAGCACTCGATGCAGCGACTGGTCGTGATCGGGTCGTTGTTGATCGCGTATCTGCGGGTCGCCGGCGGCGACCTGCTGCAGCCGTACGGCACGCCGGTCGGTCAAGTGGTGCTCGCGCTGCCGTTGGCGATGTGGATCGGATGCGTCATGTGGCTGCGATCCCTGTGCAGGTACGACCTGCCGGGCCGAGGGCGAGCGGTCGACGCGGTGGAGGTGACTTCGTGAACCCGTTGCAGGCGGCGGGCCTGTTCGTGGCGTTGCTCGGGGCGGCTGGCTGGAGCATCGGTCGCTCGCTCCATCGCGCTCCGGCCTCGGTCGCGCTGGCGAGGTCGATGATGTTGCACGGCCCGCAGTCGACGGGCTCGGTCGGGGCGCGTCTCGTCGAGGGCACCCTGGCCGATCGGGCCGACCGGCATTTCGGAGCGGGCCTCGCCATCATCGACCTGAGTCCTGCCGCTGCGGTCTCCCGCGTGCTGGTCGTATCGGGCATCATGACGTTCGCCGTCGGTCTTGCGGTGGCAACCCTGACCGTGATGGGACTTCTCCCGCTCGCGGTGCCGTGGTTGATCGTGCCGTTCCTGTCCGGTGCGTTCGCAGGATGGGTGACCTTCCGAGACACCGGGGCGAAGATCGAGCGTCGTCGGAAGGAACTGCGACAGGCGGCGAACGACTTCGTGCAGTTGGTCGCGGTCGGCCTCACGACGGATCAGAGCGTCGAAGAGGCCGTGCGGTTCGCGCTCGACGTGGGCTCGAGCGAGGCGTTCTCCTCCTTGCGCCGCCAGGTGCTCACTGCACCGCAGCGCGGCGTTCCGGTATGGGACGCGATCGACGAGTTCGGACGCCGCTACGACGTACGCGAGTTGTCCGAGTTCGCCGGCTCGGTCGAACGCCAGGGTCTGCAGGGCGTTTCGATCAGCGCGACCGTGAACGCCCTTGCCACCGCAATGCGCGCTGCGTCGCTCGACGAACTCGAGCGCGAAGCGGATCGGGCCAACGCGAACTTGTCGGGCCCGACCATCGGATTCGTCGTGGCAACGATCGTCTTCTTGGCCTACCCCTTGGCGCAACGCATCAGCGACGCATTCGGGGGGTGAGTCGGACAGGGCACCCCTGCTGCGGTGCACGGACAGGCGGCCGCGAGGCCGAGAGGAAGGAAGTGTGAGATGGACGAACGACTGTTGCCCCTCGCGGTGTGGATGCAGGTGATGTACGGCTCGATGCGGTCACGCGCGTTCGATGCCTGGGAGCACCGCGGCGACGACGACGGTGTGGACGAGGCAGTGACGAAGATGATCTGGCTCGCCGTCGGCATCGTCATCGCCCTTGCCGCCACCGCATTCTTCACCTCGAAGTTCAACCAGGCGAAGAGCAACGTTCCCGACCCGGTGACACCCTGACATGCCCACCCATTCCGACCGTGGAGCGGTGGACGTGTCGCTGCAGATGCTGTTCGGCGCGATGGCGCTGCTGCTCACCCTGCTGCTGTTGTTCGAAACCGCTGCGTACTGGCATGCGCGGAACGTGTTCGACGATGCGGCCGCCGAGGGAGCGCGGGTAGCGGCCGCCTACGACGGGACATGTCGCGACGGCGTCGGTGCTGCGCGAGACATGGTCGCTCGCCACGCCGGCGCATGGGGCGAGCGAGTGCGGGTGACGTGCATCGCTGGCGCGACCGTCACCGTCACGGTCGACGGCTTCACGCCGGGAGTGTTCGGCCCGGCGGTCGGGGTGCGAGCGCGGGTCAGCGAATCTGCCCCGAAGGAGGGATGACGTGTTGGCGCCACGACTTCGCCGCGAAGACGGCGTGGCCACGCCGGTCGAGACGATGTACTTGCTCGTCTTCTGCCTTCTCGCGGTTGCGTTTCTCGGGTTCCTCGGACGCCTGCACGCCACCGGTGTGCAGGTCACCAACGCAGCGCAGTCCGCCGCGCGCGCTGCGTCACAGGCGGCAACGCCGGCCGCCGCACGCGTCGCGGCAGCGGACAGCGTGGCGCGGTCACCGTTGCGCTCCCGATGTGTCGGCACACCTCGCGCGGCCACCACGTGGGCGCCGTCCGCTGCTGGCGCATGGCAGGGTGGTTCGGTCACGGTTGCGGTCTCCTGTCGCGTGCGCAATCAGGCGCTCACCGGTCTGTGGTCGCCGGGAAGTCGCGTGGTGACCATGCGCGACACCCAACCTGTCGATCGGTATCGGCGATGACGGCCGCTCGGGATCGCGGTGCAATCGGGGTGACGCTGCTGCTGCTGCTCGTCGTGGTCTTCGCGGGTGCAGGGTTGGTCGTCGACGGGGGACGCACGATGGCCGCCCGTCGTCATGCCTCGAACACCGCCGAGGCCGCGGCCCGTGCCGCGGTCGCGACGGCCTCGCCGGTGTCGTCGTTCGATCCGGTCACGGCGCGACGGGCCGCCATCGCTCACGCCAGAAGTGCCGGTGTTCGCGCCGCTGACGTCGTCGTCGTGGTCCGCGCCGACTCGGTGCAGGTCACCATCATCGAACGCCGCTCGACGGTGTTCCTGGCGCTCGGTGGTCGTTCGACGCTCACTGTTCGCGCCACCGGCATCGCCCGAATCGTCTTCTCCGACTGACGCTCACGAAAGGAGCCGCACGTGCGCGTGCTCGCCCATCATCTTCTTCGCCTACTCGCCCTTGCGTTGCTGGTCGTGCTCCTCATCGGGGTTCCGGTCGTCGCCATCGCAGTGGTGGGAATGCCGACATCGTCGTTCGATCGCTGGATCGAGGCCTGGCGAACGCACCGCGTCGATCTCGGCCTCGTCGTTCAGCTCGGATCGGCACTGTTCCTGCTGCTGTGGTGCTGGTTCGCGTCGACCGCCATCGCCGAACTGGCGAGGGTCTTGCCGCATCGACATGACCTCGCGTCGTCGCGGGCCCCTGCGGGCGCCGGACCTGCGGGGTGGGTTCGCGGTCTGATCCGTTTCATGGCCATCTCGACCGTCGGTGCCGGTCTGGTCGCCGGCGGCGGTGTCGGGTTCGCAGCAGCGCCGACCGGCGTTGTGCACACGGTCGTCGCTGGCGACTCGTACTGGGAGATCGCGGAAGGGCATCTCGATCGGACGCTGGGACGTGACGCGACCGGTCACGAGGTGCTGGTCCTCACCGAGACACTCATGGGGCGGAACGCACCGCGGCTCGGACATCGTGACGCCTCGTTGCTCATTCCCGGAGAGCAGGTGGTCGTCGTCGAGCCGCAGCCGGCCCCGGCCCCCGCGTCAGCCGTGCCGGTCGTGCCGGTCGTGCCGGTCGTGCCGGTCGTGCCGGTCGCGTCGTCGACCATCGAGGTGACGCAGTCCGTGTCGGCACCACCCACTGCACCTGCGGCCGTCCCCTCCGCCGGTCCCGCGGTCGTTTCGGCGGACACGTCGTTCCCGTGGTCGGGCCTGGGTGGCGCGGCGTTCCTCGCGACCGGAGCGCTCGCGTTCGTCGAGGGACGACGTCGCAGTCGGCTGCGAGTGGCGCGACCGGGCGCTCGGATCGACGCGCCCACCTTCGCCCAGGCTCGAACCGAGCTGCTGCTGCGCACCCTCGATGCGGGCGAACGGGTTGCGCGCATGGACCTCGCAGTGAGAGCAGCAAGTCGCGACCTTGCGACACAGGGTGGTTCGATCCTGGCGGTCGCCCTGTCCGCCTCCGGTGACGTCCGGCTGTTCGTCCGGGGCGCGGCGATGCCGTCGTCGCTGCACTGGCGGCTCGACGTGCAGTTGGGCACCTGGCGGCTGCCCGCCACGGTGGCGCTCGACGAACTCGCCGATCTGGCGCGTGACGGTGTGTTCCCGTGTCCCGCGCTCGTGCAGCTCGGTGCCCTCGACGACGGCGACGAGCTGTACATCGACCTCGAATCCTTCGGCGCGACCGCGGTGCCTTCCGCAGTTGCCGGGGCCCTTGCGGCGTCGCTCGCCATGTCACCGTTCCGGACTTCGTCGTCGGTCCGATGCGTGGCGGTGCCTGGGGTGACGGGCCTCGACGGGGTCGAAGTCCACGACGTCGACGACGCCGATGCTCTCATCCGTCGCGCGCTGGCAACCGCCGCTGGCTGTTCATCGGGGGCCGGCACATCGACCTTCTCGCGGCGTGCCCTCCTCGGCGACGGTGAGTCGTGGGATCCCGAGTTGGTCGTCGTCGGTGGTTCGCCTGGTTGGCTCGGATCATTCGACGACGTGCCTCCGGGGGCGGGTGTCGCGCTGGTGCTTCCGGAGGGCGCCAGCACGCCTGCGGCACTGCGCCGCGACGGTGACCGGTTCGTCTTCGAACCGTTGGGCCTGCACGTTCGGCCGGTCGCGGTCGAGGACGTGGAGCTCGAGGCGTTGGCAGACCTGCTGCGTGCCGCAGACGGGCCCGTGGTCGCCGTGGCGCCGCCGCTTCCGATCGACGTGCTGCCGTCCCATCGCCCTCCGTTCGTGGATCCGGACTGGGACCTGCTGGTGCGGATGATCGGTCAGGTCGAGGTGGTCTCGCCGGACGGTCGTGTGGCCCAGTTCGTGCGATCCAAGTCGCTCGAGCTGATCGTGTGGATGGCGTTGCACCGAGAACGACCCACACGCAGCGGCGCGCGTGCGGACATGTGGGAGGTCGGCGTTCGTTCGGCGACGTTCGCGAACGTCGTGTCCGAGGCGCGGCGTGCGCTGGCCGAACTGCGGATTCCGGGCGACGGCGAGGACTGGATCGGACGCACGCTCACCGACGATCTGCCATTGCACCCGCGCATCGTCACCGACGGCGACCTGTTGCAGGCCCGCGTCGAAGCATCGCGTGGGCTTCCTCACGCGGCAGCGATCGACGTCCTGCAACCCGGGCTCGAGCTGGTGACCGGCCTTCCGTTCTCGAGCCCGTGCTTCGCGTGGGTCGACGCCCAGGGGCACACCTCGTCGCTGGTGCTCCTGGCCACCGGCGCAGCGACGGAGCTGGCCCAGCATCATCTCGCGCTGGGGGACATCGACGGGGTGTTCTGGGCGACAGGTCGCGGATTGAGCGTGTTGAGCGGTCACGAAGAGTTGATCGCGTTGCGCATGCGCGCCCACGCGGCACGGGGTGATCTCGCCGGCGTGCGACTCGAGTGGGAGCAGTACGAGCGGACGCTCACCGCAGACACCTGGTCGTCCGGTGAACCTTCGCCGAAGTTGGTGACGCTGCGTCGCGATCTGCTCGCCTCGCCGACCGTGGCGACGATCGGGGCGTGAGCGGCTACCCCTCGTCGCGTTGGTCGCGCAGGAAGCGCTCGACCTCGGCCATCAGCTCGTCGCTGTCGACGGTCTCGGGGTCCTCGGTGAGTTCGCCGCCGACGACGTCGTCCTCGTCGTCCTCGTCGTAGTCGTCGTCGTCGAGCTCGCCCGCATCGGACATGCTCTCGAGACGTGCCACGTACCCGGTGAGGTCGGTGTCGTCGGCCACGAACGCAGTGACCCGATTGTCGTAGTCGTCGGCTTCCTGGCGGAGATGGGCGACCGGACCGGGCGTGCCCAGGATCTCGCACGAGCGCTCGACCAGTGCGAGCGTGGCCTTCGGCGACGGGACCTGCGAGGCGTATGCGGGAACCGCGGCCCACAGCGATGCCGACGCCAGATCGGCGCGGGTGCACACGTCGTGCAACACACCGACGATGCCCGTTGGGCCCTCGTAGCGGCTGCGCTGCAGGTCGTACCGGTCGATGATGTCCTGGTCGGTGGCCGTCCCGATCAGTTGCACCGGACGCGAGTGCGGCACGTCCGCGAGCAGTGCGCCGAGTGTGAGCACCAGCGAGGCGCTGTACTCCTGGGCGATGCCGACCACCTGTTCGGTGAACAACCGCCACCGCAGCGCGGGCTCGGGACCGAGCATGAGGATGACGTCGCCGCCCGGGGTGCTCGCACTCCACACGCCCACCGTGGGCCACACGATCGAGCGTGACCGGTCGGGGGTGAGCCGCACATGCGGGCGCACGGTGGCGAAGTCGGTGAACTCTTCAGGGTCGATCTCGGCGAGTGGCTGCGCCTGCCACGCCTCGACCAGGTGGCGGACGCTGTTGCTCGCCGCGTCGCCGGCGTCGTTCCAGCCGGTGAAGGCCGCGATGACCACCGGGCGTCGCAGTGTGGGGCGGGCCAGCCAGCGGACGTGTTCCATCGGTCCACAAACTACCGTCCGCGCCGTAGCCAGGCGACGAGCCCGACCGGCTGGTCAACGGGATCGTCAAGGGATCCCCGCGGCCACAAGGCACCCGCGCGAGGGGACCATGGTCCCTGACCTCGGCAGACCGAGGGGTGCACGATGTCCCTATGAAGGTCGCGTCCACCCACACCTATGCGGCTCCGCCCGAGGTGGTCTTCGAGGCGATGACATCGCCCGACGTCATGGTGGCCAAGTACCGCGCCCTGGGGCACCTCGACGTGAAGATCGTCGAGCACACCGAGCGGGCGGGCATCATCTCCATCCGATCACGTCGCGGCGTGCCCATGGACGTCCCCGGTTTCGCCCGCCGCTTCTTCGACTCGGTGAACGTCATCGACCAACACGACGAGTGGGATCCAGCCACCCCCGACGGCTCGCGCTGGGGCATCTGGCAGATCAGCGCCCGCGGCGTCCCGGTGACCACCGGTGGTCAGCTGCGCCTCGGGCCGACCGCCGACAGTATGGGCACGATCGTCGAGCTGACCGGCGACGTCACCTGTCCGATGCCCATCGTCGGGGGACGAATCGCCGCGTTCGTCGGCGACGACGTGGAACGCACCGTGCGTGCCGAAGAGTCGTTCCTCGATGGCTACCTGGCCGATCGCTCCGCTGGCGGTCGTCCCGTCCGGCCGTCGCACCACCGCGCACACCGCAAGGCGAGCTGACCGGCGTCGCTCGGTCCACCTACAACTGCGGAACGACGGTGTAGGCCTGACCGCCACCGCCGGCGATGACGTCGTCGAGCCAGTTGCCCTCGTAGACGTCGTTCGGTCCCTGCGCGAGATCGTTGTCCTCGGCGCCTTCGGGTGTGGTGACGAGGGTCCACGCCTGGCGCTTGTACGTCCAGTTCGCCGGGTGCAGACGGTGCGCGTCGCGCCACCACGGCACGGCGGCTTCGGGCGCGACGGTGCGGCGCAGGTGCTCGCCGAGCTCGAAGCAGGCGGCGGCGCGGGCTTCGTCGTCGCCGCGGGGCTGTGACCGGGCGATCACCTCGTCGGCCGTCAGCACGAACCGCGACCCAGCGCCGCGGTGGGCCCAGTCGACGATGGCGGCGCGGTAGTCGTGGCTGACGTCGGGCATGGCCTTGACCTCGCGGAACATGCGCTCCATGCGCTCAGGGAGACCTTCAGGAATGTCCATGTCGCGCAGCGGGCTGCGTTCGATGGACGCGCTTTCCGCCGGGCGGACGATGGTGCCGGTCTCGTCGATCCACACGGCCATCGGGATGTTGGTGAAGCCGAAGAACTCGTCGGTGATGTGGATCGTGTCGATCAGCGAAGGGTGGGTCGGCGATGCCGCGTCGATCCACTTGTACGTGTGTGCCCGTTCGACGTCGAGGGCGACCGTCACGACGGTGAGGCCGAGCGGCTCGAGTTCTGCGTGGAGCGCCTGCCACCCGGGCAGGCTGGTGCGGCAGCCTCAATAACTCGCCCAGGCGACGAGCAGGACCTTGCGGCCGTGCAGCGCGCTGAGCTTGAAGGGGTTGCCGTCGCGAGTGAGCAGTTCCGGGTCGGCGGCGACCGCGGTGGGCAACGCTCGCCCGCCCAGCGTGGCAGGACCGACGGCCCAGACGCCGTGGTCGGCGTCGTGCAACACCGGCATCCCCAGCCGCTGCGCTGCGGCGTCGATGTCGACCGTGCCGTCGGCACGCAAGGAGCCCGGTGCGGGCACGCAGATCTCGCCGCGACACAACCCTTCGGGCGTCGGAGCCCAGCCGGAGTGCTCGGCGAACTGATCGGGGGACACCCCGTCGAGCGATGTGAGGATCATGTGGGAACCGTCCTTCTACCGGCGTCCGACGGCGTCGGCCAGGTCGTGCGGGCCCGATGCCGGGTAACCCTTTGCGTCGCGGATGGCGGCACCCCACGGGAGCAGGATGCCGAGCAGCTCGTCGAGGTCGGCGCCGAGTGCGGTCATCGATCGATCCATCTGGCGGTCGGTCTCGTTCTCGATGTTCTCGCGCACCTGGTGACCGTGCGGCGTGAGGCCCTTGTCGTCGACCAGGCCCTCGGCCTTCAGCCGCGCGTGGGCGATGTCGAACTGTGCGTCTGTCCAGGCGCGGGTGCGGCTGTAGCTGCGCATCGGTAGACCCCAGTACAGCTCGCTCAGCAGACCGATCTCGGTGGCATCGAGACCGAGGCCGATCCAGGCCGCGGTGTGGCTGTCGCCCCGGAACTCGCGCAGCATCTCGCCGTAGCGGAAGATCGCGCCGAGGTCGGTGGTGGGCATCGCCTGGGAGAGGACGCCCGCGTACAGAGGGCGGCCTTCGGGCCGCAACGGGGCACAGGCGCGAGCCAGCAGTTCGTGTGAGCGTGCTGCCCCGTCGGGTGCATCGCCGAGTACTCGAATCAGTTGGGCGATGGCCCCGTCGTCGCGGGCCTGGCAGATGGTGGCGGCATCGGTGAGGGTCCAGCCGAACGTCACCGACGGCACGACGGCTTCAGGGTTGAACACGGCGAACGCGGCCGCCACCACTTCACCGGCCACCTGGCCCATCAGCGAGCCACGGCTCGTGAAGTACGCCGGACCGTCGGGCAGAGCAACGCCGTTCGCCTCGCCCCGACTGTGAGCGAAGCCGAGCGCGACGTAGTTCGCGTGGCACTCGGGCGAGAAGTACACCTGACCGACGACGGGTTCGAGGGCGGCGGCGAGGGCTCGTGACGGCTCCATCCCGGCGACCCTATGCGGGTGTCGGGACATCGGTCGTGTCGTAGCGTGGTCGCCGTGAGTGCATCGATCGAGATCGCGTCCGAAGTGTCCGACGAGCTGGTGGAGGCCTTCGCCCGCCTCGTCCCACAGTTGTCGAAGAACTCACCGCCGCCCAACGCGGCCGAACTCGAAGAGATGATCGCCAGCGGCGCGAGTGACGTGCTCGTCGCACGGCTGAACGGTGTCATCGTCGGCACGCTCACGCTCGTCACCTTCCGCATCCCCACCGGCGTTCGCGCATGGATCGAGGACGTCGTCGTCGACGACTCGGCACGCGGCCATGGCGTGGGCGACCTGCTGAACAGGTTCGCTCTCGACGTGGCGCGGCGCAAGGGCGCCAAGACCGTCGACCTCACCTCGCGGCCGTCACGAGAGGCCGCCAACCGCCTGTACCAGCGCATCGGCTTCGAGCCACGCGACACCAATGTGTACCGGTTCTCGTTGGAAGCCTGAGCATCCCGACGGTGATCGTGCGGGCCCGTGCGGGCGGCGGGCGCAACTCGGGAGTCCAACAGTTCGGCGCTGAATCGAGGTGTCCGGTCAGGGCAGTGGGTCGGGCCAGGGGAGGGTGTCGGGCGGGTCCTCGCCGGCGACACCGTCGACCGCTTCGCGCAGCAGGTCGGCGTGGCCGGTGTGGCGCCCGTACTCCTCGACCAGATCGAACAGCAACCGACGAAGGCTGGCGTGCTCGCCGTTCCAGCCCAGGTGCGCGACATGATCCAGCCCGCCGTCGGCCAGGGCGCGTTCGACACTCGCCCGTGACCGCGTGACCGACTCGGTCCACAGCGCGTAGAGCGCCTCCGGGGCATCGTCGTCGGCCGAGGTGAAGTCCCATTCGGGATCTTCCTCCCACGGCGCCGACGCCCACGGCTCGGACACGGCCTCGCCCCACAGCTTGCGGGTGAACATCTCGTCCTCGGCGCGGGCCAGATGCTTCAGCAATCGTCCGAGCGACAGCTCGGAGGACGGAAAGCGGAAGGTGAGCCCGTCGGCATCGAGGCCGCGCGCCTTCCACGCGAACGTGGCGCGCAGCCGCTCGAGTGAACCGATGACGTGTTGGAGATCGGACCCGGCCAGCGGCGGCTCCCAGTGCTCAGGAACATGCGACATGTGCCGAAGCTAGCCAACCAGTGCGATCGGAGCGGAGGTGAGTGAGCCGGGTGCGAGGATCGAACTCGCCACCTCATGATTACAAGTCAAGTGCTCTACCAACTGAGCTAACCCGGCGGGGATGGACCGAAACGTGGCGCGAAACCCGTGCCCCAGGTCGGTCGACCTCGGGCCACAGGCTAATGCCCCCGCGCCCCTGCTCCCCGAGGTAATCCGACAACCCCGGTCCTGCCGGGTTGCCTCGGATGGCGCCCACACGTGCCTGGTCTGCCGGGCCGGAGCGCGTGCGACCCTGGCTAGTGTCCAGCGATCATCGGTCCCGTCCTCACTCCGTGGCGCGCACAGCAGGGCTTGCTGGTCGACGCTGTCGTCGCAGCATGCCGCGGCGCTGCGACGCAACCATTGCCGGCCTGGCCGTTGCCCGACGTACAGCGCGTCGGCCTGGCCACCGGTCTGACGGCGCTCGCAGGACGGCTCGGCCTGTTCGAGGACGCACCCGACGACGTCCGCGCCTACATCGTCGAGCAGCAGGGTGAGGTTGCCGCACGAGCCGAGCGTTTCCGCGAACTCACGCCGCGCGTCCTCGGTGCGTTCGCCGCCGCCGACGTTCCCGTGGTGCCGGTGAAGGGGGCCGTACTGGGTGGCAGCGCCGGCGACGGAGCGGCGTGGCCCCACCCCGAGACCCGTCCGATGAGCGACATCGACCTGCTGGTGGACCCACGACACCGCGCTCAGGCAGGCGCTGTGCTGCTGCGCGCCGGGTGCACCTTGCATTCGACCGCCGATCACGAGGACACCTACCTCGCGTGGGGCGACGGCAGCGTCGGGCGCACCGACGGCGAGTCGGCCGCGCACAACGGTCGCATCGAGGTGCACCCGGGGTGGCAGGAGTTCCTGCACGGCTACGCGGTGCAGGGCTTTCAGCCGTTCGAACGGGCGACGCAAGGGGCCGACGGTCAGTGGCGTTTCGACGACGCGTCGTTCGCCGTTCATGTCATCGGTCATCTCGCGTCGACCGTCGTGCGCGCAGAGGTGCGGGCTGTGAACCTGCTCGACGTCTGGTTCCTGCATCAGCAGGGCCTCGACTGGGCGGCAGTCGGCCAGGCGATGCGCGGGGTGGACGCCCGCCTCACGGCACCCGGGCTGTGGCTGGCCGACCGCTTCATCACGGGCGTGGTGCCGGCCGTGCTGCTCGAGCGCGAAATGGCGCGTCTCCGGGGCGCCGTCACCCTCGCCGTCACATCCCCCGTTGCGGTCCTTCGCGACCCCACGCAGCGGACCACGGTGAGGTGGCGTGCCGACTTCGCACAGCACCGCGCCGAGCGAACGGCCGTGGTCCGCCAGGTTGGCCGGTCGGCGCGGAGCCGATGGCGATGACGCTGCTGCTGGCCGTCGTGATGCCGCCCGTCACCGAGTTGGCGCCCGACGACGTCGTGGATCGTTGGACGACCGTGCACGAGACGGCCCGGGCGTTGCTGGCGCGTGGCGACGTCGTGCCCACCGTGCACGGTCGACATGCGACGGTCGATGCGGCGGTCGAACGCAACGGCGTCCGCTACCGATTCCATTCGTCGGACGCGGCCCTGGCCACGGCCGTGCGTACCGGTCGGCCCGACGCGGTGCTCGTCCACGGTCTCGGCGCGTCGCGTCTGGTGCGTCGGCTGCGCCGCGTCGACGCACCCATCCTGTTGCAGCACCACGGCGAGCGCGTGTTCACCGGTCGGTCGCGGTGGGGGCACCGGCTCGTGCGCCGCCACGTCGCCGGCTACCTGTTCACCGGCGTCGAGGGCGGGCAGGCGCAGCCGTGGGTCGACGCCGGCGTCATCGACGCGGCGGCTCCACTGTTCGAGGTCCTCGAGGCCGCGCCGATGCTGCCCGACGACGACGGCGAGCCGCTCGAACTGGCCGGGCATCCTGCGGTGCTGTGGGTGGGACGGCTGCTCGAGGGCAAGGACCCGCTCACGGCGATCGACGGCTTCGTGCGCGCCGATCTCGCCGATGCGCATCTGCACCTCCTCGCCACCGATCGCACGCTCGAGCCCGAGGTCCGCGCCCGGATCGCGGCAGCCGGTGCGGACGGTGCCCGGATCCACCTGCACGACCCAGTGCCGCACGAGCACATCGGCGCCTGGTACACCGCCGCCGACATCTACCTGTCGGCCAGCCATCGCGAGGGGTCGAGTTTCTCGCTGCTCGAAGCGATGAGCCGGGGTTGTGTGCCCGTGATCAGCGACATCGCACCGCACCGCACGATCGCCGGCGACGACGGCATTCGATTCCCGGTCGGCGACGCCGTCGCGTTGGCGGCGGCCCTTCGTGCTGCTCAGCAGATGTCCGGGGAGACGATCCTCCGGCGATCACGTAGTCTTCACACGTGGGCCTGCGTCGCCGACCAGCTGGTCGACGCGATGCTGGCCCTACGGGAACCACGAGAATGAACCACATGGAGGAGGACGCACACATGGCAACAGTGCTTTTCGCGCACTCCTACTTCTTGCGGCTCGATCCGAAGCAGCACGCGAAGATGAAGCCGTACCCGCCGTTGAACACGTTGCACGCGGCCACCGTGCTCCGCAACGACGACGTCGAGGTCGCGGTGTTCGACGCCATGCTCGCCGCCGACGAGTCCGAGTTCCTGGCGAGCCTGGAACGGCATCGCCCCGAGATCGTCGTGATGTTCGAGGACAACTTCAACTTCCTGTCGAAGATGTGCCTGACACGTATGCGCGACGCGGCGATCACGATGATCGGCATGGCTCGCGATGCCGGGTGTCGGGTCATGGCGTGTGGCGCCGACGTGACCGACCACCCCGAGGTGTACCTCGATGCAGGCGCGGAGGCCTGCCTGCTCGGTGAGGGCGAACACTCGATGCGGGAGGTGGTGCAGCGCTGGCTCGGTGCTGAGCCGTACCAGTCGCTCGCCGACATCGCAGGCATCGCCACGCGGCACGGCGGCGAGGTGCACAACAACGGTCGTCGGTCCATCGAACGCCACCCCGATGTGTTCGGGCACCCGGCTCGCGACCTGGTCGACATCGAGGCCTACCGCGCCGCGTGGATCTCCGCGCACGACCGGTTCTCGATGAACATCGTGTCCACGCGCGGCTGCCCGTACTCGTGCAACTGGTGCGCCAAGCCCATTTGGGGACAGCGATACTCCATGCGGTCAGCGGTCGAGGTGGCCGACGAGGTGCTGCACCTCGCTCACCACTATCGCCCCGACCACCTGTGGTTCGCGGACGACATCTTCGGCCTGCGCAGCGACTGGCTCGCCGCGTTCGCCGATCGGCTCAACCAAGCCGGCACGCACGTGCCGTTCACCATGCAGAGCCGCTGCGACCTGATGAACGAGCAGGCGGTCGACGCGCTCGCTCGCTCCGGCTGCGAGGAAGTGTGGCTGGGTGCCGAGAGCGGCAGCCAGCGCGTCCTCGACGCGATGGACAAGGAGATCACGGTCGAGCAGATCCGTGAGGCGCGGCTGCGCCTGGGTGAGCACGGCATCCGTGCCTGCTTCTTCATCCAGTTCGGCTACCCGGGCGAGACGTGGGACGACATCGAGGCCACCGTTGCGATGATCACCGAGGTCATGCCCGACGACATCGGCATCAGCGTCAGCTACCCGCTGCCCGGCACACGCTTCCACGAGATGGTCAAGCTCGAGCTCGACGTGCAGGCGAACTGGAGCACGTCGGGCGATCTGGCGATGATGTTCCACGGCACGTACCCCACCGAGATCTACCGCGAACTGCACCTCAGTCTGCACGACCTGCACGACCTGAAGCGCCGCGAGGCCGACCTCGACCGAAACCCTCACCCGATGCTCGAAGCGTTGCCGCTGGCCGAACACCAGGCCCGGGTCGAGCAGCGCTGGATCGACCTGCGCGCTCGCGAGGTCGCAGCGCGCAACCCCAACCCGACGCGTCTGCGCATTCCCGTCCTCTCCGAGTAGCTCCGCCGAGTAGAACAGGCCGATGGCCAACGACTCACCCTGGTGGAAGGACGTCGTCGTCTACCAGATCTACCCGCGCTCGTTCAAGGACTCGAACGGCGACGGAATCGGCGACCTGAACGGCATCACCGCGTCGCTCGATCATCTGCAGACGCTGGGAGTCGACGTCGTGTGGCTCAGCCCGCACTTCGACAGCCCGAACGCCGACAACGGGTACGACATTCGCGACTACCGCAAGGTGATGACCGAGTTCGGCACGATGGACGACTTCGACCGCATGCTTGCAGCGATGACCGAGCGCGGCATTCGCCTGGTGCTCGACCTGGTGGTGAACCACAGCAGCGACGAGCACGAATGGTTCGTGCAGAGCCGGTCGTCGCGCGAGAACCCGTACCGCGACCACTACATCTGGCGCGACGGAAAGGACGGCGGACCACCGAACAACTATCCCGCCTTCTTCGGTGGCTCGGCGTGGGAGTACGACGAGCACACCGACCAGTGGTACCTGCACTACTTCGCGGTGAAGCAGCCCGACCTCAACTGGGAGCACGAGCCCGTCCGCCGCGAGGTGTACGACGTGATGAAGTTCTGGCTCGACAAGGGTGTGGCCGGTTTCCGGATGGACGTCATTCCGTTCATCTCCAAGCAACCGGGGCTCCCCGACCTCGTCGGCGACGAGCGCTTCCGCCCGCAGAACGTGTACGCCAACGGACCCCGAGTCCACGAGTTCCTGCACGAGATGCACACCGAGGTGCTCGGGCCGTACGACGCGGTCTCCATCGGTGAGGCGTTCGGTGTCGAGGTGGCCGACATTCCGAAGTTCACCGACGTCGATCGGCAGGAGCTGTCGATGATCTTTCAGTTCGACCTCGTGCGGCTCGGTCACCCGCACTGGCGCCAGCAGTCGTTCACGTGGCCGCAGTTCAAGCGCATCGTCGCCGCGATGGACGCGGTGGCCGGCTCGTCGGGGTGGAACACGAGCTTCCTCGCCAACCACGACAACCCGCGCATGGTCAGCCAGTTCGGTGACGATCGTCCCGAGTGGCGCGCTGCGTCGGCCAAGGCGCTGGCCACCTGGAACCTCACCCAGCGGGCCACACCGTTCATCTACCAGGGCGACGAACTCGGCATGACCAACTACCCCTTCACGTCGATCGATCAGTACGACGACATCGATGTGCGCGGCCTGTGGCGGGGCCTGGTCGAGACGGGCAAGGTGCCGGCAGACGAGTTGCTGCACCATCTCGCGCTGACCAGCCGCGACCACTCGCGCACGCCGGTGCAGTGGACCTCCGACGCGCACGGTGGCTTCACCACCGGCACACCCTGGTTGGCGGTGAACCCGAACCACACCGAGATCAACGCCGCAGCGCAACGCGACGACCCTGGCTCGGTGTTCCACCACCACCGCCGGCTCATCGCGCTCCGACGCGAACACCCGGTGCTCGTGCACGGCGCCTACCGCGACCTCGACCCCGACCACCCGCACGTGTACGCGTACACGCGCACGCTCGGCGATGTCAGCGCGCTGGTGTTGTTGCACCTCGGCGCCGAGACCCACGACTACGCGTTGCCCGAAGGCCTCGTGATCGGTTCGACGCTCATCGTCAGCGGGGCCGAGCCGACGCCCGGCAGCACGACGGTCACCCTCACCGGCTGGCACTCGTCGGTCCACCTCGTGGCCTGACCAGGCGCGCAGTACTGTGCGCCGGATGAGAGTGCACGGACCGGAGCGGTTGGCGGGGCAGGGGTTGAATGCGCAACAGGCCGAGTCGGGCGACCGTGCCATCGCGGCGTTGCTCACCGACCCGGTCGTCGGCCAGCAGGTCGACCTGGTGCTCACCTGGCGCGGCGACGACGCCGAGACCGGTGCCTACGAGGTGTGGTCCTCTCGTGGCATGGTCCGTTTCCGGCGACAGGTCGACGATCGTGGCCAGTGGCACTTCGACATCGTCGAGGTCCTCGGGCAGAACCCCATCGAGCAGCAGGACCCGCTCGCACTGAACACGTTGGCGCTCGAGTGCGCTGCATCCGAGGCGTCGGGATTCGCCGCAGCGGACCCCGCCACGCGCTTCATCGCCCCACAGCACCAGACCTACCCGTTCGGCTACGAGCGAGTTGCACAGCTGTTCGATTCACCACACGCACCCGACCTCGCGGTGTCTCCTCGCGACTGGTGCTCGGGAAGTCAGCCCGGCACCCATGGCGCGCTGCACGTCCGCCAGGCTCGCGCCCCACTGTGGTTCAGCGGTCCAGGCGTGCGCGTCGGTCGCCACGACCTCGCCGCGCGTTCCATCGACATTGCGCCCACATGCCTGGCTGCGCTCGGCTTTCCCAAGGTCGAGGGCGTCGATGCCACTGGAGCGCCGTCGTCCGACGTCTACCTCGCCCGCCAGGACGGCCGACCGGTCGATGAGGTCCTCGACCTCGCCGCCGGCCGCCCCGCCCGGCTGTACGTGTTCCTGATGGACGGCATGCACCAGACCGAACTCGAGCACCGCCTCGAAGCCGACCCGCACGCGCTGTCGAATCTGCGCCGCCTGCGCGACCGTGCAGCGGTGCTCGCTGGCGGGTCGATGGTGAACTTCCCGTCCATCACGTGGCCGAGCCACACCGCCATCGTCACCGGTACGTGGTGCGGCCACCACGACGTCGTGAACCCCACGTACTACGTGCGTGACGCACGCGAGACGGTGTCGCCGCAGGGGTTGCAGATCGGTACCGAGCGCTTCGCCAACGCCGCGGTCGAGAGCCTGCACGAAGCGTTCCACCGCGTCGACCCCGACGCCCTGACGGTCGCCATCCACGCACCGTTCGGCAGGTCGGCGAAGCACGCCGTGCTCGAGGGCCGCAACCTGTGCGATCGGACGCGCGTGAAGGAGCTGACGATCGAGTTCGCCGGCGACATGAACCCGCGGTGGGTCGACGAACATCCGGCCGTCGCCAGCGAGTCGCTGGTGGACACCCGCGGCCTCGCACAGGTCATCGAGCTGTTGCGTCGCGACGACCTGCCCGCACCGGCGTTCGTCTACCACGAGCTCGCGCTCACCGACGGCGCCGGTCACGAGTACGGCCCTCACGCCGACGGGCTCGTCGACGCGCTCGTCGAGACCGATCGACGCATTGGCCACGTCCTCGCCGAGCTCGACCGTCAGGGTCTGTTCGAGGACACGTTGTTCGTGGTGTCGGCCGACCACGGCATGGCGCCGCAGGACGTGAGCCTGCACGCCAACCCGGCGGCCCACGTCGTCGAAGCGGGTTTCGAGGCGGTGGTGGCCGAGCCGATGATCTGGCTGCGCGACGTGGCGGTGACCGCCGAGCGCAAGCCCGACAACCGCACCGGCCGCGTTGCCGTGGTCGACAACGACGCCGATCTCTCCGGAGAGTACCCACCCATCGAGGGGGCGGAGGTGACCGTCGTCGCTCATCTGCCCGGTCGTTCGGCGCGTGAACTCGCCCGCGGCCGCACGGACTCGAACGGCTTGTTCGGTTTCGCCACCCCCAGCGATCTGTCCGCCGACCAGGTGGCCATCAGCATCCACACCAAGGGCTTCAATGCCCGCCACCTGCGCCTCGACGGCGAAGCGCTCGGCTTCGACCTACGCGCCCACCTCTACACCTGACTCCCTCCGTGGGTCGCGGCGAACTGGCGGACGCGCACCCTCTCGTCGTCGCGGGTGTTCGGATCTTGCAGCCGTCGCGCGCACACGAGCGCCACCCACCGTCCGGTGTCGCCGTCGACGGTGAGGTGCTCGATGAACCCGCGAACCAGGGCGCCGCGGATGCGCCGCACCATCGGTCGCAGCAGCAACGGCACGTCGTCGGGTGAACTCGTCGCCATCAGCATCCACGTGTTCACGACGTCGGCACGCGGGTCGCCGACCATGACGTTGCTCCAGTCGATGACGACGGGACCCCGGTCGGTCAGCATCACGTTGTCGGGGTGGAGGTCGAAGTGCAGGACGGCGTCGCCATCGCTGAACCGGGGCAGGCTCAGCTCGCCCGCCGGGATGTCGTGAATGCGGGAGTGCACGGCGGCGAGTTCACGCCCGAGGGCGGCGGCGCGCCACGGCTTCGCCTTCAGCATGTCGAGCATGGTGGCGCCGTCGAGCCGCTGCATCACCATGTCCAGACCGTCGGCGGAGAACACCTCGGGGACGGGCGCACCGCGCTCGCGCAGGTGGCGCATGGCCAGCGCCTCACGTTCCACGTGCCCTCCGCGGGAGGTGCGATAGCGGCGGAGGACTCGGCCGTCCCCGACATCGAAGACGTCGGCGGCGCGTCCACGTCCGATGAGTGGGAAGTCGGTCACACGGCGAAGGGTACCGATCGGGCGTGATAGCAACGTGCCGTGACGAGTGACCCGAGCCCCACCCCGTTCCACGACCTCGACGCGTACATCGCACTGCCGCGGCTGGCCGGTCTCGCCCTCAGCCCTGACGGTTCGCGGCTGGTCACGGCGGTGAACGTCATCGGCGCCGATCGCACCGGTTCGACGAGCGCGCTGTGGGAGGTCGACCCCGCGGGCCAACGCACTCCTCGGCGACTGACGCGGAGCGCGAAGGGCGAGTCGTCGGCAGCCTTCCTGCCCAACGGATCGATGTTGTTCGTGTCCGGACGCCCCGATCCGGACGGCGCCGACGACGCACCGCCAGCGTTGTGGCTGCTCGATGCCCACGGCGGCGAAGCGCGCGTCGTGGGAAGTCGTCCCGGTGGAGTCGGCATGGTCACCGTCGCCGCGGGTCATGGGCGGGTGGCGATGGTGTCCGGCACCATGCCGTCAGCGGTCACCGAAGGCGACGACGCGGCCCGACGCAAGGACCGCAAGGACCGCAAGGTGTCGGCCATCCTTCACGAGGGCTACCCGATCCGCTACTGGGCTGTTCTGGGGCATCCTTGGCCCCTTGCTAGCGTCCCTAGCTTCCCTCTCGGACTAGGTTCCCCTAACCCCTTAAAGTTAAACACTGTAAAGTATTGTAAAATAATAGCTTACACATAAATAGTATATAAAATAAGGTATTTTCACTTAATCATTGTAAGTATATGGG
>JANOET010000159.1:0-2333 GCA_031413415.1 Acidimicrobiaceae bacterium
CTCGACCCCCACCACCAAGAACCACCGCCGCCTGATCGTCGCCAGCGCGATCTCGGGTGTCGTCCTCTTCGGCGCCGCCGGCTTCGCCGCCGCGGCCACGGGCGACGCGAACCGCACGCCCACCACGGTGAACACCGTCGGATCGACCGAGAACACGGTCGGCTCGACCGAGAACACGACCGGCTCGACCGAGAACACGACCGGCAACACGGTCGAGACCTCGAACAGCATCGACGATCACGGCGGCGACCGCCCGGCCGGTGCGTCCGACGACACCGTCACCTCGAACTCGGTCGAGACCTCGAACTCGGTCGAGACCTCGAGCTCGGTCGAGACCTCGAACAGCATCGACGATCACGGTGGCGATCGCCCCGCCGGTGCGTCCGACGACACCGAAACCTCGAACCCGGCCACCTCCAACACGGTCGACGATCACGGTGGCGACGACGAGGGCGACGACGAGGGCGACGACGACAACAGTGGTCACGGCTCCGACGACTGAACCACGTCACCCTCAGCATCACGGAGCGGGCCACCGGCCCGCTCCGTTGCGCGTCCGGACGACCAGTGATCTGACCTGCGTGGACAGTTGGTGTCGTGCCCCGCGTGTCGCCCCGCCTGCACGAGGGCGAGGATCGGCTCCTAGCCTCTGAGCTGAATCGAACGAAGGCTGATTGATGAGTGGAAACTCGGTGTTCCGGCACCAGCACAGCGGAGTACTGAGTCTTGCGGCCGTCGAGGCGCCACATGTCGTCACGTCCGACTGGATCGACGAGCAACTGGCCGAGACCTACGCGCGCAACGGCATGCGCCCCGGGTTGTTGTCCGGCGTCGCTGGCATCGACGAGCGCCGGTGGTGGGACACCGACGTGTCGTTCGCCGATGCGGCAGCCATGGCTGGACGGGCCGCCATCCAGAAGGCCGGCATCGACCCGTCACAGATCGGTGTGCTCATCAGCACGTCGGTGTGCAAGGAGCACCTCGAACCTTCGGTCGCCTGTGCCGTGCATCACCGCCTCGGTCTGCCCTCGTCGTGTCTGAACTTCGACATCGGCAACGCCTGCCTCGGTTTCATGAACGCGATGCACGTCGCGGCCTCGATGATCGACTCCGGCACCGTGGAGTACGCGCTCATCGTCGATGGCGAAGGCAGCCGTTACACGCAGGAGACCACCATCGAGCGTCTGCGCCAGCCGACGGCGACGATGATCGACGTGTTCAACGAGTTCGCCTCGCTCACGCTCGGCTCCGGCGCTGCAGCCATGGTGCTCGCTCGCACCGATCTGCACCCCGAGGCGCACCGCGTCGTCGGTGGCACCGCTCGTGCCGCCACGCAACACGAGCTGCTGTGTGTCGGCAGCCTCGACCGCATGACCACCGACACCGCGGCGCTGCTGGTCGCCGGCCTCGACCTCGCCGACGAGGCCTGGAACGCAGCGCCTGCCGACTTCGACTGGGCACCCGGCGCCGACTGGTTCATCCTTCATCAGGTCAGCAAGGTGCACACCTCGATGCTGTGCGATCGCCTGGGCATCGACCAGACGAAGGTGCCGCTCACCTACCCGAAGTACGGCAACGTGGGGCCGGCCGCAGTGCCGATCACCCTTGCGGGCGTGCAGGACCAGATCCTCCCGGGCCAGCGCGTGCTCTGCCTGGGCATCGGCTCGGGCCTGAACACGAGCGCCACCGAGATCCTCTGGTGATGGCCGCGGCCCCGACCGCGCTCGACTTCGAGACGTACGGGCTGGACCCCGCGTGGTCCCGTCACGTCGTCGTGCCCAGCCACGACGGCTCCACACATCGGTGGCACCTGCTCGATCGTCCCGGCACGGGTGGGGCAACGGTGCTCTGCCTCCACGGCAACCCGACGTGGTCGTTCCTGTGGTCGCGCCTGCTTGACGAACTCGACCCGGCGATCCGCGTCGTCGCTCCCGATCACCTGGGCATGGGGTGGTCGGATCACGTCGGCACGCGTCCGTACCGCGACCGCGTCGCCGACGTGCGCGACCTGCTCGCCGCGCTGGGCGTCGCAGGCCCGGTGTGGATCGTGGCGCAGGACTGGGGCGGCGCCATCGCGATGGGCGTGGCCGTGCAGCACCCCGAACTGGTCGCCGGTCTCGTGTTGTCGAACACGGGCATCGCCGTGCCCGCCGGGCGGTCGGCGCCGTGGCTCATCCGGCTCGCCGCGACCAACGGTGTGCATCGGCTCATGACGCGCACCACCCCGGCGTTCGTGTGGGGTACGCCGTGGTTGCCCGGCGAGCACGTCGGTCGTCGCCAGCGCCGCGCCTTGGCCGCGCCGTATCGCCGACGCGCTCGCCGCGACTCGATCG
>JANOET010000160.1:0-13242 GCA_031413415.1 Acidimicrobiaceae bacterium
GTACCAGGTACAAGTACAGTACCAGGTACGAGTACTCGTCCAAGTACCTGGTACCAGCAAAAAATGTCCTTAGCATGAACGTGGTACCATAGCATATTTCGATTCTTAATTCCTTGTAACTTTCGTAATAATGGTCCGTACAGCCACGGTAATGGCGGAATCATATAGAGCAGACAATTTCCAGTAACTTTGCCATAGTAAGTTTTGTCGTAGGACCAATATTCGATTTTTCCCGATAAGTTGTATTCAGCGAGCACTCCATATTTTGAAAAGATGGTGTCACCCCAGGTTTTCTGAACTTTGATTGAATCGATCGAAGCGATCGAGGTGAACATCTTCCGTGGCGTCTCCCCCGACGAGAACCGCCAGCGCGTCTTCGGTGGCCAGGTGGCCGGCCAGGCCCTCGTCGCCGCGACCCGCACGGTCGAACCGGGCCGTCAGGTGCATTCGTTGCACGCCTACTTCCTACGTCCGGGCGACCCCACCGTGCCCATCCTCTACGAAGTCGATCGCATCCGCGACGGCAAGAGCTTCTCGACTCGACGCGTCGTGGCCATCCAGCACGGCAAGGCCATCTTCAATCTTCAGGCGAGTTTCCACTCTGCCGAGGACGGGCCCGATTACCAGCCGCCGATGCCGCTCGACGTGCCGCCTGCCGAGAGCCTGCCCGACTTCAAGACGCGCATGGCGCCGTACAAGGACCGCATGGGCGAGTGGTACGAACGTCCCCGACCCATCGACCTGCGCCACATCGACGCCGATCCCTTCAGCCGCCAGGGCGTGAAGAGCTTCGGCCAGAAGGTGTGGCTGCGGGCCGACGGCACATTGCCCGACGACCCGACTCTGCACGCCTGCATCGTCACCTATGCCAGCGACATGACGCTGCTCGACACCACCGTGCTGCCGTTCGGGCTGTCGTGGGAGACACCGGGCATGCAGATGGCCAGCCTCGACCATGCGATGTGGTTCCACCGCCCGTTCCGAGCCGATGACTGGTTGCTGTACGACCAACACCCCATCTCCACGGGCGGTGCGCGCGGCTTGGCCGGTGGCGCGATCTTCACCGCCGACGGCCACCTTGCCGTCAGCGTCGTGCAAGAGGGCCTCGTCCGGGTGGGCCAGTCCTGAAACGCCACCTTCCGCTACTCGCGGCTGGCGTCCTGCTGCTGTCTGCGTGCTCGGACACGTCGGCACCCGACTCGACGACCGGCGACAGCGCCGGGTCCACGGCGACGAGTGCCACTCCCTCCAGCACCGTGCCGCTCACGCCCGAAGCCGTGACGTTCACGCCGTTCGTCACCGGACTCACCCAACCCGTCGACATCGGGTTCCGCGCTGATGATCCCACCCTCTACGTCGTGCAGCAGAACGGCCGTATCGTCCCCGTACGCAATGGCGCGGCCGGCGATCCCGTGCTCGACATCTCGGGCAATATCTCCACCGGCAACGAGCAGGGCCTGCTGGGCATGGCCTTCCACCCGGCTGAGCCGTTCGCGTACGTCGACTACACGAACTCGTCGGGCGACACGGTCATCGCCGAGTTCGCCGTCGCCAGCGACGGTTCGTTCGATCAGTCGTCCGAGCGCACGGTCATGACGATCGATCAGCCGTACCGCAACCACAACGGGGGCGAGGTGGTGTTCGGCGCCGACGGATACCTCTACATCGGCCTGGGCGACGGCGGTTCCGCGAACGATCCCCAGCGACATGCACTGGACCTCGGTTCGTACCTGGGCAAGATCCTGCGCATCGACCCCACCGCGACCGACGGTCGCCCCTACACCGTGCCGGCCGACAATCCGTTCGTCGACGACCCCGCCGCGAAACCCGAGATCTGGTCGTACGGCTTGCGCAACCCGTGGCGGTTCGACTTCGACACCGCGACCGGCGACCTGTGGATCGCCGACGTCGGCCAGCGACAGTGGGAGGAAGTCGATCTCGCCACTGCGGCCGACGGTGGTGGCAAGGGTGTCAACTTCGGCTGGAGCGCGTTCGAGGGCACCCACCGGTTCAACACCGACCAACCTGCGGAGGGCGTCCAGGCGCCGATCTGGGAGTACGAACACGGCGACGACGGTTGCTCCGTGAGCGGCGGCGCCGTGTACCGCGGCGACGCCGTTGCGTCGTTGGTCGGCTGGTACGTGGTGGCCGACTACTGCAGCGGCAACGTCTGGGCGTTGCAGGCCGGCGCCGACAACGCGCTGACCGGCAACGTGTTGCTCGGCCGTGTCGGCAGCCCCAGCGCCGTCGTGCGTGGCCCCGACGGCGAGCTGTTCGTGCTCGCCCACGGCGACGGCGCCCTCGTCGAGATCACCCCGGGCTGAACCGACCCGACTGGGCGCACACGGTCAGGCGACTCGCTCGAAGAGCACCTCGCGGCGAACCGGATCGGCGCTGACCAGCCTCACCCGGCACTCGTCGCCGGGGCGCAACCCCTTCGCCGTGACCTTGGCCAACACCGCCACATCGGTGAGCTGGATCTTGGAGATCTCGTCGTCGTCTTCGACCACCACCGCGGCGTAGGTGGTGCCCTCGTGTCCCTCGAGCATGACGGCTTCGGCGAGGTCGATGACCGAGCGTTCGATCTGCGCGGACTTCCCCGCGGCCCTGGCCATCGTCGCCGGCAGCCGAGCCAGGCGCTCGGTGACGTCGGACGGCACGTTCTGGCCGTTGGCCACCGCGAGCACGGCCTGCACCACGTCGCGATCGGCGAGTCGGCGCAGCGGCGCCGTGGCGTGGGCGTACGTCGCGGCAACGGCCGAATGCCACGGCACCGTCCCCGGAGTGAACGTGACGTACTCGGCGCCGCCACCGGCCCGACGCACCGACAGCAGAAACGCGGCGTGAGCGGGATCGTTGGGGTCGAGCGTGCGAACGTACGACTCGAGCGCCTCGGTCGTCGGCCACGACATGCCGAACGCGTGCGCCATGTGCCGCAGCCGGCCGATCGCGCGGCCGTCGGGCTCGGGCATCACCCGGAACAGGCCCGTGCCGGCGCGCTGCAGCACGTCGGCGACCGCCATGTTCGTGGCGAGCGACAGCGCGGCATTGGCGGTCTCACTGGCCAGGCGCGGTCGGAACGCGAGCCGATAGCCGTGCGCGTTGCGCTCGACCACCTGCTCGGGTGGGTCCACGGGCGCCGCACCGCGAACGACCTCGGCGGCCTCCATCCGGCGGGCGAACTCGGCGAATCCCTCGGGCAGATCGGCTGCGGTGACCCGGTCGTAGGCGAGCTTGGCCCGGGTGCGCACGATGGCCCGTTCGGCGCCGTCGAGCGTCGCGATGCCATCGGCGGCCAACCGCACGTGAAACACGACCGCCGGCCGCGGACCGTCGGGCAGCAGGCTCGCTGCCGCCTCGGCGAGGACAGGCGGGTACAGGCCAGCCTTGCCGTCGGGCAGGTACAGCGTCATCCCCCGAGTCCACGCCTCGGTGTCGACCGCATCGCCGTCGCGCACGAACCAGGCGACGTCGGCGATGGCGTACTGCAAGAGCAGATCGTCGCCCGAGCGAGTGATCGTGAAGGCCTGGTCGAGGTCGGTGCTGAACTCGGGGTCGAGCGTGACGAACGGAACGTCGGTGCGGTCGACGTGTTCGCTGGGTTCACGCCGCGCCGCGTCGTCGGCTGCGCGCAGCACTTCGGGCGGGAACTCGAGCGGGACCTGGAACTGGTGACGGATCTGTGCGAGACCCGCGTCGAGCGCGTGGGTGGTGTCGCGCAGCGACCGCATCAGAACACGACAGGAATGTTGCGCGGGCCGCGCACCTGGCCGCCCGCCCAGGTGACCAGCGCAGGATCCTTCAATTCGAACTCGGGGATGCGGGTGATGAACTCTTCGATGGCGACCCGCAGCTCCATGCGAGCCAGGTTCGAGCCGGCACAACGGTGGATGCCGGCGCCGAACGCGACATGGCGATTGTTCTCGCGGTCGAGGATGACCTTGTCGGGATCGGGGAACTGTTCGGGATCGCGGTTGGCCGCGGGGGAAGTTCATCAGGATGCGATCGCCGGCCTTCATCGGGCAGCCGTTGAACTCGACGTCGTGCGACAGGCGGCGGGCCATCGTGACGGGCGCATAGGCGCGCAGTAGTTCCTCGATCGCCGTCGACCACAGGTCCTTGTCGGCACCGAGCAGGCGACGACGGTCGTCGGGGTGGGTGGCGAGGTGGTGCATCGACGAACCGATCGACGACCAGGTGGTGTCGATGCCGGCGATGAGGAGCAGCGCGCACATGCCCATGACCACGGAACGATCGATGGGTTCGCCGTCGTGCTCGGACTGCAGCAACTCGCTGATGAAGTCGTCGGTGGGGTTGGCGATGCGCTCGTCGAGCGCCACGGTGAGGTACTGAAGGATGCCCGTGATGCCACGCATGCGTCGCTCGGGGTCGTTGGCGAACTCGAGCACGTCGCGCACCCACTCGGTGAACGTCGACGACATGGACTCGGGCACACCGAGGATGTGCGCGATCACGCGCACAGGGATCTGCTGCGCGTACTCGGCCGCAGCATCGACCTCACCGCGGGCGAGAAAACCGTCGACCAGGGTGCGGCACAGGTCGCGCGTGAAGATCTCGTACTCCGCGACGCGAGCGGGGCTCATCGTCGGCAGGACCAATCGGCGAGTCCACGTGTGCAGGGGCGGGTCGGAACTGATCGGCGGCAGGCCCGATGCCAGCAGGGGCGGCGGGCCGCCGGGCTCGCCGATGCCGGCAGGCGGGGGCATGACCGAGATGCCGTTGCCCGACGGGAAGTCGAGGATGTTGCGCGCCATCTCGGTGACGTCCTCGTAGCGCGTCGGCAACCACGAGCCACCCCAGCGGTCCGTGTGGGCGATCGGGCACTGCTCGCGCAACTGATCCCAGATGGGGAACGGGTTGTCGATGTACTCCGGATCGAAGATGTCGTAGTCGGTGGCCCAGTCCGAAACCGGGGGCGTCGAAGGCTTGGTGTCACTCACGTCGTACACCCTGCCAGAATCGAGCTCTCCAGCGCATGTCGGCGGGACTCAGGAGCGGCGGGCACCCATGAACATGTTCTTCAACGCGTCGTAGTGCTCGATGCAGTGACCGGCGCCCAGCACGACGGCTTCGAGCGGCACGTTGCTCATCTTCACCGGCACCTGGGTCTCCTTCTCGATGCGCGAAGCGAGGCCGCGCAGCAGACCGCCGCCGCCCACCAGATACATGCCGCGGACGAGGAAGTCCTGTGCCAGTTCGGGCGGGGCCTTCGCCAGGCAGCGCACGACCGAGGCGATGATGCTGGACAGAACGTCCTCGATGGCGAAGCGGATCTCTTCGGGTGTCAGCACCACCGTCTTGGGCAAACCCGTCATCAGATCTCGGCCGCGCACCTCGGCCTGGCTCTCGTCGTCGGTGGGCGCCGCCGAGCCGATGGCCATCTTCACTTCTTCCGCCGTGCGCTCGCCGATGGCGATGCCGTGCTCGCGGCGCACGTAGGCCTGGATGGCGGCGTCGATGTCGAAACTGCCGACGCGGACTGCCTCGAGCGCCACCACGCCACCGAGGCTGATGACTGCGGTCTCGCTGGTGCCGCCGCCGATGTCGATGACCATGTTGCCGACCGGTTCGTCGATCGGCAGATCGGCGCCGATGGCCGCAGCCATGGGCTGCTCGATGAGCTGGGCATCGGCGGCACCGGCGCGGCGCGCCGCGTCGGTCACAGCGCGACGCTCGACCTCGGTGATGGCCGAGGGCACGCAGATGACGACCTTCGGGCGGGTGAAACGGCTGACGCCGACGCGCTGCAACAGCAGGCGAATCATGCGTTCGGTGATTTCGAAGTCGGTGATGGCGCCGCCGCGAAGGGGACGCACCGCCACGATGTAGCCGGGCGTACGGCCGATCATCTGCCACGCTTCGCGACCGGTGGCGAGCACTTCGCCGGTCTGCCGGTTGAGGGCGATCACCGACGGCTCGTTCAGCACGATGCCGCGGCCCTTCATGTACACGAGCGTGTTCGCCGTGCCGAGGTCGATCGCGAGGTCACGTGCCATGGGTCAGTTCCCGGGCCCTTCATTGGGGTCGTCGTTGGCGTCGTCCTGCGAGCGGTGGCGATCCATCACTTCGCGGCGTGCCTCGGGCGAGAGCGCGTCGATGTGCCGGCGGAAGCTGGCGACTCCGGGCTCTTGGCGCGGTCGGCGCATCACGATGACGAGGACGGCCAGGACGACCACGACGATGGCGATGAGGACCCAGATCACGTGCGATCGACCCCGCCCGAAGCATTGGAGGCTGCGGCCCGGGCAGCGGAGGGCACGGACTCGGGAGACACGAGCTGGTGTGCCCCAGCACCCCAGTCGGCGCCGTCGGCCCACACCTCGTGCTTCCAGATGGGTGCGCTGGCCTTCAGTGCATCGATGGCGAATCGAGCGGCCTCGAACGCCTCGGGGCGGTGTGGGGCGCTGACGCAGGCGACGACCGAGCTCTCCATCAGGTCGAGCCGGCCGATTCGGTGCAACAGTGCCACTCGGCCGGTGTGCGGCCAACGGGTACGGAGTTCGGTCTCGATCGCGGCGAAGGAGGGCACGACCTGGGACTCGTACGCCTCGTAGGTGAGGTGCTGGACGTCGGTGCGCATCGCACCGCCCTCGTCGCTGGCGTGGTCGCGCACCGTGCCGCTGAACAGCACGACGGCACCGCACTGCGGCTGCAGGCACCAGTCGTGGACGTCGCCGACGGGCAGTGCTTGCTCGGTGAGAGCCAGCCAGGAGTTGCCATCGGACGGTGCATGCACAATGCCTCAGCGTAGCCCGAGGCGGGCATGGAGCGGCGATGGTCGTGTCGGCGCAGGTTCCTGCCGCGACGACACACGCGGCGACGTCGCCACTAGCCTGCACCACTCGTGGACCGGAGTGAGGGAAACGACGATGAGCAGTACCCCATCGCGCCGGTTCCCGCGCACGAACGGCAGTGGCGGCACCCCAGCGAGATGGGCGCCCAGGCCTGGGTCGCCAGCGAGCCGCCGCTCACCATCGGTCGTGGCCTGACGGCCGCAACGGGCGTCGTCGGAGGCGTGCTCGCGCTCGCCGTGTTGTGGACCATGCTGCCCACGCACGCCGGTCGCAGCGCAGGGGTCACCGTGCGCTCCACTGTGGCGAACACGTCGGGTTTCGGGGCCAGCTCGTCGACGGTGGCGACCGCGCCCACCACCACGACCGACGTCGCCACCTCGTCCACGGCCGACACCACCACGACGCCGTCCACGCCGTCCACATCGACACCTGCGCTCACCGGCAGCACCACGCCGACGAGCGCGCGGCCCGCTCCCCTTCCCACCTACGCGGTCACGCTCGGGACGTCGGTCGAGCCGGTCGCAGTGGCCGTCGCCGTGAACGGCGGGGCTCTCATCATCACCACCGCGAGCGCAGTGAGCGACGACAACACCGTGGCGCTGCTGCTGCCCGACGGTCAGATCGAGCAGGCAGAAGTGTTGCTCGTCGACCAGCGCAGCGGTATCGCGGTGCTCGTCCACGAGCCGGGTGCCGCGATGGCCTCATTCACGGTGGCCACCGACCTGCAGCCCGGCGACACGCTCCACTTCTACGGCTCCGACGGTGCTAGCGCCACCGTGCAGGACGATGGCTCCATCGCCACCACCAGCACTGATCCCGCGGCGCCGGTCGATGGTCTGCCGGAAGGCACACCCGTCGTCAACCAGCGCGGCGAGCTCGTGGCGTTGTGCACGCACTCGAACGGCGTCGCCACGCTCGTCACGTTGCAGCACCTCGACTCGTTGCAGAAAGCCCTCGCCCAGGAAGCCGGCACCAAGGTGTGGATGGGCGTGATGTTGAGCGTGCTCGACGGCGCCGTCATCGTCGACTCGGTGAACGCTGCCGGCCCTGCGGCAGCCGCCGGCATAGAAGTCGGCGATCAGGTGACATCGGTCAATGGCGCCGCGGTGATCGATGCCACTGCGGTCGGCGCTGCGCTGGCGTCGCTGCAGCCGGGCGACACGGCGACGGTCGTGGTGCAGCGCAATGGCGCGGAACAGACGATCGACGTCGTCCTCGCCGCCCCGCGCGCCAACCTCTGAGCGAACCTCATCGACGGCGGAGTTGGGCGCGCCGCACGACTCGAGCGATGACCGCGACACCCAACACGATGCCGACAGCAAGACCGCCGAGCGACAACTCCTGGCGGCGCTTGGGCGACACCATCGTCCACCACTTCGCCTCGGTGCCCTCGACGTAGGCCTGCTCGTTGGTGACGATGGGCTGCCACCCGGCGCTGCGCAGACGGTCGTTGGCCACCAGCCATGGCCAACGCGTGTAGCTGCGCAGGCCGGGCGGGATGGGGCCGCGCTGGAATCGCCACCGCAGGTTGGTGACCACTTCGCCCACACGGTCGGGCATCTTCAGCCGCGGGACCGCCCCGGCGAGCGCCCGAACGCGCTCTCCGGCGATCCAGCCGTCGGGCGCGACGTTGAACACACCGTCGAGTCGTTCTTCGGCGCCGAGCACCACCGCCGCGGCGAGGTCGTCGAGATGAAGGAACTGCGCAGGCGGGTCGTCCTCGCCCACCCGCTGGCCCATCCCGGCGGCGAGCGCAGCGGCGATGCCACTGGTGCCGTCGGCGGCCATGCTGACGACCGGGCGGAGCACGGTGACGGACCGACCGGGCACCGCCAACCGCCACGCGTCGACGAGTTGCTCGACCGCGCCCAACTGTCGGGCGTAGGCGAACTCGACGTCGGGACGCAGCGCCGCATCCTCGGTGAGGGGAACCGGGTTGTTCGCCCAGGCGCCGTAGACCATGGCCGAGCTGACCAGGACGACGTGGGTGAGGTGTGGGCACTCGACCAGCGCTGCGGACAACCCCTGCAGCGCGCTCTCGCGACGGCTGGCACGTGCATCGGCGTCGTGGGCGCTGAGCCAGACCATCACCTCGCAGTCGGCAGGCTCGGCCGCATGGGCGCGGTCGCCTTCCGTGAGGCGACGCAACACCCGCGAGCCGAGGCTGCTGGTGCCGTCGTTCACCCATACCGGAGTCGTGCGTGTGCTCGTCGCTGCCGCCAGGTTCATCACCTGCTGACGCTACCCCGTTCCGTCACCGTAGGCTTCGGACATGGCAGACGGTGACACCCCGGCCCCATCCGGTGACGGCGCTTCGGGCGACGACCCGTTCGCCAATGTGCCCATGTTCGGCGAGTTCGCCAAGCTGCTCGCCAACCAGGGTCCACTGAACTGGGATGCGGCTCGCCAGTTCGCCTCCATCGCCGCCGCCGACGGCAAGAGCGAGCCGAACGTCGATCCCTCGGTCCGCATCCAGTTGGCCGAACTGGCCCGCATTCTGGAACTGCACGTGCGCGACCTCACCGGGGCCGAGATCGCCTTCCCCGAGATCACCCCGGTCATGCGCGGCGTGTGGGCGCAGCGAACGCTCGACGCGTACCGTCCCCTGTTCACCGAACTCGCGGTGTCGCTGGGCAAGCGACCGGTCACCGACGCCGACGATGCCGCCGACCCGATGATGGCCATGATGGCCGGGCTCAGCCAGATGATGGCCCCGTCGATGATGGGCATGGCCGTCGGGTCGATGGTCGGCCGCATGGCCGTGCGCACGTTCGGTCAGTACGACCTCCCCATCCCACGCAGCGACGACACGCTGCTGGTGGTGCCGGCGAACATCGATCAGTTCGCCACCGACTGGAGCCTGCCCGTCGACGAGATGCGCCTGTGGGTGCTCGCCCAGGAGCTCACCGGGCACACGCTGTTCTCCATCGCCTCGTTGCGCGAGCAGTACGCCGCGATGGTCCGCAGCTACGTCGGCAAGTTCCAGCCCGACCCGGGCGCGATCGCCGAACGGATCAGCTCGCTCGAAGCCGAGGGCGCGAACGACCCGATGCAGGCCATCCAGCAGCTACTGGGCGATCCTGCCGTCCTGCTCGGCGCGGTGCAGTCGCCGGCACAAAACGCACTTGCGCCGCAACTCGATGCCGCCACCGCAGCGGTCGTCGGCTACGTCGACTACCTCGTCGATTCCGTTGCAGTGCGCGTCATCGGCGGCGATGCCCTGCGCATCGCCGAAGCGGTGCGTCGTCGCCGGGTCGAGGTCGCTCCCGACGACGTCTTCGTCGAGCGGCTGCTGGGCCTGCAGCTCACCCAGCAGACCGTGCAGCGCGGCAAGCAGTTCGCCGCCGGCGTGGTCGACCGCGTGGGAGAGGCGGGCCTGACCGACCTGTTCAGGAAGCCGAGCGCGTTGCCGACCCCTGCGGAGATCGACGCACCGGGCCTCTGGATCGCGCGCCTCGAGCTCTAGTCGCGTTGCCGCGCAGGTAGAGCACGATCGCCACCGCGGCGATGAGCCCGACGATGAGAAAGCCGAGCCATCCGGGCAGGGTGAACGCCACCGGTGGCAGCGCAGCCAACACCCAGGCGAGCTGGAAACGGGTCTCGAACTGGGCGAACGCGCGACCCTGGTTGGCGTCGGGTGCGTCGCGCTGCACGATCGAGTCGAACGCCAGGCGACCGATCGAGGACGAGAAGTTCACGACGAAGGCGAGCACCACCGCGCTCCCGAGGCCGGCCGTGAACGCGGCCAGCAGACCTGCGCCGGCGATGATGCCCAGGGCGCCGACGAGCATGCGTCGCTCGTGATGTCGTCGACGCAGCATCGGGGCGAGGATGTTGCCGGTCATCGACCCGAGGACACTGGCGCCCGCCGCGAGGCCGAACGCAGCCAGGCCGTAGTCCTCGCGCAGCCAGAACAGCAGGTGGAACGTCAGAAAGCCGATGCATGCCCGAATGAGCATCATCGCCACGCTCGACGCGCGGATGCCACGCGAGCGCAGCTCGACCTTCTCGGCCTGCTCGGCCTTCACCGCGGCCACGATGTCGCTCGGCAGTCGGCGAGCAGCGAGGCCGGCGAACACGAACAGCACCATTCCCATCGTGAGCGGCACGGTGGTGCTGGCCTTGCCCAACAGGGTGAGTGGACCGATTGCCAGCGCGCCGACGGCACCCGAGATGAGTCCGAGTTTCGAGTTCGCCTCGACGAGTTCGTCGTCGCTGCGCACCACCATGGGCACCAGCGCGCTCTTCGACACCGAGTACGTCTTCTGCATCACCAGTGCGACGAACACCAGCGGGTACAGCAACAGATCGTCGACGTGGTAGATCATCAACAGGTAGGTGAGCGCCCGGACCGCCGCAGTGATCTGCATCACCATGCGCCGGCCGCCGGGGATGCGATCCACCGTCGGGCCGATCGCGGGAGCCACCACGGCGAACGGCGCAGCACTGATGAGCAGGTACAACAGCACCTTCGGGCGCTGCGCGTCGGGGGTCAGTCCGAGCAGGAACGACCCTGCCAGGGCGCCGTACATCGCCGCATCGCCGACGGCCATGAACGCATGCGTGCGCGCCAGCCGCTGGAACTTCGACACCGGGGGTGCCGTGGCGACGCGGGGTTGGTTCACGCCCGCATCGTAGGGGTCGGCCGGGGTCAGGGCTTCGGACGCTCGAACTTGTAGCCGAGCCCGCGGATCGTGGTGATGCGCGTCGGGTTTGCAGGATCGGGCTCGATCTTCGCCCGTAGCCGCTTCACGTGCACGTCGAGCGTCTTGGTGTCGCCGACGTAGTCGCTGCCCCACACCCGATCGATGAGCACATCGCGGGTGAGCACGCGGCCGGCGTTGGCGAGCAGCAGCTGGAGCAGTTCGAACTCCTTCAGCGGCAGTGCCACCTCGGAGCCGTCGAGCAACACCCGGTGCTCCTCGGGGTCGAGCGTCAGCGGACCCACCGAGATCGCGCCACCCGACACCTCGGGTTCGACGGCCGGCGTTCCCGTACCGTTGCGGCGCATGACCGCGCGCATCCGGGCCACCAATTCGCGCATGCGGTACGGCTTGCTCACGTAGTCGTCGGCGCCGACCTCGAGACCGACCACCGTGTCGATCTCGGCACCCTTGGCCGTGACCATGATGATCGGCACCTGCGAACGCTTGCGGATGAGCCGGCAGACGTCGATGCCGCTCATCTTCGGCAGCATCACATCGAGCAGCACGAGATCGGGGGTGACGTCGTCGAAGCGCAGCAACGCCTCGGCTCCGTCGGTGGCGACCTCGACGTTGAAGCCTTCTCGGGTGAGACCGATCGTCAATGCTTCGACGTAGCTCGCCTCGTCTTCCACCACCAGTATGGTGGGGCGCCCTTGTGTGACCATGTGGTGCTACTGCTCCTGAATCGGGATGCGAAGTGTGAACGTGCTGCCCTCGCCTTCGCGAGAGCGGACCGAGACATCGCCGCCGTGGTTGGTGGCGATGTGGCGGACGATGGCAAGACCGAGTCCGGTCCCGCCCGTGTCGCGGCTTCGGGCGCGATCGACGCGATAGAAGCGCTCGAAGATGCGATCGAGGTCGCGCGAGGGGATGCCCACCCCCTGGTCGGCGACGCGGATCTCGATGCTGTCGGCGACCTGATCGGCGCCGACGCGCACGATGCCGTCGTGGTTGCTGTACTTCACTGCGTTGTCGATGAGATTGCTGACCGCGCTGACGAGCTGCAGTCGGTTGCCCTGGACCATCAGCCCGTTCGTGTCGAGGTTCTCGAGCGTGACGCCGAAGCTCTCGGCGGTGAGATGGTGGCGAGCGGTTGCGTCGCGGATCACGGCCGTGATGCTGACGTCCTCCTGCTCGCCCTGCCCTCCCAGTTCGATTCGCGACAGCTCGAGCAGGTCGTCGATGGTGCCCGCAGCACGGTGCGCCTCGTCGACCATCTTCTCGGCGAGGCGGCGATTCAGGTCCATGTCGTCGCTGTCGGCGAGCGTCTCGGCCAGCAGGGCGAGCGCCCCCACCGGAGTCTTCAGCTCGTGGCTGATGTTCGACACGAAGTCGGTGCGCACGGCATCGACCCGCACCCGCTCGCTGAGATCGTCGATGGTGACGAGCGCGCCACGTTCCTGCAACGGCACGGCGCGCACCATCAGTACCCGCAGCGGGGGGCCGAACAGGCTGAGCCGTTCTTCGGCGCGCTGGCCGTTCCTCGCCACGGTCGACAACCGCGTGACGACATCGCCGACGAGCACGTCGGCATGACCACCGAACGTCGCCGCGCTGTTGCGCAGCACGACGTTCCCCGACGAGTCGACGAGGACGATACCCACCTGGACTGCGTCGAGTGCCGACCGAAGCTGGTGCGCTTCGGCGACGGCAGCCTGTTCGGCCGCCCTCGCGTCGTCGAGGTCCTGCCGCAGGCGTCCGTCGTCGCCGCGGGAGAAGCG
>JANOET010000161.1:0-6266 GCA_031413415.1 Acidimicrobiaceae bacterium
TCGACCCGGTCGGTCGACGACCTCAGCGAGATCTTCCGGGCGGGGCCGCTGTCGCGCGGTGGCTCCCTGATCAGAGCCGCGAGCTCGACCCCTTCGACCGCGCGAAGAACGTCGATGATTCCCTCCGAGTACGGCTCGACCGCCCCGACCTCATCGAAGTCATCGCGAAGCAGATACGAGATCACAATGCCTCCCCCTGCGTGGAGCGTAGCTCGCTCGAGGGCTCGAGCAAGAAGCTTCAGCTTCGCGAAGTGCATCGACTCGTAGACGCTCTGAAAGACACGCTGCGGCTCTGCGCCCGCCTCGACAAGGTCTGCCGCCAGGCGAAGCGATCTCGGTGTCGTGTTCGAATACTGGAACCGCCCGGTGTCGGTGACGAGTCCCGTGTAGAGCGCCTCGGCGATCGCCGGCGTCAATGATAGTTCCGCTTCGACGAAGAGATCGGCCAGGAGCTCCGCAGTCGACGATGCCGCGTCGGCGACAATGTTGACGGTGCCAAAACGCGTGTTGTCGTGATGATGGTCGATGTTGACGACGATGGGTGCCTCGAGCAGCCGAGGATCCGTGAGCCGCGTCTCCTGCGCACAATCGACAGCGACGAGCACGCGGTCGGACTGATCCGCCGGGATCGCCCGGAGAAGTCCAGCGCCGGCAACATCGAGGACGCCGCGCTCGTTGCACAGTTGGGTGTAGATGGCCGTGCCGACGGGCTTGTCCATGTCGGCCACGCTGAGCCATTGCACCAGGTCGAGCGAGCCTGGACCTGCAATCTCGAACTTGGCGAACGACGTCTGATCGACCAGGGCGACGCCTTCGCGAATCGCGCGGTGCTCGGCGCCGACGTGCCCGAACCAGTTGGGCGCCTCGAACGACGGACGGTCGACGGCTTCGACATCCGGCGGGGCGAACCACAGCGCTCGCTCCCAACCGCCACGCGATCCGAACACGGCTCGGTTGGCCTCGAGCGCGCCGTGCAGCGGACTTCGGCGGATGCCGCGCGCCGTGACCTTCTCGGAACCCGGTGCCGCGAGCTTGTAGTGATGCGCGTACATCTCGACCATGCGCGTGTCCATGAAGTGGCGCGTGGTGTGGTGGAACGAGAATCGGCGCACGTCGAGTGGCCACAGGTCCAGGCTGGGTCGGCCTTCGAGCATCCACTCGGCCATCATCTTTCCGGCCCCGCCTCCGGCTGCGATGCCGTAGAGGAAGCCCGTCGCGACGTAGTAGTTGTCGAGTTCGGGAACACGCCCCATCACGAAGTCCGCGTCGGCCGAGTAGGGGATTGGCCCGTTCAGCAGGGTGCGAATGCCAGCGGCCTCGATGCACGGTGTGCGCTTCGCCGCCATCTCGGCGAGCTGCGCGAAACGGTCGAAGTTCGGGTCGAACAGTTGACGCTGGAACGGCGACGGGATGCCGTCGCTGCCCTGCCCGGTGCCGAACGCGATGGTGTCGGGTTCGTACCCGCCCACCAGCAGTCCCGGGCCGTCAGGCTTGTAGTAGACGAGGTGATCGGGGTCGCGCATCGTCGGCATCTTCCCCAGCTCGACCGGCGTGTAGCCCTCGATGGGACCGCTCAACATGTACTGGTGCTCGACGGCGGTGGCAGGGATCCGCACGCCGGCCATGCGCCCCACCTGCATGCCCCACATACCGGCGGCGTTGACGACCATCTCGCACTCGACCGCGTGCGGGTTGCCGTCGGCGTCGACGGTGTGCACCGTGGTGCACTGCCGGCCGTCCACGGTGATGGACACCACCCGGGTCTGCTCGCAGATCTGCGCGCCACGCATGCGGGCGCCACGCGCGATGGCCATCGTCACCGACGCGGGGTCGATGTAGCCGTCGGTCGGAAGGAACGCCGCGGCGAGCACGTCGTCGGTGCTCATCAGCGGGAACAGCTGCTGCGCCCTCTCGGGGGAGATGACGTCCATCGGCAGACCGAAGCTCTTGGCCATCGTCGCCAGCCGCTTCAGTTCGAGGACACGCTCCGGGGAACACGCCAGGCGGAGGCTGCCGGTCTCGTGCCAGTCGACCGCCTGGCCGGTCTCGGCCTCGAGGCCGCGATACATCTCGACGGACTGTTCGAGCATGCGCGTCGTGTTGCGGCTGGAGCGCAGTTGGCCGACGAGGCCGGCGGCGTGCCAGGTGGCGCCATCGGTGAGTTGGTGCTGCTCGAGGAGCGCGACGTCGGTCTCGCCCATCTTCGTCAGCCAGTAGGCGATGGAGCAGCCGAGGATGCCGCCGCCGATGACGACGATGCGGGCGCGGGAGGGGGCAGGGACGGCTGTTGTCATGGGGGGTCAGGCCTTCACACGGGAGTTGGACGGGTCGTAGAGGGGTTGCAGGGACAACTCGGCCGGCACACGGCCGCCGCCGACCTCGAGTTCGTAGTGGGCGTCGAGCACCCAGTCGCGCGTGACGCCACCCGCGTTGCGGACATACCCGTACCCGATGCTGCGGCCGATGGTGTAGCCGTACCCGCCGCTGGTGAGCCAGCCGACGCGTTCGCCATCGCGGTAGATGGTCTCTCGGCCGAGCAGCACCACCTCCGGATCAACGGTGAACGCAGCAAGCATCTTGCGGACGCCGGTCTCCTTCTGCCGGAGGAACGCGTCGCGTCCACGGAACTCCTTCGCCGGGCGGACCGCCCATGCCAGGCCTGCTTCCAATGGGGTGTGGTCGGGCCCGATGTCGCTACCCCACGCGCGATAGCCCTTCTCGAGGCGACAGCTCTCGATGGCCCGATAGCCGGCATTGGTCAGGCCATGGTCGACGCCGGCGGCCATCAGCGTGTCGTACACGCGCGGCGCGTACTCGACGGGCAGATGCAGCTCCCTGCCGAGTTCTCCCATGTAGGTGATGCGCAGCGCACGCACCGGGCAGCCGGCGATGCCGATGGTCTGCATGGTCGCGAACGGGAACGCCTCGTTGCTCATGTCGGCCGCCGTGACGGCCTGCAGGACGGCGCGCGAGTTCGGACCCATGAGCGACAACACCGACCACGCGGACGTCACGTCGACCAACTGCGCGTTGGCTCCCGCAGGAATGGACCGCTGGATCCAGTCGAAGTCGTGCGTCGCGAAGCCGGTGCCGGTGACGACGTAGAACTCGTCATGCGCGACCCGTGCGACGGTGAGGTCGCACTGGATGCCCCCGCGGTCGTCGAGCATCTGTGTGTAGGTGAGTGATCCGACCGGCTTGTACACGTCGTTGGCGCAGATCCAGTCCATGGCGGCCATTGAGTCGGGTCCCTTGAGGGTGAACTTGGCGAACGAGGTCTGATCGATGATGACCGCGGCCTCGCGACACGCGAGGTGCTCGCGTCCGACCGCCTCGAACCAGTTCTGTCGCCCGTAGGTGTAGGCGTCGTCCGGGGTCTCACCGGCCGCGAGGTCGGCGAACCAGTTCGGACGTTCCCAGCCGAGCTTCTCTCCGAACGAAGCGCCTACCGCCGTCAGCCGGTCGTACAACGGCGAGGTGCGCGCCGGGCGGCCGCTGTGGTGCTCCTCGAACGGCCAGGCCATCGTGTAGTGCTTCGAGTAGGCCTCGAGCGTGCGGGTACGCACCCAATCGGTGTCCTGGTGGGGTCGGCCGAAGCGGCGGATGTCCACCACCCACAGGTCGTACGGCGGTGTGCCGTCGTGCATCCACTCGGCCAGTGCCTGGCCGGCACCGCCGCCCGCGGCGATACCGAATGCGTTGAACCCTGCACCGATGTACACGTTCGGCAGTTCGGGTGCTTCACCGAGAATGAAGTTGCCGTCGGGGGTGAAGCTCTCGGGGCCATTGATCAGTTGCCGCAACCCGGCGTTCGCGAGCGCCGGGACGCGGCCGATGGCGAGCTCCATCGTCGGGGCGAAGTGGTCCCAGTCGCTCTCGAGCAGCTGGAACTGGAACGGGCGGGGGATGCCCTTCACCGCCCACGGAACGGGGTTGGGTTCATAGCCGCCCATCACCAGGCCACCCACTTCTTCCTTGTAGTAGGTGAGGCGATCGGGGTCGCGAAGTGTCGGCAGGTTGCGGGGCACCTCGGGCGTGAACGGCTCGGTGATGACGTACTGGTGCTCGACCGGCACGAGTGGCACGTTCACGCCGATGGTGGCCGCGAGCTCGCGGGTCCACTGGCCGCCGCAGAGCACGACCTTCTCGCACTCGATGCGGCCGACGGTGCCGTCGTGCGACACGGTGACGACGGCCTTCACCACGCCGTCGACGACCTCGATGCGTTGCACCTCGGTGTCCTCGCAGATCGTTGCGCCGTGCATGCGAGCACCTCGGGCCAGGGCCATGGTGATGTCGCTGGGGTTGGCCTGGCCGTCCGTGGGCAGGAAGGCTGCGCCGACGACGTCGTGCACCTCCATGATCGGCCACAGATCCTGCGCCTCCTGCGGCGACAGCAGGTGCATCTCGAGCCCGAAGCTCTTGGCCGTGGTCGCCTGGCGTTGCACCTCGGTCCAGCGCTCCTGGTTGCACGCCAGCCGCAGACCACCATTCATCTTCCAACCGGTGGCCTGCCCGGTCTCGGCCTCGAGCGTGCGGTACAGCTCGACAGAGTTGCCGAGCAACTGCGTGATGTTGGCGCTCGTGCGCAATTGGCCCACCAGGCCGGCCGCGTGGAACGTGGAGCCCGACGTGAGCATGTGCTTCTCGACCAGCACGGTGTCGGTCCAGCCCAGCTTGGCCAGGTGGTAGGCCGTCGAGCAGCCGACGATGCCGCCGCCGATGACGACGACGCGGGCGGAGGAAGGGAGTGCGGTCACCGACGGATCTTCGCGCAGCCATGAGCGGACTACGACAGAACTGTTGCTTTGTGTTGGAATGCTCACGTGGCTCGGTACGAGGAAGAGGTGCTCAACGCGGTGGCCCTGCGCGGCACCATCAGCGTGCGCGAGCTCGCGACGTTGCTGAACGTGAGCGAGCAGACGGTGCGTCGGGTGGTGCAACCGCTCGTCGAACGCGGCGCGGTCGACAAGGTGCACGGTGCCGTCGTCGGGCGCACCCGGCTCGGCGAAGCGCCGTTCTTGGCGCGGATGACGGTGCATCAGCTCGAGAAGGTGGCCATCGCAGGAGCCGTGGTCGCAATGGTTCGAGACGGCGACGTCATCGCACTCGACACGGGGAGCACGACCGGGTTCGTCGCGCAGGCGCTGCGCCGGCGCCGGGGTTTGACGGTGGTCACGAACTCCACGTTCATCGCCACCACGCTCGCCACGATTCCGGGCAACCGGGTGCACATGGCGGGGGTCGAGTTGCGCAACCACGATGGGGCGTCGTTCGATGCGTCCGCGTTCGCGGTGGTGCGCGGCATGCGCGTCCGGATCGCCATCCTCTCCGCATCGGCCATCGATGCCCGGCGAGGCCTGATGGTGCAGGAACACGTCGAGGCCGAGATGTCGGCAGCGATGGGCGACATCGCCGAGCAGCGCGTGTTCGCCGTCGATTCGTTGTTGCAGCGGTGCAGTTCGCTCCCTGCGGACACCTCGGATCGCCCGCTGGTGGGTGACATCTCGCTGGCGGTGCAACTGCTGGACGAACTCGTCATCACCCGGTGACGGGCGATTGTTCCAGCGTCGAAGACCTGAGGTCTAAGCTCCCGCCATTCGGCAAGCGTCAAGGGGGACTGCGCCAAATGGAGTCGATGATCTCGGTCCGTGATCTCTGGAAGGTCTACGGTCCCCGCGCTGACCGGGTCGTGGGGTCGCCGCAGGCCGACCTGCCGCGCGCCGAGCTCGAAGCGGTGCACGGAAACGTGGTGGCGATGCGGGAGGTGAACCTCGACGTCGCGCCCGGCGAGGTGTTCGTGGTGATGGGCCTGTCGGGAAGCGGCAAGAGCACGCTCATCCGCTGCCTCACCCGCCTCATCGAGCCGACCGCCGGCAGCGTGATCATCGAGGGTGAAGACGTCACCAAGGCCAACGCGGACCAGCTGCTGCAGATCCGTCGCCACAAGGTGAGCATGGTCTTCCAGCACTTCGGTCTGCTGCCGCACCGCACGCTGCTCGACAACGTCGCGTTCGGTCTGGAGTTGCGCGGCGTCGACAAGAAGGAACGCCGCGAGCGCGCCGACCGCACGCTCGCACTGGTGGGCTTGCCGGGTATGGGCGATTACAAGCCGCACCAACTGTCGGGCGGCCAGCAGCAGCGCGTCGGCCTGGCACGTGCACTCGCCACCGACCCCGACATCATGTTGTTCGACGAGCCCTTCTCGGCCCTCGACCCGCTCATCCGGCGCGAGATGCAGGACGAGATCGTCCGGCTTCGCCACG
>JANOET010000162.1:0-6728 GCA_031413415.1 Acidimicrobiaceae bacterium
CGGTGGTGTCGACCGACAGGATGCGACCGATGAGCGGCTCGCCGATGCCGAGCAGCAGCTTGATGACCTCGAGGGCCTGGATGCTGCCGATGATCCCAGGTAGCACGCCGAGCACGCCGGCCTCGGCGCAGCTGGGCGCCAGTTCGGCGGGCGGCGGCTCGGGCACCATGTCGCGGTACGTGGGGCCCTGCAGCGGGTGGAACACGCTGACCATGCCCTCGAACCGGAAGATGCTGCCGTGCACGACGGGGATGCCGAGCTTCACGCTGGCGTCGTTGAGCAAGTAGCGGCTCGGGAAGTTGTCGGCGCCGTCGACGATGACGTCGTAGCCGCTGATGATGTCTATGATGTTCGACGCATCGAGCCGGGTGTCGTAGGTGACGACGTCGACGTCGGGGTTCAGCAGGGTGAGTGTCTTCTTCGCGCTGTCGACCTTTCGGTCGCCGATGCGGTCGAGGTTGTGGAGGATCTGACGCTGCAGGTTGCTGGCGTCGACCTCGTCCATGTCGACGATGCCGATCGTGCCGACGCCCGCCGCGGCGAGGTAGAGCGCGGACGGCGAGCCGAGCCCGCCGGCGCCGAGCATGAGCACCTTGCTGCCGAGCAGCTTGGCCTGACCCTCGGTGCCCACTTCGGGCAGGAGCAGGTGGCGCATGTAGCGATTCTTCTGGTCGGCGGTGAGCACGACCGGGGCCTTCCAGGCGCGGCCCTCGTCCTTCCATTTTCCGAAGCCGCCGGCCATCGACAGCACGTCGGCGTACCCGAGTTCCTGCAGCGTCTTCGCAGCGAACGCACTGCGCACGCCACCGGCGCAGTACACGACGACCTGCTGGGTCTTGTCGAGCAGCTTGCCCTCCACCTGCGCCTCGAGATGGCCGCGAGGGATGTGCACCGCACCGGGCAGCGCCCCCTGGTCGTACTCGTCGGGTTCGCGCACGTCGAGGATCAACGCGCCCTGGGAGATGAGGTCGGCGGCGCCGGCGGTGTCGACTTCGGTGATCTCGGCCTTGGCGGCCGACAGGAGGTCACGGAACGTTGCCATGGCAAAAGACTACCGGTTCAGTCGGGATTCACACACAGCGCCGGAAGCGTCGTCGAAAGTGGTCCGATCACGATGGCGTCGGCGAACCGATCCATCCTCGTCGGCTCACCATTCAGGATGACGACACGCGCACCGACGCTCTTCGCGCGGGGCACCACGTTGGCGGCCGGGAACACCGCCAGCGACGATCCGGCGGCGAGGAGCAGGTCACACCGTTCGGCCGCCGCCAGCGCGGCCTCGATGACCTCGGGCACCAGGGCCTGGCCGAAGGAGATGGTGTCGCTCTTCAACACCCCACCGCACCGTTCACACGGCGGATCCTCCTCGCCGGCGCGGACACGATCGAGGATCGTCGGCATCGGCCGTCGGTCGTTGCAGGCCCAACACCGCGACCAGTGCATGGTGCCGTGCACCTCGATCACCTTTCGCTCGTCGTGGCCCGCCTTCTGGTGCAACTCGTCGATGTTCTGCGTGACGAGCGCCTCCAGCTGGCCGCGGCGCTCGAGTTCGTACAGCGCCCGGTGTGCGGCGTTGGGCTGCGCCGTCCAGGCAGGCGACGCGACCCGGTTGCGCCAGGCGAGCTTTCTCAGCTCGGGATCGGCGAGATAGTGCTGCAGCGTCGACGCCTTCTCGGCTGCAGGGTTCTTCGTCCACACCCCGTTCGGGCCACGGAAGTCGGGGATGCCTGAGTCGGTCGAGATGCCGGCTCCGGTGAGCACGGTGATGCGCTGTGCCGTCCGCACCCATTCGGTCGCTCGCTGCAGGTCGTCCATGCAGTCATTCTCGCAAGCGGCTCGACGAGTGCGAACCATGAACCTGCGATTCGTGAACTGTGTCACCGGCAAGATCCTTGTGTTCCGGTCAAGAACGGCGTTGCGATGCCGATGGAAGGAGTGAGCAACACACCACGTCAGCCGCAACTTGCGTGATGCGCCTCGGCGGAGGGAAGCAGCCATGCGACACGTCGCATTCACCACTCGTTCACTGTTGGCTTCAACTGTGCTGGTCGCCTCACTGGCCATTGCCGGTATCGCGGTGGCCGAGCGTGCGGCGACCGCCGAGGTTGCTACCACCGCTCCGGCCGTTGCTCTCGTCGAGGTTCCCGTGTGTTGGGGCACCCCGACGACGGGCACCGTGTCGTCCGACAGCGCGATGGTGCAGATCGTGACCGTTCGCGTCGAGCCGACGTCCCTCCTGAGGCTCGACGCGGACGGTCACGTCGAGGCCGCGGCGACGAACACCGGCTGCGCCCCCCGCAGCACGGATCACCTCTTCATCGTGCAGAAGGACGGCTCGCTCGTCGACTTTCCCGACTTCCACCCGGAGAGCGTGGCATGGACGGGCGACTTCACGCAGTTCGGCTTCATTCCACAAGACTGATGTCGCACATTGCCGATGGGCACGGCTCGCCGTGCCCAGTGAGGTGACGACTCCCCCACTCGCCGCTGCAGTGACAAGGAGCCGCCCATGCCCGCCACCGACTTCGCGCCGGTCGACACCACGCTGATGGTCGTTCCCTGGCACGACCCTGTCGTCGACAGCGTGGGCTACGACGTCCGCAGCCCGTACGTCGAACTGTTCTGGTTGAACATCCTCGGGCCCAGCGCGATGTGGGCACTCCGTCGCTTGGTCATCGGGCTCGACCGCTACCCCTTGGGCTACGAGCTCGACCTCGGTGAGACCGCGCACGAACTGGGGCTGTCGTACAGCACCGCCACGTCGAACACGTTCGTCAAGGCCCTCCAGCGATGTGTGCTGTTCGGGGTGTCGCAACCGATCACCGACGGCCTCGCCGTGCGTCGTCGTCTGCCGCCGGTCGCCACACGACACCTTGCGCGGATGCCCGCCGGTCTGCAGCAACAACACCGCCACTGGACGGTGCGGACCGCGAACCTCGCCGATCTGGAGCGAGCGGTCGCGCTGGCACGCGTCATGCTCGACGTCGGCGACGACCCCGATTCGGTCGAGCGACAACTGTTGGCCGTCGGCGTGTCGCCGGCCGCTGCGACGGAGGCAGCGGAGCGATCGCTCCCGACGTGACTACTTGGCGAAGTGCAACGCCAGGTCGATGAGCAGGCGGGTGCCGAAACCGGTGGCGCCACGGGACTGCCAGCCGTCGTCGGCCGGTACCTCCATGGTGCCTGCGATGTCGAGGTGTGCCCACGGCACGTCGCCGACGAACTCGTGGAGGAACAACGCCGCCAGGATCGCCCCACCGTAGGGGCCGCCGACGTTCTTCATGTCCGCGACGTTGCTGTCGAGCAGCTTGCGGTAGTTCTTCTCGAGCGGCAACTGCCACACCGGCTCGTCGACCGAGGCCGCGGCCGCTTTCACCTTCTCGGCGAGCGGCTGGTCGTTGGCGAACACGCCGGCCATCTTCAGGCCGAGCGCGCCCATCACCGCACCGGTCAGGGTGGCGATGTCGACGATGGCGTCGGGGGTGTCCTCGACCGCCATCGAGAGCCCGTCGGCCAGGACCAGGCGGCCCTCGGCGTCGGTGTTCAGGATCTCGGCCGTCTTGCCGTTGCGGAACGTGAGCACGTCACCCATCTTCACGGCCGACCCCGACGGCATGTTGTCGGTGCACATCAGGTAGCCCGTCACCTTCGTACGGCACCGCAAGGCCTTCAGTGCCGTCATCGCCGACAGCACCGCGGCGGCACCGCTCATGTCCATCTTCATGCTCACCTGACCATCGGTGGGCTTCAGGCTGAGCCCACCGCTGTCGAACATGACGCCCTTGCCGACGAGCGCGAGGTGACCCACCGGGTTGCGCGGGGTGTACGTGAGCCGGACCATGCGCGGCGGCTCGGTGCTGCCCCTGTTCACCCCGACGATGCCGCCGCAGCCCATGGCGACCAACTGGTCCTTGTTGAACACTTCGACGGTGAGCCCTGTCGCCGCTCCGAGTTCGACCGCCTTCGCGGCGATGTCTCGGGCGTTCAGGTGTGAGGGCGGCGTGTTGGCCAGATCGCGGGCCAGCGCCGCGGCGGACGCTGTCGCCGTGCCGCGCTCGACACCGGCAGCGACTCCCTTCGCCCGCGCCTCGCCAGCCACCAGTACCAGTTCGCGCAGTGCGGTGGTGTTGGCGTCCTTCTTGATGCCGGCGTAGCGATACGAGGCCAGCAGACCGCCTTCCACGACGGCCTGGGCCGCCGCTGCGGCGTCGACGCCGGTCACGTCGGCGAGCGAGGTTGCGACCACGGCGTGCTTCGACGCGGCCCGCACCAGAGCGCCAGCAGCGTTGCGCAACTGCGATGCGGTCAGCTCACCCGGGGCGCCGATGCCCAGGGCGATCAGCGTCGGGCCGGTGGCGGTCGGCACCACCAACACCTGGCCGGGCTTGCCGTCGAAGCCGTGCGCAGCCAGCGCGGCGCGGCTGAGGCCGAGCGAGCGGGGAACGGCTCCGGTGGTCGCCACGGGAACTCCGACGGCATCGGCGGTACGGGGAGCGGTACGAGAGAGGGAGGCGATCGCGATCATGAACGCCAGTCTGGCGTATGTGAACACTGATCGGCCCGACGTGCGTAGCTCGGTTGCCTCTGCAATGATCGTCCGAACCACCCCCCCGAGCGACGACGTGAGGAATCCCATGAGGCGTCTCTGGAAGCGTCACTGGAAGAAGATCGCCATCGGCGCCGCCACCCTGGTGGTGCTCGTGCTCGTCGGCTCGTTGCTCTACGCCAAGGTGTTCAACAAGGCCGACGCCGAGTTCAACCAGAACGACGTCATCGACAAGCTCGATGCCACCACGACGCTCGCCGTGTCGGTGGACTCCACCACACCGACGAGCGACACCCCGACGAGCAACGACGCAAGCAGCACCACCGCGGGCACCACGTCAACCGACGTCGATGGCGACTGGACGATCGCCCCCGACAGCGAAGTGGGCTATCGCGTCGACGAGAGCATCAACGGATTCGAAACGACCGCGAACGGCCGCACGAACGCGATCACCGGGCAGCTCACCATCGACGGCACGAAGGCCACGGCGGGCAACTGGACCGTCGACATGACCACCTTCAAGAGCGACGAGAGCCGGCGCGACCGTCAGTTCAACGGGCGCATCATGGCGGTCGGCGAGTTCCCGACCTCCACGTTCGTGCTCACCGAACCCATCGACTTCGGCTCGGTGCCCGCCGACGGCGAGACCATCTCGGCAACGGCGACCGGCGACCTCACCCTTCGCGGCGTCACCAAGCCGGTGACGTTCGAACTGCAGGCGACGTTCAAGAACGGTCGCATCGGCGTCCTGGGGCAGATCCCGATCGTCTTCTCCGACTTCGACATTCCCAACCCCTCGCTCGCCACCGTTTCGACCGAGGACAACGGCTTGCTCGAGTTCGTCCTCATCTTCGACACGGCCTGATCAGCGACGATCGAGGCAATCAACCTGGCGGGCGTCAACAGCCGACGATCGGGTCCACCACCGGCTGCGACCGCGCCCAGGCGTCGGCCAAGGCCGCGTACCGGCCGCCCTGCGCGACCAACTCGTCGTGAGTGCCCAGTTCGACCAGACGCGCATGATCGATGACGGCGATGCGGTCGGCACGTCGCACAGTGCTCAGGCGATGGGCGACGACGATGACCGACCTGCCCTCCATCAGGCGCTCGAGCGCACGCTCGACGACGGCCTCCGTGCCGGGGTCGAGGTTGCTGGTCGCCTCGTCGAGCACCAGCACGGCGGGGTCGACCAGTGCGGCGCGCGCCAGCGACACGAGCTGTCGCTCGCCGGCCGACAGGCGTGAGCCGCGCTCGCGCACCTCGGTGTCGAGCCCCTCGGGGAACTCCTCGAACCGTTCGAGCACTCCGATGGCCTGCAGCGCATCGGACACCTCCTGGTCGGTGGCAGTGGCACGTGCGATGCGAATGTTGTCGCGGATGGTCCCGCCGAAGAGGAAGCCCTCCTGCGGCACCACCACCACGCGCTCGCGAAGCTCGGCCAGCGACACGAGCCGCACGTCGACGTCGCCGTAGGTGACGTGGCCCGATGTCGGGTCGTAGAGCCGCGACAACAGCTTGGCGAGCGTGCTCTTGCCGGCTCCGGTGGGACCGACCAGCGCCAGCCGCTCTCCGGGGCGCACGCCGATGGTGACCTCGTGCAACGCAGGTCGTTCGCTGCCGTCGTAGGTGAACGTGATGTGGTGAGCCACCAGCTCGCCCCTCGCCGGCAACGGCACCGGCCGCGGGTGCTCGGCGACGTCGGGTTCGGCGTCCATCAACGAGTACAGCTTGTGCAACGACGCCGCCGCGCTCTGCACCGTGTTGTACAGCTGCGACAGCTGCTGCACCGGATCGAACAGGTTCGCCAACAGCAGGACGAACGCAGCCACCGTGCCGAACGCGACCGAGCCGTTGTGCACCAGGAAGCCACCCACGCCGACGACGAGAGCGATGGACGTGATGCCCGCCCACTCGACCAGGCCGAAGTACCACGTGCTGACCTTCACGCTGTGCAGGTGCGAGCCGTACAGAGCCCGGTTGGTACTGACGAAGCGGTGGGTCTGCTCTTCTTCCCGGCCATAGGCCTGGATGACCCGAACCCCCGTGATGCCCTCCTGCAAGTTCGACAGGTTGGTGCCGACGCGTTCGCGCACATCGAGATACGCCGCGTTCGATTGACGTTGGAACCGCACCGAGGCGGCGCCGAGCACCGGGGCGACGAACAGCACGACCATCAAGGTCA
>JANOET010000163.1:0-9701 GCA_031413415.1 Acidimicrobiaceae bacterium
CGTGGCTTGGGGAGTTGTTGGGGGACGATGAGGCTGTGAAACAGTGGCTGGAGCTGCGGGCGCCGGAAGTGCGCAACGCCATCAACCAGAAACAAGCGCGCGTGGGCATGCTCTACGAGGAACTGCTCAAGCACGACCCGAAGGCGGTCTGCCTCACGTTCAGTGCGTTCAACCGTTGGATGGCCGAGGACTGGGGCTTCGCATACCACGACCGGCTGTTCGCAGCGCCGTACCTGTCGCTCGCCGACGTCGACTGGGCCTGCGCCGAGCTCGAGTGGGCGCTGGGGCAGGGGGCACGCGTCATCGTCATGCGTCCGGCGGCACAGCGCACCGTCACCGGCACGAAGTCGCCGTTCGACCCGATGTTCGACCCGTTCTGGGCGCGGGTCAACGAAGCCGGCATCGCCGTGGTCGTCCACGCCGGCGACAGCGGTTACTCGTCGAACGGGTACGCCGACGACGCCTTCTCCGCCCGGTTCAGCGACGGCGGCTGGAAGCCGTCGATCAAGAGCTTCGGCATCGAACGGGCCGCCGCCGACTTCGTGATCACGTCGGTCTTCGAGAAGCTGTTCGATCGCTTCCCCAACCTGCGCATGGCATCGGTGGAGAACGGATCCGACTATCTCGCCGAGACCATGCACAAGCTCGGCTCCACCCACCACAAGATGCCCGGGTACTTCGGCGAGCATCCTGTCGAGACGCTGCAGCGGCACTGGTGGATCAACCCCTTCTGGGAGGACGATGTCGTCCAGATCTCCGAGCTGATGGGCCCCGATCGTGTGATCTTCGGCAGCGACTGGCCGCACATCGAGGGAATGCCCAGGCCGCTCGACTACCTGCCCGAATTGAAGCGCTTCGACGACACCGACCGCCGCCGCATCCTGTTCGACAACGTCACCGAGCTCAACACTCCTCGACCCGTCTGACTCGCGCCAGCGACCCGAATTGCTTCTGACGACCCGTCAGAAACCAGCGAGCGCAGCGGCTACGGTCGCGCCATGTACTCCATCGCTCCCGGTACCAGGATCTTCGGTATCCAGCTGCCGATCCAGGCCCAGAGCACCTACTTCGTCGCCGAGTGGGAGCGCAGTGCCGGGCCGACCGAGATGGCCCGCATCGCCCGTACCTGCGACTTGGCCGGCTACGGCTATCTCGGCGTGTGTGACCACATCTCGCTCCCCGAGGCGGTCGCCGGCTCGATGGGCACGCACTGGGTGGACCCGGTCGCAACGCTCGGCTGGTTGGCGGCGCACACGAGCCGGGTGATGCTGCTCACCCACGCGTACGTCCTCCCGTACCGCCCGCCGCTGATGGCCGCCAAGCAGTTCGCGACCATCGACCACCTGTCGAACGGGCGGGTGATCTGCGGCATCGGAGCCGGCCACGTCCAGGCCGAGTTCGAGCACCTCGGTTTCGATTTCCAGCGCCGCGGGCGCGCCGTCGACGAGGGCATCCCGATCCTCGCCGCAGCGCTCACCGACGAGTTCGTCGATGGGTTCGGGGCGCGACCTCGGCCGGTCCAGCAGCCCCGTCCGCCGATCTGGGTGGCGGGTTCGTCGTCGGCTGCGATACGGCGTGCGGCGCGGCTGGCCGATGGTTGGCTGCCCCAAGGCCCGTCGAACACAGCGATGGTCGCCGCGCTGCTCGCCGGCCGCGAGGCGGCGGGGCGCCTCGACCAGCCGATGGCGGTGGGCCACATCACCCCGTTCCTGCACGTCGGCGAGGCCAGCTGGGAGGTGGGCGACGGCACGATCAGCGGGTCGGCGCAGAGCATCGCCGAGCGCATCCTCGCCGACACTGCCGATGGGGTCAACCAACTGCAGGTCCGCTTCAAGGCTCGCGACATCGACGAGTACTGCGACCAACTGCAGGCCTTCGCCGCCGAGGTGGCCCCGATGCTGACGGCGGTCGCGTGATGGTCGCTCGCCATTTGCAGCTCGCCGATGCGTTCGAGATCGTGGCCGACGCGATTCCCGACCGACCGGCGTTGATCACCGACGACATCGAACTCACCTACGCCGAGCTCGACCAGCGCGCCACCCGCTTGGCCAACCACCTCACCTCGATCGGTATCGCGCCTGGCGAGCACGTGGGAATCCATGCCGGTAACTGTGTCGAATGGGTCGAGTCGTTCTACGCGTGCTGCAAGATCAGCGCCGTCCCGATCAACGTGAACTTCCGCTACGTCGAGGCCGAGCTGCGCTACCTGTACGACAACGCCGAGTGCGTCGCGGTGATCGTCGGCGAGGAGTACGCCGCGGCACTCGACGACGTGCGCGACGTGTTGCCGAAGGTGCGCGAGACGCTGGTCATCGGCCCGCAGTACGAGGCCGCTCTGGCTGCGTCGTCGCCCGTGCGTGACGGACGCGAACGGTCGCCGGACGACCTGTACCTGCTGTACACCGGTGGCACCACCGGAATGCCCAAGGGGGTGATGTGGCGCCACGAGGACGTGCTGATGGCGGCGCTCAACGTCGGGCGCGGGGGCAGGCCGATCGAACGACCCGAGCAGCTCGGCGAGGAGGCCGCCGCCAGCCCTGGGCAGGCGCGGCTGATGGCGTTGGGTCCGATGATGCACGGTGGCAGCCAGTGGGTGATGGGCAACGCGTTCACCATGGGCGGCGTGTTCGTGTTGTACACGGCCTCGTCGTTCGACCCGCACCGCGTGTGGCGGCTCGCCGAGCGCAGCAAGGCCAACTCGGTGAGCACCATCGGCGACGCCATGGGCCGACCGCTCGCCGCTGCCCTCGCCGACGGCACGGCCACGTACGACCTGTCGAACCTGTTCAGCATCGGCAACGGGGGAGCGCCGCTCTCGGCTGCAGTGCGCAACGAGCTGAAGGCCGTGCTGCCCAACGTGTTCGTGCTCGACAGCTACGGCGCCTCCGAGACCGGCGCCGCTGGCGCACGCGCCGACGACGGGCAGGGGCACAGTGCCCCCCGTTTCGACGTCAGGGAGGACACGACGGTGCTGACGGACGAGGGCGTGCGGTGCGCGCCGGGCGAGATCGGAAAGCTCGCCCGTCGCGGCCACATCCCGTTGGCCTACTTCAAGGACGAAAAGAAGACCGCACAGACGTTCCCGGTGTTCGCCGGTCAGCGCTGGGTGATTCCCGGCGACTACGCGCGCTTCGAGGACGATGGCTCCGTCACCGTGCTCGGCCGAGGGTCGGTCAGCATCAACAGCGGTGGCGAGAAGATCTACCCGGAGGAGGTCGAGGCCGCGCTCAAGCATCACCCCGCGGTGTACGACGCGGTGGTGGTGGGAACCCCGAACGAACGGTGGGGTCAGCAGGTCACCGCGCTCGTCGCATTGCGTCCTGGCATGCAGCCGTCGGTGTCCGAGCTGGTCGCCCACGCGCGCACCCTGGTGGCCGATTTCAAGTCACCGAAGGCGATCGAGTTCGTGCCCGAAGTGGTACGCACTCCGGCGGGCAAGGCCGATTACCGCTGGGCCCATGACGAGGCGGTGCGCCTACTCGGCCTGGGTTCGTGACGTCGTCACCACCGCAGCCAGGAAGCGGGCGACCGCATCGACGAGCTCGCGGCTGCGCACCGAGTTGAACACCTCGAATGCGTGCTGTGCACCGGGCACCTCCACGAAGACGACGGGCGCTCCGCTGTGCTCGCGCAGGGCAGCGACGAACGCGCGCGACTCCTCACGAAACACCAGTTCGTCGATCTGACCCTGGATGATGAACATCGGGGGCGCGCTGGAGTTCACCCGCCACAGAGGCGACACCGCCCGCCAACCGTCGGGGTCGTCCTTCAGCTTCGTGGGCAGCACCATTCGTTCGAGGAAGCGGTGCATTCCGGCGCGGCCGCGCACACCGTCTCGATCGGTGAAGTCGAACGGACCATAGATGGGCACGCACGCATCGACCGATGTGTCGAGCTGCTCGAAGCCGGGTTGGAATGCCGGGTCGCCCGGAGTGAGGGCTGCAAGGGCCGCCAGGTGGCCGCCGGCCGACGAGCCGGAGATGGCAATGAACGATGGGTCGCCGCCGTATTCGGCGATGTGCTCATGTACCCAGGCGATGGCTCGTTTGACGTCGACGATCTGCGCCGGCCACCGGTCCTTGGGTGCCAAGCGGTAGTTGATGGTGACACCGATGAAACCGCGGCGGGCGAGGTGCAGCAGCATCGGCTTGCCCTGCTGATCCTTGTTGCCGATGATCCACGCGCCGCCGCCGTGGATGTACAGCATCACCGGCAGTCGGTCAGTCGATCGGGTACCGAGTGCGCGGTAGATGTCGAGATGGTTCCGAACGCGCCGGTCGCCGTATGTCAGGTCGTGGATGACCTCGACACCGGTGTGATCGAAGTGGAACGGGCGCCAGGCTTGAGCGCGCGGCGGTGGTGCGGTCGAAACTCCCGCGCCGGCCGCGGCGATGGCATCGCGGTACCCGGCACCGAGGCCCTCGGTGAGGCCTGCTTCGAACGCGGCGGCGGCGGTTCCCGCCTTGCGCTGTGCAGCGATCAGGCCGACGATGCTCACCCCCAGCAGGGCGATACCGACGACACCGCGTGGGTGGTCCAGCGCGCCCTGCCAGACCAGCAACCCGGCGGCGAGCGACTGGAGCACGATGTGGAAGACGGCCAGCTCTCCGGCCAGCCAGCCGGTCATCATGAAAACGAAGCCGAGCTCGGCTGGATGCAGCACTCGCACTGTGGCGCACAGCGTGGCCAGGAAGGCGAGCGTGCCAAGGACCAGGGCGAGCGTGCTCATGCCGGAACCGGCCAGGCGCCCGCCGCCCGCAGTTCGGCGCGCCGTTGCACGTCGAGGCAGGCATCGGTGATCTTGCGACCGAAGTCCGGCGACACGCATGCAACGTGCCCGTCCTCGATGAGGTTGACATGCGAATGGGGGATGGCGGTGGCCATGCGGAACTGGGCGATGGGCAGTACCGCGGAGTCGCGTGTGGTCACCAGGACGGACGTGGGCACGTCGACGGTGTGCAGCCAGTCCTTCGAGCTGTAGGTGGCCAACGACTGCCCGGCCTCGAGCAGCATGCGTGGGTTGTGCTTGCTCATCTCCTTGCGGGCCCACACTGCCATCGGCGATGAGTTCGCGCCCCCAGGAACGTTCAGCACGCGGCGCACGATCGCGCCGGGCACGAACGTCGCGAGCGCGCCGAGGCGTGTGGTACCGGCGAGGATCTGGGTGAGCGCGACCATCGCATAGCGCTCGCGGTTTCCGGGGACGAAGTCGGCCCCGGTGGCGCACAGCACCATGCCGCTGACGAGCTCCGGGTGGCGGCGCCACAGCAGTTGGGCCACAGGGCCACCCATCGAGTAGCCGACGGCGATGACCGGGTCGCTGTCGAGCGCCCGCAGCGTCTCGGCGACGTCGTCGGCGCAGTCGGCGAGACGGAACCTGCGCGTCGAGCGCAGGCCGCGCCCGTGGCCGCGCAGGTCCGGAGCGATCACACGGAAGTGCTCTCCCAACGGTTGGAAGGCCTGGTGCCAGTTCAGCGCGGCGGTCGCCGCCAGCCCGTGCAGCAGCAGCACGGTCGGCGCTCCGGGCGGTCCCTTGATGGTTCGCACGAAGGTGGTGCCGCGCTGGTGCAACTCGATCCGTCGACCATGAGGGATCGTCTGCACAGGCGCCAGAGCGTTGCCGACATCGAACTCGGGCGCCGTGCTGGCCGTCATGTCGCGTCCTCACGACGTGGTCGGTGGTGAGCCTCGACGGCGGCGACCAACGCCTCGAGCTCGGGCGCGAACCGATCGGCGACAGACCAGGCGTCGGGGACCAGCTCCGGGCAGGTCATCACACCGATGTCGATGGTGTCGCCGTTGCTGAAGAACGTGATGTTGAGGCCGCCGCCGTACAGCAGCGGACCCAGCGGGTACATGTGCTCGATCCGCGCACCGGCGACGTAGAAGTCCATCGGCGGCCCGGCCACGTTGGAGATGATGAGGTTGAAGATCGGAGGAGTTCGTGAGTCGAGGTGAGCGAAGGTCCATGTGCGTGCGGCCACCGAGAAGGCGGATGGCAGGAGGGCATCGCTGAGGCCCAGGCTGCGGCGCGATGCCATGGCCCCCTGCAGTTTCTTCGCGGCGATGGAGCTGTCGCTGATGGCGTGCAATCGCCGCACGGGGTCGCTGAGATCGGTGGCTAGTGACACGAACATCGACGCCACCTGGGTGCCGACGGTGCCCTTCGAGGCTGCCGTACGAGTGGACACCGGCACCTGGGCGATGAGCGGTCGATCGGGAAGGTGGTGGAGATCGTCGAGGTACGAACGCAGTACGCCTGCGCAGATGGCGAGCACGACATCGTTCAACTTCACGCCGGTGTCGGTCTTCAACGCCTTCACGGTCTCCAGTGGCAGCACCGCCGACGCGAATCCTCGGTGTGGCGTGAGCTGTCCGTGAAAGGGCGTCTCGGGCGCCTGGAACGGCATCGTCGGCGCCTTCTTGCCGAACGCCAACGGCGCAGAGGCAACGCCCTGTTCCACCATCTGGCGCCCGAGGCGCAGCGCACGTATCGGCATCTGCAGCATGCCGAGCCCGTTGCGGGCGCCGATCGCGGCCCACGACGGTGCCGCCTCCGGCTCATAGGGTGGTGGTTCCGGCATCGGCTGCGGCGACGGTGACAGGTCGAACAGCAACGTTGCGATGTCGGCACCCGAGGCGCCGTCGATGATGGAGTGGTGCACCTTGGTGAGCACGGCGACGCGGCCGTCCTCGAGACCTTCGATGAACCACATCTCCCACAGCGGGCGGGTACGGTCGACCTTCCGGCTGATGATGTCACCCACCACGTGGGCAAGCGCTCTGCGGTCACCGGGAGCGGGCAGCACCATGTGGCGCAGGTGGTTCGCCACGTCGAATTCCGGATCGTCGACGAACCACGACCAGCCCAGTCGGAGCGGGGGCTCGACGAGCTTCCAGCGAAACTGAGGGACGAGGTGGACGCGTTGCTCGCAGACGCGCTGGAACGCCTCGTAGCCGAATCCGGGGACCCCCATGCCATCGACGATCTGCAACGCCGACACGTGGAAGTGCCACTCAGGGGTCTCTGCGGCCAGGAACGCTGCGTCCACCCCCTCTACTCGCTGCATCGCCTGCCTCCAGTCCGGTGTGAGCGCATCGACCGTTCGGCCATGGTCGCGCCCGACGTGCCCACTGGACAGGGCCGAAAGTCGATGCTCGTCGACGGCATGTGCTCGACGTCACGGTCACGGTGTGGTGATCGACCGCGGCTCACACCGGCGTGTTGGCGAGAATTGCTCCGAGGCGCTGCAGCGACGGTGTGGCCGACCCCAGCTGGAGCTCGAGTTGCTTGTGGTTCAGGAAGTGCTGATGCAACGGGTAGTCGCGGTCCACGCCGACGCCTCCGTGCACGTGGTGCGCGGCGTGCATCACGCGCCAACCACCCTCGGCGGCCCAGAACTTCGCGGTGCACAGTGCCTCGTCGCAGGGCATCTCCCTGTCGAGTCGCCATGCCGCTTGCCATGCCGTGAGGCGTACGGCCTCTGTGTCGATGTACGCGTCGCCGACGCGTTGACTGACGGCCTGGAAGCTGGCGATGGCCCGGTCGAACTGGTGGCGGGTGCGGGCGTACTCGGCGGTGAGGGCCAGTGCGGTCTGGCACGAGGCTGCCACCATCACGCACGCGGCCGACTGCACTCGGCGAAGGAGCGCGTGAACCTCTGTGTTGCCGCCGATGCGAACCGCCGGCGCACGGTCGAACGTGATCATCGCGTCGGGGATGCCCGACGTGGTGTCCTGCCGCTCGATGACGACCCCCGCAGCGGTGGATTCCACCACGTACAACCCGTCCGCGGCGGTCACCACGAACCGCGAGGCGAGCACACCGTTGGGGACGCACACCTTGGTGCCGAACAGGTGCCCGTCGGTCGCAGTGGTGGCCGGCGCCCATGGATCGCCGACGGGCTCGTGGACCGCGGCCGTGACCACCTGCTCGCCGGCCACCACACCAGTGAGGAGCTCGGGGTGCTGATCGTGCACGGCTGCCAGGGCGGGCCCGGCCATCGCCATCACCGCAAGGCCCGGCACAGGGGCGGCGACACGGCCGATCTCGCTGAGGACGATGGCCGCCTCGAGCCAGCCGTAGCCGCCACCGCCTGCGGCGCTGGGAAGGTTGATGGCAACGAGACCGGCAGTGGCCAACGCCTTCCACAGCGCGAGGTCGGTACCGGACTCTTGGGCTGCGACGTCCTTGAGGCGCTGCTGTGTACAGGCGTCGGTGAGGATCTGTCGGGCCAGGTCGCGGAGCGCTTCTTGGTCGGGGGAAAGTGCGAAGTCCATCAGCGCGCCGCCCGTGGAAAGCCGAGGCTGAACATCGTGATCAGGTCGCGTTGCATCTCGTTGGTCCCCCCACCGAACGTGAGGATGAGCATTCCTCTGTACAGGCCCTCCAGCCGCGACTGCAGCACCGCCCCCGGAGTGCCCGACTTGAGGTAGCCGGGCGGGCCGAGGATCTCGAACAGCAGCCGGAACGATTCGAGGTAGAACTCGGTGCCGTAGACCTTGATGGCGGAGCAGTGCCCGATGTCGAGCACACCATTGGTGGCCTCCCAGGCGCTCTGCCAATTCATCAGCCGCAGCGCGTCGAGCTTGGCGTGCACTCGCGCCAGGCTCAGCTGGACCCACTCCTGGTCGACCACCAGCCGCCCATCGGGGAGCTGCGTCTGTTGCGCCCAACCCCGGATGTCGGTGAGCGCGCGATCGACGATGCCGGTGGAGCACAGCGTCACACGTTCGTGGTTGAGTTGGTTGGTGATGAGCGTCCAGCCCTGGTTCTCGCCACCCACACAGTTGCTCACCGGCACTCGCACGTCTTCGAGGAAGACGGCGTTGATGTCGTGCTCGCCCATCAGTCGCAGCGGCTGCAGCGTGATCCCCGGGGTGTCCATCGGCACGATGATGATGGAGATGCCCTTGTGCTTCTTCACGTCCGGGTCCGTCCGAACGGCCAGCCACATGTAGTCGGCGTCACTCGAGAGCGAGGTCCACATCTTCTGGCCGTTGATCACGTACTCGTCGCCGTCGCGCACCGCCCTGGTTGCGAGGGAGGCGAGGTCGGTGCCGGAGCCGGGCTCGGAGTAGCCGATGCAGAAGTGGATCTCGCCGGCCAGAATCTTCGGGAGGAAGAACGCCCTTTGCTCGTCGGTACCGAAGTTCATCAGTGTCGGGCCGATCGTGTTGATCGTCAGCATCGGCACGGGGGCCCCGGCACGCATCGATTCGTCGAAGAAGATGAACTGCTCGATGGCGGAGCGGCCCTGCCCGCCGTAGCTGGTGGGCCACCCGACGCCCGCCCAACCATCGGCGCACATCTGCTTCCACACTCGACGCGTCGCTGTACCGATGCCGTGGCCGCGTGCCAGTTCGGCAACGGTCGCCGGGTCGAGCAGGTCGTGGTAGTAGGAGCGCAGCGTCGTTCGCATCGCCTCCTGCTCATGCGTGTACGCAAGATCCATGCCTGCCCCTTTGCTTTCGTCTTTGCTGTCGTACGGTGGATCTGACGCCCCGTCAGATCTCTTCGAACCGTAGCGTAAGGTGCAGCCATGAAGCTCGGTTGGCACATCGGGTACTGGGGACGGTCGATGCCTCAGGGCATGCCGGGCAAGCTCGTCGAAGTCGAGCGTCTCGGTTACGACTCGGCGTGGACGGCCGAGTCGTGGGGCAGCGACGCGATCTCACCGCTGGCGTGGTGGGGCGCAGCA
>JANOET010000164.1:0-10174 GCA_031413415.1 Acidimicrobiaceae bacterium
GGTCCCGGCCTGTCGGCCGACGGCCGCAGCCTGATCTGCCTGCCGTCTTCGAGCATCGTGCAGGGTCAGTTGGTCACTCGAATCCTGCCCGCGTTGCCGGCCGGTTCGGTCGTGAGCACACCTCGGCATCAGGTCGACGTCGTCATCACCGAGTTCGGCGTCGCCGAGCTCGCCGGCCGTACCATTCGCGAGCGGGCCGTCGCGTTGGCGGCGGTCGGCCACCCGGACGTGCGCGACGAGCTGCTCGCCGTGGCGTCGACCTGGCCCAGGGACTGACTGCAGGACCGACCCCACCGATTGTTGCGTCTTCGTGGCGAGTCCGTGCGACCGCCGACCGACCGCAGCGCGCGTCCATAGGCTCGGCGACGGTGCGCATTCTGCTCGTGTCCGATCTCCACTACTCGCTCCCCCAGTTCGACTGGGTGGTGCAGCAGGCGCCATCGTTCGACCTCGTCGCGATCGCCGGCGATCACCTCGACCTGGCGTCGTCGGTGCCGATCGACGCGCAGAGTGTCGTGGTGCTCCGGTATCTGCAACTCCTGCGTGAGACCGGCGCGGTTGCGGCCAGCTCGGGCAACCACGATCTGACCGGCCCCGACGCGGCCGGCGAGCAGGCGGCGTTGTGGCTCGACGACGCGCGCGCACTCGGCGTGCCCACCGACGGCGACTCGTTGCAGCTCGGCGACACACTGGTCACGATCTTCCCGTGGTGGGACGGCCCGGTGGGACGCGACGCGGTCGAGCAGCAGATGGTCGCCGATGCCGCCCGCCGACCGGGCCGGTGGGTGTGGGTGTACCACTGGCCGCCACTCGGCTCGCCGACGTGTTGGACCGGCCGCCGCCACTACGGCGATACCGAGCTCGGTGCGTGGATCGACCGCTTCGCCCCCGATTTGGTGCTCACTGGGCACGTCCACGAGCCGCCGTTCAAACACGACGGCGCCTGGGCCGACCGAATCGGCGACACCTGGGTGTTCAATCCCGGTCGACAGATGGGACCCGTGCCTGCACACATCGAGATCGACACCGACGAGATGCAGGCGCGGTGGTGGTCGCTCGCCGGCGCCGAGGAGATCGACCTCACACAGACGACGACGCCCGAACGGACCGCTGTCTAGTAGTCGGGTTCGGGATCGCGCAGCGAGCCCGGACGCGCCGGGGGCGCCTGACGCTGGGCCAACTCGTGCAGTACGCCGCTCACCATGGCGAGCCCTGGTGCATCGCCGTACTGGTGACGCAGGTCGGCCAGGTACGTGGTGACGAACGCCAGCCGATCGGCCAGCCCGGTGGCCACGAGGCGCAGCACAGCGGGATCGGACTCGAGGAACGCTGCGCCGTCCTCGGCATGATGCAACGTCGTCTCGGTCGTGGCCACCACGGTCGCCGTGTGGCGCGAGCCCGTCAACGTCGACATCTCTCCGACCAGTGCACCCGGGTGGGTGATGGTGTTGACCGGAACGTCCCCTTTGCGGACTTCCAGACTCCCGCTCACCAGCACCCACACCGAGCCACCGCTCCCACCTTCGGTCACCAACGTCTCGCCTGCGGCGAGACGTTCCCGCGGCAAGTGCGCGGCCAGGGTGAGCAGATCGGTCACACGGCAAGGGTACGACGGGTCGTGTGAACGGCGGATGACGGTTCCGTCCGGCGATCGCGCACGTCCTCTACCATCGCCCGATGGGTGAACCCGAGAACCTCGTCCGGCATCGCCCGTTGCGCTGGTGGCCGATCGTCGCCGCCCTGCTCGTCACGCTGACGGTCGCGCTGTGCCTGCTGACGTCGTGGGGCGGCATCTGGGGTTCGCACCCGGCCTACTGGATCACTCTTGTCGCCGTGCTGCTGCTCTCGGGCGGACTCGCGGCGTGGGCGTGGTGGCGCTCGCCGGCGACACCGCAGAAGTCGTTCCGCACGTGGGGCCTGCGAGCCGTGCTCGTGCTGATCACCGGCCTGACGATCATCGCGTTGGTGTACCTCCGCCCACTCGGGGCCGACCAGGTGGCCATCGACGCACTCCGCAGCGACGACGACGTGACGGTGACGGTGTCCGCCGGTCTGATCCGGCTGCAACCGATCGCCCCGACGTCGACGGGGTTGGTGTTCTACCCCGGCGCCAAGGTCGACCCTCGGGCATACGCCCGCATTCTGCGGCCGGTGGCCGAGGCCGGGTTCCCGGTGGTGATCGTCAAGTTCCCGTACAACCTGGCCGTGTTCGGAATCCGCGCGGCCGACGACGTGATCGGTGACGACGACCTGGTGCAACGGTGGGTCATCGGCGGCCACTCGCTGGGTGGGGCGATGGCAGCGACCTTCGCGTCCGACGCCCACGACGAGCTCGCGGGTCTGCTGCTCCATGCCGCGTACCCCGCCGGGGCGATGACCGAGCGCATCGACCTCGACGTGTTGTCGGTGTTCGGCACCGAGGACGGTCTGGCCACCGTGGCCGACATCGAGGCGTCCCGACGCAACCTTCCCGCCGACACCGAATTCGTGCCGATCGAGGGCGGAATCCACGCGTTCTTCGGCGACTACGGCGAACAGAGCGGCGACGGGAACCCGTCGATCGCTCGCGAGGACGCGCAGCAACAGATCGTTGCTGCCACGCTCGCGCAACTCACCCGGGTCGACCAGGCCGGCTGACCGCCCGCACTCGCGAGGCCCGTTACGGTGCTGCCATGACCAATGAGCTCCCGGTGTTGTTCTTCGATCGCGCGCTTCCGGACGAGTTCCGCGACCTGGTCGAGGGGAAAGCAATCGCGGTGGGTCCCGATGGTGCTGAACTCGATGGCGCCGACGCCGTGATCGCCGGCATGCACCGGTGGGACACGGCAGCGATGGCGGGCGGACCGCGCCTGCGGGTCATCTCTCGCCTCGGCGTCGGCTACGACACCGTCGACGTGGCGGCGGCCACCGCAGCGGGCATCACCGTCTGCTACGCCCCCCAGGCGCCCACCGTGTCGACCGCCGAGCATGCCGTCGCCCTGATGTTGGCGGTGACGAAGCGACTCGAGGCGGGGCAAACACGGGCGCGCGACGGCCTGCCCGGTGGGCCTGCAGTCTCCATGGAACTCGACGGTCGGGTCCTCGGTCTGCTCGGCTACGGCCGGATCGCTCGGCGGGTGGCGGTGGTGGGCACGGCGCTGGGCATGGACGTCGTCGCACACGATCCCCTGTTGCAGGACGACGACGGTGTGGCCCGGCTCGTGAGCGCCGACGAACTGTGGACGACCAGCGATGTGGTGTCCCTGCATGCGCCCGCGCTGCCCTCGACCCACCATGTCGTCGATGCTGCGACGCTGGCGAAGATGAGGCGCGGCAGCTACCTGGTGAATTGCGCAAGAGGCGCGCTGGTCGACCAGGACGCGCTGATCAACGCCCTGGATCGTGGCCACCTGGCTGGCGCCGGGCTCGACGTCACCGAGCCCGAGCCCTTGCCGATCGGGCACCCGCTGCTCGTCCACCCGAACGTGGTCGTCACCCCGCACATCGCCTCGAGCACGACGGCAGGCCGCCGCCGCCTGTACGCCCACGCCATCGAGCACGCCCTGGCCACGTTGGCCGGCGCACCCACGAGCGTCGTGCCAGAACAGGCCTGATCGCGCTCGGTGCTAGAACGGGCGTCATGAACCTTCGCGAGATGTGGTCCGACGGACAGACGACCCTGGGAGCATGGCTGTCCGCACCGACCTCGGCCGGGGCCGAGACGACAGCCCGGGTCGGCTTCGACTACGTGTGTGTGGACAACCAGCACGGCGCGGTCGACTACCAGGTGAGCGTCGGCATGGTGCAGGGCATCCTGCTCGGCGGCTCCCGGCCGATCGCTCGGGTGCCGTGGAACGAGCCGGGCATCATCGGCAAGATGCTCGACGCCGGCGTCGAGGGTGTGGTGGTGCCGATGGTGAACAGCGTCGCCGAGGCCGAGGCTGTGGTGCACGGCAGTCGCTACCCACCGTTGGGCGAACGCAGTTTCGGGCCCGTGATGGCCGGTATGCGAGCGACCGGTTACCACACCACCGCGAACGACACGGTGGCCGTCATCCCGATGATCGAGACGGTGCAGGCGCTGCGGAACATCGACGACATCCTGGCCGTGCCCGGTGTCGACGCCATCTACGTCGGCCCCGCCGATCTGTCACTCAGCCTGGGCCTTCCCCCCGGCAACAACGACGACCGCCCCGAGTTCACCGACGCGCTGCTTGCCATCGCCGCCGCGTGCCACAACGCGGGCGTCGTGCCCGGCATCCACTCCACGGGCGACCTCGCCGCCCGTCGTATCGAGCAAGGCTTCCGGATGATCACCGTGTGCGGCGACCTGCTGGCGATGCGCACCCGCATGACCGACGAGCTCGCTCAGGCTCGTGGCGCTCAGGGACCGAAGGGCTCCGGCGCGATGTACTGACCGGTGTCGGGCGCCAATGGCACACGGCGTCGTCGGTCAGCGGAGGGCGGTCACCGGCTGCCACGAGCCATCGGTCGCAGCGCTGCGTAGCGCTGCGTCGACCAACTGCTGCACGCGCGCTCCGGTGGCGAGATCCGGATCCACCAGGTGGCCCTCGGCCACCGCGGTCGCCCAGGCGCGGGTCATGGCCTCGGTGCGGCGGAACATGTGCCGGTACGTGTCGTGCACCGAGCCACGCGGGGCACCGGCCCAGAGATCGTCCGGAATCGCCAATGGCTGCGCCGGTCCGCGCTCGCCGGTCGCGAGGCCACGGACTTCCTGCACCGTGTCCCAGTCGATCCGTGAGTGCAGCGTGCCTGCGCTGCCGTGCACGTCGATCTCGTGAACTTGTCCGAACGGCGTGCCCTCCCACGCGATCGCACTGATCTGCAGCGTGGCCGAGGCACCCGACTCGAAGCGTGCGGCAATGACGGCGTGGTCCTCCGCCTGGGCGTACTCGGTGCCGTCGGGTCGCGGATCACGCGGGACGAACCGATCGCTGTGCGCGCTGATCGAGGTGACCTCACCGAGGAACCACCGAGCCATGTCGAGCCAGTGCGACCCGAGATCGCCGATGATGCCGGAACCGGCGGAGGTTTCGTCGAACCTCCACGCGTACTCGCCCCCGCGGGCGAAGCCGGCGAAGTACCGCATGCTCAGGTGATACGGCGTTCCGACGTAGCCGTCGCGGATGAGCCGATGGACGAAACGATTGGTCGGCATCCAGCGATAGGTGAACGGCACCATCGTGGTCACGCCGGCCCGAGTGGCAGCGTCGGCCATCTCGCGGGCTTCGACGTCGTTCATGCCGATGGGTTTCTCGCACAACACTGCCAGACCGCGATCCAACGCCGCGATGGTGATGTCGCGGTGGGTCTCGTTCGGCGACGCGATCACGACCGCGTCGATGTCGCCGCTGTCGAGCATCGTCCGCCAGTCGTCCGCGACGGAGGACACGCCCCACCGGTCGGCCAGCGCCTGCGCTCGCCCTCGGTCGCGGCCGCAGATGGTGGTGATGCGGCCCGCCGGATGGTCGGCCATCGCCGGCAGGTACATCGCATCGGCCCACCAGCTGGTGCCGACCAGACCGATCCGGATCCTCGATCGGTGTTCCATGTCGAGCAGTCTCGCGCGTCGTGGGCTCAGCCCACGCGTGCTGCGCGGAAGATGGACGTGCTGTCCGCGATGCCTTCACTTCACTCCGCCGGACGAAGTGTCTCGAACAGCGCCGCAAGGTTCGGACCGTGGCCGGATGAATTCGCCGACTCGAACGACCGGTGGGCACTCGCGAACAGGTCGATGCGCAGAACGGCCGATGCTCGTGGCACCGCCCGTCGTTCGTGGCGGGTCCCCTACTCGCCGACGTACTCCTTCAGCGACGCACGCCCGATGTCGATGGCCTCCTGCCGCGTGCGACGGCCGCCGGTTCGGAGGTGTCGGCTCAGCTCGTCCGCGTCCAGTTCAGTCTGGAGACGATCGCGCAGGGCCCTGAGGTCGTCGACCACGAACAAGGGCTGGCCGACGCTCGACCGTTCATAGGCCGCGGTGGCAGCTCCGACGAGCACCGCTGCAGTCGCGCAGTCGGAGAGGACCCACGCGGTGAACTGCAACGCCCAGACGTCGGCATCGTCGGACCAGTGGATGCCGGTGTCCGTGAGCGCCTCGCGCAGGTGCAGTGCTGCGCTGCGCGGATCTCCGAGGTCGCGGTCGGTGACGCCGAGGAAGATGCTGGCGTCCATGACGCCGGGAGCGAGGGTCAGCTCCTGGAAGCGCTCGCGAGCCTCGATCAGATGCGGTCGGGCGGCCTCTGCCTGTCCCTGTGCGACCAGGCATCGACCGAGCCCGCCCATCGCCACCGCGATCGAGGGAGCGTGGTCGGCCCGCCGCGCCTCCTCGAGCGCCTCGCGGTAGTCGCGTTCGGCCTCCTCGAACCGGCCCTGGTTGAATCGTCCAGAGCCCAACGTGCCCAGCGCGAGGCTCACCGCATAGGTTCCAGCGTTTCGCAGCTCGACGATCGCTTCGGTGAGGGCGCGCTCACCGTCCTCGTACCGGCCGACGTCGAAGTACCAGTCGCCCAGGTTGTTGAGGGCTGCGCCGAGCCGCTCGGGATCGCCCATCCGTCGGCGGATCTCGACTTGCCGCTCCAACACCTCGATCCCGCGGTCGGGATGGCCCATGACGCCCAGCAAGCTCCCGTAGCTGTGCAGTGCATCTGCCAGGACCTGATCGGCGAGATCCGGATCGAGCGAGAACAGGTCGTCGCACCACTGCAATCCCTCGCGGTGGTGGCCGGTGGAGTACCACAGGAAGCCGAGGCCGCCGACGAGGCGGCCCGCCGTGGTGATGTCCCGCACGCCGAGCGAGTACCGCAGTGACGCTCTGAAGTCCGCTTCTTCCTGGTCGAGTCCGCTGACCGCTCCGCCGAGGTCGCCGGCGCGTTGCTGGACCTTCAGTTGCTCTGCCAGATCCGCATAGTGCTCGGCGTGTCGCTGCTCGAACACACCCCGCTCGCCAGCGGCGTCGAGTTGACGCCGGGCGAATACGCGAAGCGTCTCCAGCAGCACATGCCTGGTCGTGCCGTCGGGAGACGAGTCAGTGGCGACCATCGACTTGTCGACGAGTGCCATGAGCAGATCGGTGGCGTCGAATTCATCGATGCCTGCTCCGCTGCAGACCTTCTCCGCCGAAGCGAGCGCAAAGTCCGCGGCGAACACGCCGAGCCGACGGAACAGCAGCTGCTCGTCGCGGCCCAACAGGTCGTGACTCCACTCGATGGTGCTGAGCAGCGTCCGCTGGCGACCTTCGGCGTGCCGGTCGGCCGCGGTGAGCAAGCGAAAGCGCTCGCTGAGCCGATCGAGAATCTGAGCGGGCGAAAGCGAACGCGTACGCGCAGCCGCGAGTTCCAAGGCCAGTGGGATGCCGTCCAGACGCCGGCAGATGCGGGCGATCGCTTCCACGTTGTCCGCCGTCACGGCGAACCCGGACGACGCCAACTGCGAGCGTTCGACGAACAGGCGGACCGAGTCGTGCCGATACGCCTCCTCGACCGTGGCGTTGTCGTCGGGCAATGACAGTGAGGGCACCCGATAGAGCGCCTCACCCGCGACACCGAGCCGTTCCCGGCTCGTCGCCACGACGCGCAGATTCGGACACATCGTGAGCAGGTCCCGACAGAGTCCAGCCGCTTCGGTGATGATCTGTTCGCAGTTGTCGAGAACGAGCAGGACCGTCTGCGCACCGATGTACTCGGCCACCGAGCGAACCAGCGGTGTCCCGGTAACCCGCGAGACGGCGAAGCGTTGCGCGATCTCGTCGACCAGCACTTCTGCGTCGCGGACAGCACCGAGTTCGGCCACGCGAAGACCGTCGGGGAAGTCGCCGAGGAGTTCCTCGGCGACGCGCATCGCCAATCGCGTCTTGCCCGCTCCGCCGGCTCCGGACAGCGTCACCAGTCGATGTTCACGAACCAGGCCGATCACCTCGCGGAGTTCACTGGTGCGGCCGACGAAGCTCGTCAGTTGCGTCGGGAGTCGGTCGTCGGGGCCCTCCACGGTGCGCAGGCGGGGAAACTCCTGCGCGAGCGCTGGATGGCGGACCTGATGGATTCGCTCCGGTTCGGTCAGCCCGCGAAGGCGGTGCGTACCGAGATCGACGAGTTCGACGTCTGGTGGCAGTCGTTCCAGTAGATCGACGGTCGCCTGGGAGAGCACGAGCTGGCCGCCGTGGGCGCACGCCGACAGCCGAGCGCCGCGATTGACGGCGGTACCGAAGTAGTCGCCGTTGCGGATGGTCGCCATGCCGGAATGCACGCCGCTACGGACCTTGAGCTCTAGTCCGGCTGCGGGTTCCACGAACGCGAGCTGCACTTCGAGCGCGGCCTCGACGGCCTCGACGGCGGACTGGAACGCCACCGCGAAGCTATCGCCGGCGGTGGTGAAGACGTAGCCGTTGCGCCGGTCGACGATCGAGCTGATCCGCCGGTCGTGTTCAGCGAGTGATTCCGTCATCGCCTCGGGGACTCGGTCCCAGAGCGCGGTCGAACCCTCGATGTCGGTGAACAGAAACGTGATGTCGCCCGTCGGCAGACTCGGTGATGACTTCATCGGACTTCCTGCCATCTTGCCATGCGAAGGACAATCGCTCGACCACGAATGCCCCCGTCACCACCACCTACCGGCTCGTGCCGCCCTCTTCGACGGCCTCACGAGTGCCGGTCGAGATCATCGATACCAGTCCATCTGCATCGACGTCGCCAACAGTGCACCATGACGGCTCCACAGCCGAAGGTGCTCCTCCGAGGTCGAGTGCGCGCCCCTGGTGCCGAAGGCCTCACTGAGGATCACGTCGTCTCCGACAGCGGCCAACTCGCTCTCGGTGGCGTGGAAGTAGACCGACAGCGTGAGTGTGGAGCTTGGCCGAGGGCCATCACTCCAGAAGAACGAACGTGGCGCCCGATGATCGGCGAGCAACGCGAGCTGAAGGTGGTCGACCGACCGTCCGCTCGTCTCACACACCCAAGCGGTCGAGTACGTGCTCTCCCGATTGTGCGGCGGAAGCCCGAAGATCGGACGCACAGGAGCTCGTTCGCCCCACGGTCCGGGCGCTGGGTACGTCACCTCGAGCGTGTCGGGATCGGGGGCGTCGGGCGCCTTGATCTCGAGGTGCCCGTCCGTCTCGCGTCGCTGTGTGAGCACAACCGAGGCGATCGCCAGCGTGACGTCGTCGGCGGTGATCTCTGATTGCCAGTAGCTCACAGATCGACCTCCACCAACACGGCGCGTCTGGATCTGGAGGTCGCTTCCCGGCTCGACCCTGCCGACAAAGTTGATGGTGAGAGCAGAGGGTGCTGCTTCACCCTCGAACTCGCCGCAGACCGCTCGCAACGCCAGCGCGGCGGTCCAACCACCGAACATTCCGTTCATCGACTCGTAGTTCGGATCGGCGTGGGCGGTCCAGGTCCCGTCGCCTGACCGACTCACTGCGAGCGAGCGCTCGAGATCTCCTGTAGCCATCGACAGACCCTACAGAGTGGACCTTGAGGGACGGCTGAGTCGCCTGAGATCCTGAGTCGACCAGAGGGCGCCGCTCAGCCATAGTGGTAGCGAGCCTGCAGGATCACGATGTCGTTCGCTTCGACGAGGTACACGAGCCGGTGTTCCTCGTCGATACGGCGCGACCAGGCTCCGGCAAGTGCGTGACGGAGTTGCTCGGGTTTCCCGATCCCCGCAAAGGGATCACGGGCAACGTCATCGAGCAGGCGATTGATGCGCTTCAACGTTGCCCGGTCCGTCGCCTGCCAGAAGGTGTAGTCCTCCCACCCATGGGGCGTGAAGACAAACCTCATCGGTCGAGTTCGCGCTGCTGTACGTTGCCTGCGCGGGCCTGCTCCAGACTTTCCAGGAGCCGTCGAACGTTGGCCGGCGACCGCAGAAGGTACGCGGTCTCCTCGAGAGCCCGGTAATCGTCGATGCCGATGAGCACCGCATGGCCGCGCTTGGAAGTGATCTCGACCGGGGTGCGATCCTCGTTGACCTGCTCGATCAAAGGGAAGAGGTTCTTGCGTGCTTCGCTCGCGGTGATGGCCATCATGCTTCCTTTCCGGAGTCGTACAAGATATGGTACCACTTCGATGGTTGCGATCGCTGGTGGACACCTGACAACCGCCGAGGCGCACGGTAGCTAGCCTGCGGTGAAGTCCGGGCTGGAGGCACGCGTGAAGCCACTCGAAATCGCCGTCGT
>JANOET010000165.1:0-42185 GCA_031413415.1 Acidimicrobiaceae bacterium
AGGAAGTAGGCGTGCAACGAATGCACCTGACGGCCCGGTTCGACCGTGCGGGTCGCGGCGACGAGGGCCTGGCCGGCCACCTGGCCACCGAAGACGCGCTGGCGGTTCTCGTCGGGGGAGACGCCGCGGAAGATGTTCACCTCGATCGCTTCGAGATCGAGGAGGGTCACGAGTTCGTCGAGAGCAGTCATGCGACCCGCATTGTCGCAGCAACCTCAGCCCGTTGGCACACCGGCCTGCGGCGGAATGCCCCACAGGATCCACGACTCGTCCTCCCAGACCACCGTCCAGCCGTAGCCGAGCCCCTGGAACTGGGTGACGAGGAACTGGTACGTGGATTGACCCTTCTTCATCAGGTAGAAGTCGGCCCGCTGTTCGATGATGTCGCGCCGCACGGTCTGCACGCCGCGCCGTTTGGCGTACAACGCCATGGCGCGCACCCTCCAGAACGCGACGATGTCGTCCTGGCGGGTGTAGCGCTCGAGCGCCTGCCACGCCGGTTGCACGTACGGTGATTCGGGCCCGTCGGCCATGTCGGCACCGATCGCTCGCTGCCGTTGCACCTGGTCGAGCCGATCCTGCACCTTGGGCAGGTGGTACGCCGTGAGCAGCGAGAGTGCGGCGACCGCCAACCACGGGCCGGCGCGGCGGGGGAGCGGCACGTTCGCCAGTGCCTGGGCGCCGAAGTACAACCCGAACGGCGTGATCGCCATCAGGTAGCGCAGCGACGGGTTCGGTGCCGAGCCGATGATGACGAGCGACGCGACTGGGAACACCACCCAGGCGATGTCGGCGCGCGGCGCACGCCACAGCCGGACCACCATGCCGGCGACGACCAGGACGATGAGTGCGGCGAACCAGAACCCGTGGAGCGGCGGCAGGCCGAGCTGATCGGTGAACGTGCGCTTGTACGGGCCGGACACCTTGTCCCAGACCGTGTTCAGGCCGCCCTGCTCGTAGTCGGGCGCGAGCGCGCTGGGGAGGAGCAACTGGAAGACCACGACGCCGGCGACGAACGTGACGTACGGGGTGACGGCGCGCCGCCAGTCGACCTCGCGCCAACGCCCGCGCAGCTCGATGGCCTGCAGCGCCAGGATCGCGGGCACGATGGCCAAGCCCTCGCGCCGAATGTTGAACAGCAGCACCGCGCACAGGCCGAGCACGACGAGGTGACGCCGCGAGGCGAGGTCGACGTGGCCTGCGGCCCGGCACTTGTCGAGCCACCACAGCGTCAGCGCGATGGCGAACAGGTACGGGAACTCGCTCAGCAGATGGTCGGTGTGCACGATGTACGCCACCGTGGTACCCATCGAGGCGATCACCGCCAGGGCCACCCAGCGCTGGGCGCGAACCCGGATGAGCTCGTGGAACAGCCACAGGAACCCGCAGAACAGCACGATCTCGATGAACTTCAGCCGCTCGTAGTCGATACCGATCAGCCGGATGAACGGCGTGAGCAGCAGCGGCCACACCCACGGGTACACATACGGACTGAACGCCGTCGGCGAGTTGTCGACGGCGAAGTGGTTGTCGCTGATGATTTGTCCGATGTTGCCGTTGAGCACGCTCTGGGACTGACGGACGTACAGGGCGAAGTCGTCTCCCCATGCGTGGCCGCGATGCAGTTGGCGGGCGCAGATGACGAACACGACGACGAGCACGACGATGGTCGCGCCATGGCGACGGGTGAACTCGACGACTCGATCCCGTGCAGCGTGCAGCCCTTCGCGTTCGATCACGGTGGAGATTATGGTGCCCGCATGCCGCTTCTGCCGCTTCCACCCGATGAACGGGCCGACAATCTGCCTGCGGCGATGACGGCCAAGATCGTCGGCAGCGCCCTCCACTGGGATCTGTGGTGAGCCTCACTCCCCAGTTGCGCGCCCACGCGTTGGCCGCCAAGGGTTTCATGCCGCCCGACGAGGGCGATGCGCTGTACGACGCTGCGGTGGCCGCAGGTGCTGTCGTGCCCGGCCTGCCGTTCCTGGAGGTCGGGTCGTACTGCGGTCGTTCGACGGTCTGGCTCGGCGCCGCGGCACGTGCGTGCGGCACGGTGCTCTTCGCCGTCGACCACCACCGCGGCAGTGAGGAGAACCAGGCCGGTTGGGAACATCACGACGCGAGCGTGGTCGACCCCCGCATCGGGAAGATGGACACGTTGCCGTTCTTCCGCGCGACCATCCACGACGCTGCGCTGGAGGACGTCGTGTTCGCGGTGGTCGGCCAGTCGCCGCTCGTGGCCGCAGCGATGGCCACACCGCTCGCGTTGCTGTTCATCGACGGCGGGCACGGCGAGGAGCCGGCTCGGCTGGACTACGAGCGGTGGGTGCCGCACGTGGTGGTCGGCGGCACGCTGGCCATCCACGACGTCTTCCCCGATCCGGCCGACGGCGGCCGCCCGCCCTACGAGCAGATCTTCGCCCCGGCGATGGAGAGCGGCCGCTTCCGCCTGCTGAGCGCCACCGGCAGCCTGCGGGTCCTGCAACGCGTCGACTGACCCGATGCGTGCACCAGGAACTCATGTTCGCGGTGCGTTCACCAGGAACTCATGTTCGCGTGGAGAAGAGGCGGCCGGTCGGGGTGTCGAGGAATGCGTCGAGCGGGATGTGTTCCTGGCGCAGGAAGCCCTGGCGCGGCAGCGTGCCCTGGCGGACCAATTCGATGACGGACACCACTGAGCCGGCCGTCGTCCAGGCGATGGCCGTACGTCGGAGCCCGGCGATGTCGATCGGTCGGAAGGAACGCACGTACTCCATACGCCGCAACTGACCGTGCACGGTGCCTTCCGAGGCGACGTGGATGAACACGACATCGTCGTCGACCGGCGGCTTGGCGTGGGTGAGGATCTCGCCGGCCAGTTCGCGGCGGCCGCGCATGAGCAGTTCGTGGAAGAAGAAGTTCATCAGGTCCATGTGCCCGGGATATCGGATGGTCTTGTAATCGATGTTGCGCACCGACCCGTGGTACGTCTCGCACATCGTGCCCAGTCCACCCGACGTGGTGAAGGCCTCGAGTTGGCGTCCGTCGATGATGAGGGTCTCCTTCCACTCCATCGACGACACCGTCTTGCGCACACCGTCCTCGATGACCTCGGCGTCGTTGAGGTACTCGTTCACCACCCCCTCGGGTGACCAGTTGAAGGCGTACCCAAGCAGGCCGGTCGGGTGCTGCGGCAGCGCTCCGACACGCAGGCGCACCGACCGGCACTCGTCGAACTGGGCGATCTGCGAGGCGGCGACGATTCCGACGAAGCCAGGCGCCAGCCCGCACTGTGGCGCCATGATGCCCTTCGACGTCTGGCTCATCTGGAGGATGGCCTTCGTGGTGGGCACGTCTTCGGTGAGGTCGAAGTAGTGCAGTCCCAGCCCGTGGGCGACCTCGGCCAGGCCGAGGTTCAGGTGGTACGGCAAGCAGCTGAGCACCGCCTGCGAGGCGCCGATGGCCCGCTCGACCTCGGCGGCCGACGCCATGTCGGCAACGCGTGTGGGGAACGGTGTTGCGAGCCGCGGCGGGCGGGCGTCGATGCCCACCACCTGGAAGCCGGCCTCGTGCAGCAGGGTCGCCGCGAGCAGACCCACCTTGCCGAGACCCAGGACGGCCACGCGTTCGAAGGACATGATTGATTCTGGCACGAATTTTCCGACCCCGGGACAGAGGCGAACGGCCGTTCCGATCAGTTCAGTTCAGGTCAGCCGAACTCGACCCCCTGGGCCAGCGGCAGCGAATTCGAGAAGTTGACCGTGTTCGTCGCGCGACGCATGTAGCCCTTCCACGCGTCGCTCCCGCTCTCGCGTCCGCCGCCCGTGGTCTTCTCTCCGCCGAAGGCGCCGCCGATCTCGGCGCCGCTCGGACCGATGTTGACGTTGGCGATGCCACAGTCGCTGCCGGCCGCGCCCATGAACGCCTCGGCTTCGCGCAGATCGGTGGTGAAGATGCTGCTCGCCAGCCCCTGGGTCACGCCGTTCTGCAATGCGACCGCCTCGTCGAACGAGTCGTACGTGAGCACGTACAGGATGGGCGCAAACGTCTCGTCGGCCACGATGGCGGTCTGGCCGGGCATGGCGACGATGGTCGGTCGGACGTATGCGGCATCGGGGGCGGCGTCGACCATCTCGCGGGTCCCGCCGACGAGCACGGTCCCCCCATCGGCCTGTGCCGTGGCGATGGCGGCCTGCATGCGGTCGAACGCCGACATGGTGACGAGCGGTCCGACCAGGGTGTCCTTCTCGAGCGGACTGCCCACCGGCAGGCTCGCGTACGCGGTGGTGAGCCGCCCGAATACCTCGTCGATGCGCGAGCGGTGGGTGATGAGTCGGCGAAGGCTGGTGCAGCGTTGGCCCGCTGTCCCGGCCGCGGCGAACGTGACACCCCGCACGACCAACTCGATGTCGGCGCTCGGGGTGATGATCGCCGCGTTGTTCCCACCGAGTTCGAGGATGCTCCGCCCGAATCGTTGGGCGACCACGGGACCCACCTTGCGTCCCATCGCGGTGGACCCGGTGGCGCTGACGATGGGCACGCCGGCGTGGGCCACCAACGCAGCCCCGGTGGTGCCGTCGCCCAGGAGCACCTGGTTCAGGTGTGCGGGCACGTCCATGCCCGCCGCCGCCCGTTCGAACAGCGCATGCGTGGCGAGGGCAGTGAGCGGGGTGAGTTCGCTCGGCTTCCAGATGACCGGGTTGCCACACACCAAGGTGAGTGCGGCGTTCCAGCTCCACACTGCGACCGGGAAGTTGAAGGCGGTGATGACGGCGGTGGGACCCATCGGATGCCACTGCTCCATCAACCGGTGACCGGGGCGCTCGCTGGCGATGGTCAGCCCGTGCAATTGGCGGGACAGGCCGACGGCGAAGTCGCAGATGTCGATCATCTCCTGCACCTCGCCGAGCGCCTCGCTCTCGATCTTGCCGGCCTCGAGCTGCACCAGGCGCGCCAGGTCGGCCTTGTGCAGGCGCAGCTGCTCTCCGAGCCGGCGGACGAGCTCGCCGCGCAGTGGCGCGGGCGTGGTGCGCCAGGGGGCGTAAGCGACCGTCGCCCGCTCGACGGCGGTGTCGACGTCGACGGTGCTCGCGATCGAGCCCAGCGTCGCCCCGGTGATGGGCGTACGTGCGCCGTGTGGGCCGACCCCGAGCGGCTCGGCGCCGCACGCGGCGAGCGCCGCGTCGGCAAAGGCGGCGAGTTCTGTGGAGGTCGGAAGGCTCATGCCGCCATGCTGCCACGCGTGGAGCGTTCGGACCGCAGGCGTCAGTCGGTGGGGCGCGGGACGAAGACGTTGCTCGCCGCGCTGGCACCGGTGATCGCGTCGGCGGCGAGGATGACCGCGGCACCGGTGTAGGCGCTGGTCTCGTTCGGCGGAAAGCTCTCCAGCGAGGGGTACACGAGCCCGGTGAGATACGCCCCGTCGTCGCAACGGTGCGGCCGCGTCCACGCCAGCAGGTCGGTGGCGGTCACCAGATCGCCGATGACGGCGTGGGCGATGCTCGCTTCGGCCGTCTCGCTGGCGGTGACCCACGGCTCGTCGCTGACGCAGCGGATGCCCTTGCCCTCCATCGCGAACACGCTCCAGCCGTCGGCCAGGCGGGCCTTGGCCGCCTCGCCGGTGAGACACGAGGTGAGGACCGGGTAGTACCAGTCCATCGCCCAGCGTTCCTTCGGTTCGAACGCGTCGGGCCGAGTGGCCACGACGTCGGCGAGCACCTCGCCAGCTGTCACCCAATCGGGTCGCGGTTCGTTGATCAGCTCGGCCAGGTTCGCGCCGCAATGCAGCGCGTGAGCGATGCTGGACGAGCCAGTGAGCAACGCGTAGTCCCAGGGTGCGTCGTCGGCGTTGCGGGCCCACAGTGGCGTGCCGTTCGGCCTGCGCATGCTCAGCACCCAGTCGAGTGAACGCTGCACCGTGGGCCACAGGTGGTCGACGAAGCCACGGTCCCACGTGCACAGCCAGTGGTGCCACACACCGGTGGCGATGTACGCACACACGTTGGTGTCGAGCTTGGCCTCTTCCACCGAGCCGTCGGGCAGGTAGTAGTTCCACCAGCTGCCGTTCTCGAGTTGGATGTCGACGAGCCATTCGTACGCCCGCTCGGCAGGCTCGTGCAGACCTGCGACATCGAGCGCCATTGCGGTCTCGACGTGGTTCCACGGATCGCAGTGACCTCCCGGAAACCACGGGATCATGCCGGTGTCGAGTTGGAGTGCGGCGATGGACTCGGCTGTCTGCACGACCTCGTCGGCCGACAGCACGCCCCCGATCTCGGGAACGCGACTCATCGCTTCACTCCGTAGACGATGAAGCTCTTGCCCATGACCGGGGCGAGCACCTTCTCGACGACCTTCATCGAGCCGGGCTGCTCGGTGATCTCCCACTCGAGCATCTCGCGATACTTCGTCACGGCCGGGTGATCGTCCTTGCGTGGGCCGACCGCACACTTCAGCCACCAGTACGGGGAATGGAGGGCGTGTGCGTGGTGGCTGCCGGTGACCCGCAGGCCGGCCGTCCGCAACTTCGCCTTCAATTCGGTCGCAGAGTAGATGCGCACATGCCCGCCCACCGACTTCGGAGCGTGGTACTCGTCGCTGAGCAGCCAGTTGATCTTCTCGGGGTACCACGTGGGCACCGTGCACGCGAACGTGCCACCGGGGCGCAGCACCCGCACCAGTTCGCTGATCGCGGCCACGTCGTCCTGGATGTGCTCGAGCACCTCGCTGGTGATGACGCGGTCGAACGAGCCGTCGTCGAAGGGCAGCCGCGTGGCGTCGCCCTGCAACGCGCCGACGTAGCGCGACTCGTCGATCTCACCGGCCTCGACCATCGCGCCGAACGTGCCACGCGTGGTGACCACTTCGTCGGCCATGTAGTCGAGCGCAACGACATTGGCGCCGCGACGGGCGAGTTCGAATGCGTGACGCCCGAACCCGGCACCTGCGTCGAGCACGAGATCGCCGGGACCCACACCCAACTCGTCGAAACGAATGGTCAACACGGGTCAGAGCCGACCGTTCTTGTGGAGCTTCTCGATGTTGGCGGGCATGGCCAACACCTCGCGGTACTGATCGACCGTGAGCTGTGCGCAGTGTTTCCAGCTCCACCGCTCGACCACCCGTTGGCGACCGGCGGCGCCGACGCGCAGGCGCAGTTCGGCATCGTCGAGACCGCGCCGAATCGCCGTGGTGAGCGCCTCGACGTCGCCGGCCTTGCACTGCAACACGGTGTCGCCATCGCGGCCGGTGACCTCGGGCAGCGCACCGCCGTCGGTGGCGACCAGACAGATACCGGTGCTCATTGCCTCGATGGCCGGAAGGCTGAAGCCTTCGTAGAGACTGGGGACGACGGCCAATTCGGCCTCGGCGTACAGCTCGACGATGCGCTCGTCGCTGACGCCCGACACGAACTCGATGTGCGGTCGCAGCCCGAGCTTGTCGATGAGATCGTTGCTCGCCCCTTCGCGGGGCTTGCCGATGATGGTGAGCGTGACGTCGCGCTCGGTGCGCAGCTTAGCCATCGCCTCGAGCAGGTAGCTGAGCCCCTTCAACGCCACATCGGCCGACGCCGTGGTGATGAGGCGGCCGGGGCGGCGCTGGACGTGCGGCATCGGCAGGAACAGTTCGGGGTCGACGCCCACGGGCACGAGCCGCATGCGGTCGAGGCTGACGCCCATGTCGGCGTGGATGTCCTTGATGCTGTTCTGGCTGACGACCACGACTCGCGGCATGCGGCTGGCGACGCGGCCCTGCATCTTCACGAAGCCGTACCAGCGTCCGATGCTGCGCTTCTTGCTCTTCTTGGTCTGGTGCTCCATCTCGAGCGCACGGTCCCGCGTGATGGGGTGGTGCAGCGTGACGATGGTCGGCAGGATCTTCTCGATGCCGAGGATGCCGTAGCCGAGACACTGGTTGTCGTGCACCAGGTCGAACTCGCGCTGGCGCTGTCGCAACACGTCGAGCACGCGAACGCTGAAGCCGAGCGGTTCACCGAACGTGCCCTTCAGATGAGACAGGGTCTCGACCAGGTCGCCCTTCGACTTCACTTCCCAGTAGGCGGGGAGACGGCCGGGGTAGTGCTCGTTCCACAGGTCGAGGCTGGGCAATTTGTGCAGCGTGATGCGCTCGTCGAGCACCGGGTAGGGCTGCCCGCTGAACACTTCCACGGTGTGGCCGAGATCCACGAGGGCCTTCGTGAGGTGGCGGGTGTACACGCCCTGGCCGCCGACGTGCGGCTTGCCGCGATACGTGAGATAAGCGAGCGTGAGCGGCGCGTCGGGGTGGAGTCCCTTGGCGCCAGCCGGGTTGACGGCAGACATGGCAGGCAACGCTAGCGGCGAGTGGTTACCGGCCGGTAGGGCGACGGCATCACCGCAGGTCAGACGCCCCAGACCAGGGTCATGCGGCGCTGCAGCAACTCGCCCGGCTCGAGGCGGACGGCACCACCGATGGTGAAGGCATCGGGCGGGCCGCTCTGCGGTTCGACTGCGGTCGAGTCGTCGAGCGCGTCGAACACGACCCAGTGGTCGCAGTCGCTGTCGACGGTGACCGTCAGACCGGGGAACCACATGCGCAACGGGCCGGTGGGCCGAACGAAGCAATCGTCCCACGGGTGCTCACGCGGCTCGACCAGTTCGTCGACCGCGATGAACTCGTGGTCGCGCACATACATCCGCTCGAACTCGATGTCGGTCTGCAGCGGCTTGCGAAAGTTGGGGTGCCAGCCGACGACGGCCGGCATCGCGGCCTGTTGCGCGAAGACGCTGAGCATGCACGTGAGGCCGCGCTCGTCGAGTGCGAGGTGCTGGTGGGCCGTGCCGCCGAACGACCATGTCAGTGGGCAGCGCAGCTCGCAGTAGTCGCGTCCGGCGTCGACCACCTCCCACGGCATGGTGAAGGTGGTGCCGTGGATGGCGTGAGGGACGAGGTTGATCGGCAACTGGTGCTCGACGCCGTCGAACGTGAACCGGCCGTGTCGCACCCGACCGGCCCACGGCGCCATCGGGTAGCTGCCCCACGTGAGTTCGCCACCGGAGCGGTCGTCCTTCAGCAGGTGAACGTCGCCGACCTGGATCTGGGCGATGCGACCCCCGGCGTCGGCGTCGATGGTCACGAATGCCGCTCCGGCCTCCAGCTCGATCATCGCCCACTCTCTAGCATGCAGACTCATGCGAGGTCTGGTGCAGCGAGTGAAGTCGGCGAGGGTGACGGTCGAGGGCGACGGAGCCAGCGAGGTCGTGGGAGCGATCGGGCAGGGGCTGTGCGTGCTGGTGGGGGTGACCCACACCGACACACCCGAGATGGCGCGCAAGCTGGCCGACAAGATCTGGAACCTGCGCGTCATGGACGACGACGCCGGTGTGATGAACCGCAGCGTGGCCGACACCAGCCGCGAGGTGCTCGTGGTCAGTCAGTTCACGTTGTACGGCGAGACCAACGCCGGACGCCGACCGAGTTGGATCGCGGCCGCTCGTCCCGACCACGCCGAGCCGCTCGTGCAGACCGTGGTCGACCACCTGCGTTCGCTCGGCGCGACGGTCGCCACTGGCCGGTTCCGTACCGAGATGCTCGTCGACATCCAGAACGACGGCCCGGTCACGGTCCTGCTCGAACTCTGACCGCCCCGACTGCCAGCGTCTCGTGTTGGGCGCGACGTGACCCAGTTCTGGGAGGTTCGGCGCCCTTGGGCGCGGGGTGACCCAGATTCGGGGGGTCTCGCGCCCAGTGGTCACTCGATAATGGTCCACGATGCGGAACTGTTCCGGGATGTGGGACGGGATTGGTAGCATTGAGCTGAACTTTTCGTCCACCGGCACGTGGGGAAGGCAGGGGCGATGGCGCTCGCAACACGATTGGCCAACTTGGGGACCGAGACTGCGTTCGCAGTGTCGCTCGCCGCAGCCGACTGGGCGTCGAAGGGGAACCGGGTGTACCCGTTCCACCTCGGCGACATCAATCTCCCCACGCCCGGCAACATGGTCGAGGCCATGAACCGGGCGATCGCCGACGGCAAGACCGGCTACTGCCCGGCCGCCGGCATCATGCCGTTGCGCGAAGCACTCGCTGCCGACACCGGCGCCCGTCGCGGCCTCGACTACACCGCCGCCAACGTGGTGGTGCAGCCCGGCGGCAAGCCGGTCATCGGCAAGTTCATCCAGTCCGTGATGAACCCGGGCGACGGCGTGCTCTATCCGAACCCGGGCTACCCGATCTACGAGAGCATGATCGAGTACTACGGAGGTCAGAGCCTGCCGTACCGGTACGTGCAGACCGATCGCGGCTTCGCCATCGACATGGAGCATCTGCGCTCGATGATCACGCCCTCGACCACGGCCATCATCTACAACAACCTGCAGAACCCACTCGGCTGCGAAAGCACACCCGACGAGATGCAGGCCATCGCCGACCTGGCCATCGAGCACGACCTCACGGTGCTGGCCGACGAGGCGTACTTCGAAATGCGCTACTCGGGCACCAGTACCTCGATCGCCGCCCTGCCGGGCATGTTCGAGCGAACGGTCATCCTCTACACCTTCTCGAAGAAGTTCGCGATGACCGGCTGGCGTCTCGGCGCTGCGATCGCCCCGCTGCCGATCGCCGAGAGCATCGCCAAGTTGAACACCAACGACGAGAGCTGCACCACCCACTTCGTGCAGGCCGCCGGGGTCGAGGGTGTGACCGGTTCCCAGGACGGACCCGCCGCCATCCTCGCCGAACTGCAGCGTCGCCGCGATGCAGCATGGGGCGAGCTGACGCAGATCGAGGGCCTGGTGTGCCCGAGACCCGACGCGACCTTCTACCTGTTCCCGAAGGTCACCGACCTCATGGCGCGCACGGGGTTCCACGACGTGAGCGACTTCGCCACGGCCGCCCTTCACGAGACGGGTGTGTCGTTCTGCACCCGCAAGCACTTCGGTCGCCCACAGCCGGGCGAGTCGGAACACTTCGTGCGGTTCGCGTACTCGGGCCTGTCGGTCGACGACATCCGTGAAGGCCTGTCGGGCCTGCGTCAGTGGATCGAGAGCATCTGATGCCGCGCATCGCCGTCACCGGCCGCATCCCCGACGGCGGTTTCGAATTGCTGCACGAGGCGGGCGACGTCGTCGCATGGGACTCGCTCGACGTCCCCAGCGTGCAACAGGTGCACGAGATGGTGGCCGGCGCCGATGCCGCGCTCACCCTGCTCACCACCAAGGTCGACGACGCGTTCCTCGACGCGGCCGGCCCGCAGTTGAAGGTCGTCGCCAACGTGGCCGTCGGGTACAACAACATCGACGTCGCCGCGTGCGCTGCCCGGGGCGTGGTGTGCACCAACACACCCGGTGTGCTCACCCAAGCCACGGCCGACATCGCCATGGCACTCGTGCTGATGGCCACGCGCCGATTGGGCGAGGGCGAACGCGTCATCCGCAACGGCACGCCCTGGCAGTGGGGCATGTTCTACATGCTCGGCTCGGGCATCCAGGGTTGCCGCCTCGGCATCGTCGGTATGGGCGACATCGGGCAGGCGCTCGCTCGCCGCGCCCGAGCGTTCGGCATGACGATCGCCTACTCGAATCGCAAGCCCGTTTCGCCCGCGATCGAGGCCGAGCTGGGCGCCGAGTTCATGAGCATGGACGAACTACTCGCCACCAGCGACGTGTTGAGCATCAACTGCCCGTACTCGTCGGCCACCCATCATCTCATCGGCAGTGAGCAGTTCGCGGCGATGAGATCGTCGGCGTTCCTGGTGAACACGGCCCGAGGACCCATCGTCGACGAGGCCGCGCTCGTGGCTGCGCTGCAGGCCGGATCCATCGCCGGCGCCGGCCTCGACGTGTTCGAGGACGAGCCCGCGGTGCACCCCGGGCTGCTCGAATGCGAGAACGCCGTGCTCGTGCCGCACCTCGGTTCGGCCACCGTCGAGACTCGGTCGGCCATGGCCCGGCTCGCCGCACACAACGCGGTGAACGTGTTGAGCGGTGTCGAGCCGCCTACGCCGATTCCGGTTCCGGCTCCGGGTCGCTGACCCGGAGCTGGCGGGTGCGCCACAGCGATCCCGCGAGCAGGACCAGCATCAGGCCGACCCACGGCAGATCGCCCAGGTACGAGTACCACGTGCGTCCGGTGCGACGCTCGATGTCCTGGACGACGACCTCCTGCTCGCTCACCGAGGTGCGCTGCAGGACCTCGGCGTCGGGCGAGATGAACGCGCTGAATCCGGTGGGAGAGGCCTGGACGACCCAACGGCCCTGTTCGGTGGCACGGAGCCGCGACGAGGCGACCTGCTGGCTCTGCAACACGGTCCAGGTGTAGCTGCTGCCGTTCGTCGGGTTGATGATGAACTCGCCACCCTGCTCGATGCCCTCGGTGGCTCGGCCGCCGAAGAACACCTCCCACGAGATGACCACGCCCATGCGAGTGCCGTCGGTCAGGGACAGCACTGCGGGTCCTGTACCGGCCACCGCATCGCGGGGCACCAGGTCGGTGGGCGCGCCGAGCGCTTCGAGCAGGCCGCGCAGGGGCATGTACTCGCCGAACGGCACTCGGCGGACCTTGTCGTAACGGTCGTAGATCTCGCCGTCGGGCGTGACGACGACCTGCGCGTTCAGAAAGTGGTCGCCGTCCGCGGTGTCTTCGGTGATGCCGACGGCGAAGGGGGCGCCGATGCGGGCCGCTTCCGCGGCGACGCGCTCGAGCTGCTCGCTGCCGTCGAACTGCTCGACGTCGATGACGTTCTCGGGCCACAGCACGAAGTCGACCGAGTCGGCGTCGATCCCTGCGGTCGCGTCGAGGTGCCGGTCGAACACGTCGCTCGACGACGTGTCGCTGGCGCGGGTGCCCTGAGGGCCGCCGCCCTGCACGGCTGCGACGCGCAGCGGTGGCTGGTCCGTCGCGCTGGTGCCGTCGGCAACAGGGCTGACGAGCCACACCACGAGGGCGATCGCGAACACGGTGACACCGTGCCACTCGCCCTTGGCCGTGACGCCGCGCTTGCGGGCGAGTGCCGGGACGAACGGCGACGGGCCGGCCAGCGCGAACCCGATGGCGAAGGTGAACCAGGTGAGAAGGAGCACGCCGCCGATACGGGCGACGCCGAGGAACGGTCCGCCTGCTTGACCGATGGCGAGCGTCGCCAGTGGCACACCACCGAAGGGGAAAAACATCCTCAAGGCTTCGGCAAGCGTGTGCGCTGCGGGGCGGCCGACGACCCGCCAGGGGCCACGGGGCGCCACGAGTGCGGAGATTCCGTGGAAAGAGGCGAAGAGCAGCGTGGCCACGACGTAGCCGGGCGCCGTGAGGAACCACATCCAGACCATGCCGGGGCCGAGCCAGCCGAGACCGAACAGCACGCCGCGTGCCATCCGCTGGCGGGCCGAGTCGGCGGCCTGCAGACCGGTCTCGAACAGGGCCACGCCGAGGAATGCCAAGGGCCAGATGCCCCAGGGGGGCAGTGCTGCGGCGACCATCAGTCCGCCGAACAGGCAGTACACAGTGTGACGGGACGGGAGCAGGCGGGGCACTGAGCGGCGACGCTAGCCGCCTCGGGTGTGCCTGCACCGGGCACTCGGCCCGTTCCGCGCGCTCCGTGAGCCATCTTGCCGACTTCTTGAGGCTCGATCTCTTGCTCGGTGACAGAACGTCACCTAGCGTCACGTCGGTGCCCGTGGGCACGACGGGACGTGATGATCCGCTGGCTGCAATTGGTCGCTTCGCCAGCGGGGAGCGAGAGCGAAACCGCCCCAGATGACGCCGGGAACTCCGCCGCCCGGCACGACGTGGAGGTTCGGGTATGTCACAGGTGCGCAACGCGCTCCGATCCACGACGGTGCGCGTCGCCGCAGCAGTGATGATGCTGCTCGGTCTCGTCACGGTCGCACCGATGCTGTCCGGGGCTGCGAGCGCCCAGCGCGCCAACCTCGACGCCACCGTGTCGTGCGACGGTTCGGTCGAGTGGACCGCCAGTTCGTGGTCGAAGGACGACGACGGCAAGAACGACGACGTGCGCATCCACCGCAGCAGCGATGACGACGAGGCGCAGGAAGTCGGCCACGGATCGTTCTCCGGTGACAACGGCTATACGTTCTCCGGCCACTTCTCGTGGCCCGAAGGCGCCGATCGCATCACCGTGTCGACCGAACCGGAGTCGTCATGGGGCAACGGCGAGGAGCCCGACGAGGAGGGTCACGACGAGGTCGAGCTCGAGAAGCCCGACTGCGACGGCGATGCCCACGTCGAGCACGAACTGCAGTGTGAGGACAGCGCGCCGGGCCACGGCGACGGCAAGGTCACCCTCATTCTGAGCAACCCGGCCGGACCGTTCGCTCACGACGTCGACTTCGACGTCTACTCGCCCGATCAGGACGACGCACACGAGACCTACACCGTGCCCGCAGGCGGCGAGCACGAGGTGACCTACTCCGACCTCGACGAGGGGCGTCACCACATCAAGATCACCAAGGACGACGAGGATCACTCCCGCGACGTCGAGGTCGACTGCGACCAGGAGGTGCCCTCGGTGACCGCGTCGCAGGCCTGTGTGGCCGACGACGGGGCCGTCACGGTGAACCTGTTCAACACCGGTGGTGAGACCGTCACCTTCGTGGTCGAGCACCCCGTCACCCACGAGAGTGAGAACGTGCAGGTCGCCGCGGGCGCCTCGGCCAGCCGCACCTACTCGGGTCTTGCCGACGGCAAGTACGTCGTGAAGGTCTCGTCCGGCGCTGCAGACCTCTCGCAACACTTCGAGGTCGACTGTGACCGCATGGTGGATCCGCCTCACGGCGACGAGTGCGAAGCCGACGACGACCACTCGACCAGCACGACGGTCGACGAGCACGAGTCGACCTCGTCCGTCGACGAGCACGATCCGTCGTCGTCGACCAGCAGCTCGGTCGACGCCAACCCGTACTCCCGCTCGTACGTGACGACGACCACCGTCAAGGGGTATGCGTCGTCGACGAGCTCGTCGGTGAAGGGCGACGAGCACGAGTCGAGCACCACCGACGAGCACGAGTCGAGCACGACCGACGGGCACGAGTCGAGCACGACCGACGAGCACGGGTCGAGCACGACCGACGAGCACGGCTCGAGCACGACCGACGAACACGGCTCGACGAGCACCACGGTCGACGAGCCCGGCGACGAGGATTGCCCGCCCCCCGAGGGTGAGGGCACCATCCAGGTCGCGAAGGCGTGCATCGCGCTCGACGGTCAGGTCGTCGTCACGATGACCGCGGTCGGCGGCGAGGTCACCTTCGTCGTCGAGGGCACCGAGTACGACGTGCGCCCAGGCAACCCGCAGCAGGCCGTGATCAGCGGCCTCGCGGACGGAACACACACCATCCACGTGATGGCGGGCGACCAGGACCTCTCGTTCGACGTCGACATCGCCTGCGACCTGTCGCCGAAGGTGACCGTCACGAACGCATGCGTCGGTTTCGACGGCGAGGTCACGTTCCTCCTCGAGAACCTCGGTGACGACAACGACGCGACGTTCACCATCGCGGGGACCGATCACGTCGTGGCGCCGGGCGCCTCGACCACGGTCGTCATCGGGAATCTGGCCGATGGACCGAACACGTTCACCGTGGCGATCAACGGCATCACGATGCCCGATGTCACCGTCACCGTCGACTGCAACCCGGCGTTCGACATCGTGGCGCAGTGCAATGCGGTCGATCAGACCGGTGAGGTCGACGTGTACTGGTTCACGGTCACGAACACCGAGGCGGGCGAGGTCACGGTCGCATGGGATGGCGGCACCACCGCCATCGCCGCGGGCGCCTCGGTCACCATCGGCTCGACCACCGCACCGTTGATGCTCAGCGTGGGCGGCGAGGTCGTCACCACGGCCGCGGCCTCCGACGTCGTCTGCAGCCGAACGGTCACGGTCGACAAGCAGCTCATCGGTGCGCCGGCCGCTCCCGAGACCTATACGGTCACCATCTCGCGCCTCGTCGGCGATGCCTACGTGGAGGTGCTGACGTTCCCGTTGGTCGCCGGTGAGCCGACGACCGTCACCCTTCCGTCGACGCTCGACCCGGCCGGTGTGCAGTACCTGGTGCAGGAGACCGACAACGGCAGCGCCAGCACGACCGCCGTGTCGCCGTCGCAGCTCACGTTGTCGGGGCATCTCGGTGAGACCGTCAGCGTGGTCGTCACCAACGGCTACGCCTCGGTGCTCATCGACAAGACCGTGTCGACCGATCAGGTCGGCCTCGGTGGCCAACTCACCTACACGCTGCAGGGTCGCAACACGGGCGGCCTCACGCTGGATCAGGTGGTCGTCAGCGACCGCTTGCCGGCTGGTGTGTCGTTGTCCGCCGCGACCGTGGCGGGCGGTGCCGGGACCTGTGTGCTCGACGAGAGCACCCGGCCGCAGTTGTTCCACTGCGACCTGGACGGCTCGTTGGCCGCCGACGAGACCACACCGGTGATCACCGTCGTGGTCGACGTCGATGACGACACCGCGCTCGTGGGCGCCACGCTCACCAACCAGGCCAAGATCGTCGGCGACTACGCCTCGCCGGTCGCCGCCGCTGCTCGTGCCATCGACGCTGCCACCGCACTGTCGTGCGAGCCGGTGGTCGACGGCCAGGTGTGCGATCTCTCGGCCGCCGTCAACACGGTGATCGTCGGGTCGGATCCGCCGCCGCCGACCTCCACCTCGGTCCCGGGCCCGCCCACCACTGCGGTGCCGGGCCCGCCCACCACGACCACCGTCCCCAAGGGTCCGCTGCCTCGTGCGGGCGGTAGCCCCATGCCGTTGCTGCTGCTCGGTCTGGGTGCCGCCTGCATCGGTGGCTCGCTCCTCCTGGCTCGCCGCCGGGTCTGACGCCCGGGGCGGGTCAGGTGCCGGCCAACCGCATGTGCACCACGATCCGCTCCCGGGTGGAACCCGGCGGGTGGCAGGCGAACATCGTGGCCGTGTAGCCGTCGGTCTGCTCGATGATGCGGATGGCGCTGGGATCGACGATCTCGGAGCCGACCACGAGGTACACGAATCGACCCTCGAGCGTGGTGAGCACCACCTCGTCGCCGATCGCCAGCTGATCGATGTCGCGGAACGGGCGGTCGCGGCTGGTTCGGTGTCCGGCGATGACCACGTTGCCGCGATGCCCCGGAAGTGCGGTTCCCGGCCAGTGGCCCGGGCCATAGTCGAGCACGGTCAGTGAGACGCCGTCGAACATCGACTTGGCGACGCGGATCTTGGGGATCTCGATGGTGCCGATCTCGACGATGGGCTCGTCGGCGTAGGGATCGGGCGGCGGCTCGGGGACAGGGAGCGGCTCGGTGGTCGTCGTCGGCGGCAGCGTCGTGGTGGTGGTCGTGCTGGTCGTGGTACTGGACGTGCTGGTGGTCGACGTGGTCGAGGCGGTGGTGGAAGCGGCCGTGTCGGCGGCCTGACGACCATCGCTGCCGCACGCCACCAACGACAGCGCAACCAGAGAGACGAGTGCCGTCCGTCGAACCATGGGGCTCATTCTGCCAGCGATGCAGCGGCGTTCTGCGCGCTACGGATACATGCCGGCACTCCGATGCCGTGGTAGCCCGCCCCGGCCAGCGCCATGCCGCCGGGGAGCGCGGCCTCGATGCTCGCCACGGTGGCCGCGTGATGTGGCCGGTACTGCGGGAACGCGCCGGCCCAACGGGTGACCCGATGTGCCGTCGGAGTCAGGTCCAGGCCCAGGTGGTGGCCCACTTCGGCGACCGCGGCCTGCAACAGGTCGTGGTCGCTCAAGTGCAGCACCGGCAAGCCGTCTCGGCCGAGTGAGATGCGCAGGACGACCGAACCGGGAACGGCCCAGTGGGGCCACTTCTGTGAGCCGAAGGACGCGGCGGTCACCAGCCGTTGCATTGGTTTGGGCACCAGATAGCCGCTCATCGGTCGGAGTCGGTCGGGCCAGTCGGCGGCAGGAACGGCGAGGGTGACCATCGCGACATCGGCGACGGGGATGGTCGAGAGCGTCGCGGCAGCGTCAGGCGCGACGGCGATGAGCAGGCGGGCCGCGGCGGCGGGCGGGCAGGCCAACAGGACTCGGTCGAAGGCTTGGCCGTCGACCCTCCAGCCCTCACCGTCGGCGGAGAGCTCGGTCACGCTGGCGCCAGCTCGCAACTCGGCGCCGGCCACGGTGGCCGACTCGGCGACGGCCGTCGCGAACGCGCCCATACCGCCCGAGGGCGCGTAGAACATCGGACCGGCGGCCGACGACGGTGCGGGCATCTTCCGTCCGGCGACGAGGATGCTGCGTGCCGAGCCGGCGAGGTCGGCGATCTGTGGCACGGCAGCGAGACTGAAATGGTCGGTGTCCGCCGCATAGATGCTGCCGACCAGCGGATCGACCAACCGTGTGTGCACCTCGTCGCCGAATCGGGTTCGGACGTACCCACCGAGGGAGTCGTCGTCGAGTGACGTCCGCGGACGGAACGGTTCGGTGGCGGCGCGGAGCTTGCCCGGCCAGGAGATGAGCTTGCTCTTGGCCAGGGCGAGCACGTCGGTGGGCATGCCGAGCAAGAGGCCTTGTGGGATGTCGTGCAACCCGTTCCACCACACGGCCGCCTTGCCCGATGCGGGCGACACGAGCGTGTCGCCGAGGCCCACCTGCTGTGCCAGCGACGTGGCCCATGGCAGCCGTGCCAGGAATGCGTCAGGCCCCTCGTCGATGGCGTCATGGCCGGCGAACGGAGAGGTGCGCAGCTTGCCGCCCAACCGGTCGTCGCCCTCGAACAACACCACCTCGGCGCCCTTCGCGGTGAGCGCATGCGCGGCGGTGAGCCCCGCGATGCCGCCGCCGACGACGGCGACGCGGCGTGCGGTACTGGTCATGTCAGACGGCCGCGATCACCCGTTGGGCCAGTGCCGCCATCACCAGGGGGTCGTCGTTCACGCACTTCGTGCGAGCGAAGGCGATCCAATGGCCGGCTGCTCGAGCTGCGGCCTCGATGTCGAGGTCGTAGAGCACCTCGAGGTGGTCGGCCACGAAGCCGACGGCGCTGACGATGATGCCCTGGGTGCGATCCTCGTCGTTCTCGGCGGCGGCGAGGTCGTCGATGACGGTGAGAACGTCGGGCCCGAGCCACGGCTCGGGTGTGCGACCGGCGCTCTGCCAGGCGATGGCCCAGTTGCTCCATTGGCTCAGGCCCACCTCGGCGGCGACCGCCTCGGCCGTCGCGCGCAGCTGGTCGGGGTAGGGATCGCCGGCGGCGATGATGCGCTGCGGCAACGAGTGGGCCGTGAACAGCACCTTGGTGTTGTGGGGCATCGAGGCCAACTTGGCGCGAAGGTCGTCGGCGATGAACGACACGTACGCAGGCTCGGTGGCCCAGCTCTCGATTCCCGCCACCTCGATGCCGTGCGGCTCGGCCGCGGCCTTCGCTCGATCGAGGTACTGCCCGATCGAGAACGACGAGTAGTGCGGGGCGAGCACGAGGCCGACGATGCGCCGGAAGCCCTGTGCCGCGATGGCGTCGACCGCGGCTTCGATCTTCGGGTCGGCGTGCTTCAGGCCCAGGCTGACGTCGTACTGATTCGGTGCGGCGGTGTCGAGCGCGGCTTGCAACGCATCGCGCTGTGCCTCGGTGCGAGCCGCCAACGGGCTGGTGCCGCCGAGCGACTCGTATCGCGCGGTGAGGTCGGCGAGCGCCTCCGGCGTGGGGGGTCGACCGCGACGGATGTCCGTGTAGTACGGCTCGAACTCGTCACGGGTGCGTGGTGTGCCATATGCCATCAGCAGCACTGCGGTGCGGGTCTCGGCGGCGGGTGTGCTCGTGGTCATCGGACGGTCCGTTCATGCACTCGTGCGACCACTGCGGCCAACACATCGGGGTCGGTGGGAGGGTGCACACCGTGGCCCAGGTTGAAGATGTGGCCGGGATGGCCGTCGTTGTCGGCCAGTACGGCGTCGGTGCCGCGCAACGCGGGCTCGGTGCCGGCCAGCGCCAACACAGGATCGAGGTTGCCCTGCACGACCAGGTCGGCGCCCATTCGTTCGCGGGCGTGACGGATGGTGGTACGCCAGTCGAGTCCGAGCACGGTGGGTCCGGCTGCGTACATGCTCTCGAGCAGGTGGTCGCAGCCGACGCCGTAGTGAATTCCCGGGGCGTCGGGGTGCCGCTCACGCAGCTGCGCGAACACCGCACGCGAGTGGGGGAGCACGAACCGGTCGTAGTCGGCCCGGCTGAGCGTGCCCGCCCAGCTGTCGAACAGTTGGAAGGCTCGGCCGCCGTTGGCGAGCTGGCTCGAGATGGACTCCACCGCGTGCTGCACCAGGCGTTCCATCAACGAATGCCACAGCTCGGGCTGGGTGTGCAGCATGCGCTTGGTGTGCTCGTACGTGCGGCTCGGCCGCCCCTCGACGAGATAGCTGGCCACCGTGAACGGCGCACCGGCGAAGGCCAGCAGCGGGACCTCGGGGGGCAGTTCGTTGGCCAGGGCGCGCACCGTGTCGAGCACGTAGGGAGTGTCGGCCTGCGCATCGAACGGCCGCAGCCGGTCGAGGTCGGCCTCGGTTCGGAACGGGTGCACGCACACCGGTCCGGTACCCGGTGCGACATCGATGCCGAAACCCACGGCGTGGGCGGGCACGACGATGTCGCTGTAGAGGACGGCGGCATCGACGCCGTAGCGGCGCACAGGTTGCAGGGTGAGCTCGACCGACAGGTCGACGTTCTTGATCGCGTCGAGGATGCTGCCCTCACCGCGGAGCGCCCGGTATTCGGGCAGGCTGCGCCCGGCCTGACGCATGAACCACACCGGGGTGTGCGATGCGGGTCGGCCGGCTGCGGCGTCCAGGAACGGGACGGTGAAGGGCGTGCCAGACATCGTCCGGCACGCTATCTGGGAGCGCGGTGGACCAGGATGTCCGCCATGACGGATCTCTTCTCGCTCGCCGGCAAGAACGCCCTGGTCACCGGCGGCAGCCGAGGGATCGGGTACATGATCGCCCAGGGTCTGCTCCAGGCCGGGGCACGCGTGATCATCAGCTCTCGTAAGCAGCACGAGCTCGACGAGGCACAGCTGGCCCTGTCCGAGTTCGGAGAGGTGCAGACGATCCGCGCCGACGTCAGCTCGGTGGACGGTGTCGAGGCGCTGGCCGGCGAGGTGGCGCAGCGTTTCCCGGTGCTCGACATCCTGGTCAACAATGCCGGCGCCACCTGGGGGATGCCGCTCGACGACTTCGACGAGCACGCCTGGGACAAGGTGATGGACACCAACGTGAAGGGTGTCTTCTTCCTCACCCAGAAGCTGCTGCCGAACCTGCGCGCCGCTGCGTCACCCGACGACCCGGCCCGGGTCATCAACATCGGCTCCATCGACGGGCTGCACGTGAACCCGATGGACACCTACAGCTACGCCGCCAGCAAGGCAGGTGTGCATCACCTCACCCGTGCGCTGGCCCGCAAACTGGGGCCCGAGTACATCACGGTGAACGCCGTGGCCCCAGGTCCGTTCGAGAGCAAGATGATGGCCGCCACGCTGCGAGCCTTCGGCGACAACATCGCCCAGTCGGCGCCGTTGCGCCGCATCGGTCGCCCCGACGACATGGCCGGCGTCGCCGTGTTCCTGGCCAGCCGTGCGGGCAGCTACGTCACGGGTGCGGTCATCCCCGTGGACGGCGGCATCGCGACCACCAGCTGATGTCCCGACGACAGCAGGCGCGTGCGACTCAGGTCCGGTTCTCGGCGATGTCGTAGGACATGGTGACCGAGTTGTACGAGTAGGTGAACTGGGCGAAGTTCACGGACACGTTCTCGGTCAGGCGGACCTCGCCGCCGCTGCCGCCCGTGCTGACGGAGGTGATCAGCACCTCGTCGAGGTCGAGCGTCACCGTGGGCGTGCCCTTCGCGCCGACCCACGTGAGCGTGGCGCCCGCGAAGAGCTGACCCGTGACGACGGCCTTGAGCAGGCGCGGGCTGTTCTCGTCGAGGTACTTGGTGACCGACAGGTCCTGCACGTTGGCCTTGCCGGCACCGCTGCCGCCACCGATGTGGGTGGTGCCGCTGTTCGAGGCACCCCACGACCACGCGAGCAGCTCGAACGGGGCGAAGCCGGGCGCATTGATCGTCATTCGGATCTTCGGCACCGCGGGGCCCTTCTTGTCGGCGGTGTGCGTGCCGATCGCGGTGGCCGCGGCAATGCCGCCGGCAGCCAGCAGCACCTCGCGGCGGTTGGCCTCGGTGTGCTCGAACCCGTCGTTGGAACGATGGAACACGGACATGACTGTCTCCTTCCCCGCGCCGTGGCGCAGCGTTGTGTCGCTCAATCGACACGCACGTGCAGGGTTCATCGGCACCGGGGCGGCGGACCTGCACGGAAACCTGGCGGTGCCCGATCCTGTCGCGACGTTCGTGGCGGTGGTGCTCGGGGAGGGTGCCGATAGAGTTTCCAGACCCATGTTTCGGGCCCCCCGCCCGGGCTGGACCACCGTTCTCATGACGCAGCACCACCCCGATCTTCCCGCTGAGCAGGAGTTCATCGACTTCGCGTACCGTTGCCTCGAACAGAGCAAGGTCGACGCGTGGAAGATGCGTGGCCTGCACGAAGGAACGCTCGGCGGCACCTTCCAGGCCCGCTACGAACGCGATGTGTTCGACGAAGCCGTGTTCAACCGGCTCACACAACTGGACCTGGGCGACATGGCGCTCGTGTTCGGCCGGATCGACCGTGGGGCCGACGCCGACGCCGACAGCGACACCGCCGGTGGTGGCGCCGTCGACGGCATCGAGAGCTTCCACATCGGCCGTCTCGCCGTGGCCGACGAGCACGCCGACCCGGTCGTGGTCGACTGGCGGGCACCCGTGGCCGAGCCGTTCTACCGGGCCACGGGTCGCGAGCCGTTGGGGCTCGTCCGACGTCGACATTTCCACGTGCAGGGCCGGCAACTGCTCGGTATCGAGGATGAGTTGTTCGGCGAGGGTCACCTGGGTATCGGCGCCGAGGACGGCAGCGAGACGGTCACCTCACCCGATGGCATTCGTGGCTACAGCACGCTGTTGGCGGTGCTCTCCCGTGGTCGCACCGGCCAGCTCGGCGACATCGTGGCCACCATCCAGGGTGAGCAGGACGAGATCATCCGCTCCCCGCAGGCCGGTGTGCTGGTCGTGCAGGGCGGACCCGGTACCGGCAAGACGGTCGTCGCCCTGCACCGCGCGGCGTACCTGCTGTACACCTATCGCTTCCCGCTCGAGGACCAGGGTGTCCTCGTCATCGGCCCGAACCGCGTGTTCCTGCGCTACATCGAGCGTGTCCTGCCGTCGCTGGGCGAGGCAGGTGTCGAGCAGGTGGTGCTCGCCGATCTGGTCAACGACGTCCGGTGGGCCCGCTACGGAATCGACCCCGCCGACTCGCTGTTCGCCGCACGGGTGAAGGGCGACACGCAGATGAGCCTGGTCATCGACCAGGCGGTCACCGATCGCGAACGTCCGTTGCGCGACGACCTGGTGGTGCCGTTTCGAACCGGCTACGTCCGCCTTCGGGCCGACGAGAGCCAACGCATCGTTCGGGCGGCGCAGCGCCGTTTCCGTCGCCACAACGCCGCGCGACGCTGGGTGGAGGGCGAAGTCTGGTCCGCGATGGCCGCCTCGTCACGCCTCGGCGACGTGTCGCCGAACGACGTGCGCGACGCCACCCGCGGCGTGGCCGAGGTGCGCGAAGCACTGGAGCGCATGTGGCCGGTGCTGACGCCGGCTCAATTGCTGCACGACCTGTTCGGCAGCCGGGCGCTGCTGAAGCTCGCCGGTCACAAGCATCTCGACGAGGCCGAGTACCTCGCGCTGTACCGGCCGCGTTCGGCGAGCATCGACGACGTTCGCTGGACCGAACACGACGTCGCCCTGCTCGACGAGGCGCGCAATTACCTGGGTTCGCGGCCGTCGACGAACCGCACCGAGGAACAGGACGACATCCGCACCTACGGCCACATCGTCGTCGACGAGGTGCAGGACCTCACGCCCATGCAGTTGCGCATGGTCGCCCGCCGCTCGTTGAACGGCAGCATGACGGTGGTCGGCGACCTCGCCCAGGCGACCGGTGCGCTGGCTCCCGACGACTGGGACGACGTCCTGCGCTTCTTGCCGGATCAGAAGGGTGCGCGTGTCATCGGCCTCAGCGTCGGCTACCGCATCCCCGGACAGATCATGGAACTCGCCAACCGAGTGATGATGGCCGCCACCCCCACGCTGCGTGCACCCACGAGTGTGCGCGAGGGCGACGAGCATCCCGAGTTCGTGCAGGTTCCCGAGACCGAGTTGCTCGGAGCCGTGGTCGCAGCGACCAAGGAACTCGACGCCGACATCGGCGACGGCAACATTGCGATCGTGGTGCCCGACAGCATGTTCGAGGCCGTCGCCGGTGCGCTCACCGAGGCCGGCATCGAGCACGGCGAGGCCACCCGATCCGGCCTCGAGATGGGCATCACGGTGGTGCCGGTCAGCGTCGTGAAGGGCCTCGAACTCGACGGCGTCATCGTGGTCGAACCAGCTCGGATCGTGCGCGCCGAGGAGCAGGGCCTGCGCGCGTTGTACGTCGCGCTGACGCGCAGCACGAAGCGTCTCACCATCGTGCACAGCGACGGTCTTCCGCCGGCGATGCGCTGACAATTCACCCCGATGCGGGTGATCCAATCTGCGGCGTGGCACGCCACCATGGTCGAATGCGCCTCCGCTCCGCCGCCGTCATCGCCGCGCTCGTCCTGCTCGCCTCGTGTTCGTCCGACGGGGAGCGCACACGGCCGACTCTGCCGAGTCGCACGACCGTGGCGTCGAGCGAACCCGGGGCCACCTCGCCTCCGGCCACCGACCCGCCTGCTGTCGAACCCACGACTCCGGCCCCCGACACGACAGCCCCCGGTACCGACGCGACCGCCCCGGTCACGGTGGCGCCCACCACTGCGGCGCCCGTCACCGTGGCGCCGACGGCTCCGCCGGCCACCCAGCCGCCCGCGACCCAGCCGCCTGAGACACAGCCACCTCAGACACAGCCGCCTGTCACCGAGCCGGTGGCGACCGAGCCGACCGAACCCGGCGAAGGTGAGGGCGACGACGACGGCAGCACGTGGTGGCCGTGGCTCCTGCTCGCGGCAGGGGTCATCGGCGGCGGACTCGCCCTCGCGTTGCGGCGCCGTGGCCCGACCTGGCCGACGCAGGTGACGACGTTGCTCGACGAACTCGATGCGACGGCCGGCCATCTGTCCGCGCACACGCCCGAGGGACTCCGCGCCGTCGCCCAGGTCGAGGCGGCGTCGCTCGCAGCGGTCCGTGCCCGGCTTCGCGATCTGGTCGCGGCGGCCCCCGACGACCGACGTGCCCTGCTCGATTCGATCACTGCGCCGGTGGCCGATCTGCACACTGCGGTGGGCGGTGTCGCACTGGCGCCGGGCATCCCGTCGTTCGACGAGCATCAGACCGTCGTGCGCGCGGCCGCCCTCGTGCATGCGACCTCGGCGACGATCCGGGTGACGCTCTCGCCACCGCCGCCGAAGGCTCCGACGACCTGACGTCGCAGTCGCGTGGACCTGTCGTTCGCCCGCCCGGTCGCCCGTTCGGGCCCGCCGTCAGGACGACGGCGGGTCGAGCAGCACGGGCAGATGGCCGGGCCGGACACCGGGATGCACGGCGCTGCCGACAGCGACGCGGTCGAGGTGCGATCGCACCGACAGCAGCTCGGCTCCGGACGGTAGTCGTAACCGATAGCACCATGTGGAGCCGCGGAACTCCGCGCCGACGATCGTGGCGGTGCCGTCCGAAGCGCTGTTGTCGGCCACCTCGAAGGTGACGTCGTCCGGCCGCAGCATGAGCAGCCCATTGCCGTCACCGTGCCGGGGAAATCCGGTGCCGTCGACGCCCCGAACCATGGCGGTCGCTTCATCGAGCGGGATGAACGCCGCCTCGCCCATGAACGAGGCGACGAACGAGTCGATCGGTCGGTGGAAGACGTCCTCGGGGGTGCCCACCTGTTCGAGTCGACCGGCACGCATCACCGCGATGCGGTCGCCGATGGCCAGGGCTTCGTTCTGGTCATGGGTGACGAACACGGCCGGGGTGCGCGTCGCCCGCAGGATGTCGGCCACGTCGTCGCGGATGCGTGTGCGCAGATTGGGATCGAGACTGGCGAACGGCTCGTCGAGCAACAGCAGCCGGGGGCGTGGCGCCAGCGCTCGCGCGAGCGCAACCCGCTGGCGTTCGCCACCCGACAGCTCGTGCGGATACCGCGTGCCGAGGTCGTGGAGCCCGACGAGTTCGAGCATTTCGGCGACACGATGGGCCCTGTCGTCGGTGCGCACCCCGAAGCCGACGTTCCCGGCGACGGACAGGTGAGGGAACAGCGCGTGCTCCTGGAAGACGAGACCGACGCCACGTCGCTCGGGTGGGACGGCCGACCGACCGTCGTCGACGACGTCGCCCGACAGCTCGATGATGCCCTCGTCGACCGGTTGGAGCCCGGCGATCATGCGCAGCACGGTGGACTTGCCGCACCCACTCGGACCGACGAGCGCGAGCAGCTCGTGGTCGGCGAGGTCGAGGGAGAAGCGGTCGGCCGCGAGGGTCTGATCGAATCGCTTGCTGACGTCGTGGAGGCGAAGGGCCGTCATGTCGTGCGTCGGTCCAGTTGTCGGGAGAGCAGCACCACCGGAACGAGTGCCACGAGAATGATCGAGAGCGCGGGGAGTGCTGCCTGCTGATAGCGCGACTCGGATGCCAGGTTGTAGACCCACACCGGCAAGGTGTCGAACCCGAACGGTCGCAGGAGCAGCACGATGGGCAGCTCCTTCAACGCATCGACACCGACGAGCACGGCCGCAGTGAGCAGCGAGGTCCTCGACAGCGGCAGGTGCACGCGCGTCATCGTTCGCAATGGTCGCGCGCCGAGGACGCGTGATGACGCCGTCATCTCGGGCGACACCTGGCCGAGGCCGGCGTCGACCGCACCGACGCCGGGCGCGAGGAATCGCACGGCGTAGGCGTACACGAGGACGAACAGCGACCCGGTGGCGACCACGCCGGGTAGGCCGAGCCCGATTCGTTCGAGGCCTGCGTCGAGTCCGACCGTGAACAACAGGACACCGATTCCCACTACTGGCCCTGGCACGGCGTAGCCGATGGTGACGGCCCGACTGGCGAATCGGGTGATCCGAGGGTTGCCGAACCGTTGTGCGTTGGTCACGATCACGGCGACGCCGGTGCACACCACCACGCTGAGGGCGACGAGCTGCAGGCTGTGCCAGAGGTACGAGGGGTACTCGTCGAGCTGTGGGGTGCCACGCTCGCTGCGCTGCTCGCGCACTGCCCACCAGCCGAGCTGGGCGACGGGTCCGGCGAAGGCCGCGGCCACCACACCGCCGCACCCCACTGTGGCCGCCCATGATCGCCAACCGGTCAGCCGTCGCTGATCCATGCCGGCGCCGGCGCCGCCCGACTGGCCATAGCGGGCGCGCCCGCGGGCGATGCGTTCGAGCCCGATCGTCAGCAGCGCGAAGGCGAGCACGATCGTGGCAAGTTGGCTGGCGGCGTCGCGGTCGTAGGTACCCCGCCAGATGCGGAACACTCCGACCGACACGGTGTCGACGCCGAAGTACTGGACGGTGGCGAAGTCGGTCAAGGTCTCCATCGCGACGATGGCCCCGCCCGCTGCGATGGCCGGCCGCAGCATGGGGAGCACGACCCGTCGCGCCGCCTCCGACGGTCCCGCCCCGAGCATCCGTGCTGCTTGATATGCGCCGGCTGCCTGGTCGCGGAGAGCGGCTCGTGCCAACAGGAACACATAGGGATACAGCACCAGGGTGAACGTGAGGATGGCGCCGCCGAGCGATTCGACGTCGGGGAACCATGCGTCGACCCCGAACCAGCTGCGCCACTGGTCCTGGACGGCGCCCGTGCGACCGAAGGTCGACAGGGTGAGGAAGCCGAGGATGTAGCTGGGCATGGCGAGCGGCAGAATGAGCAACCAGCCCAGCGCCCGGGAACCGGGGAACCGGAACGCCGACACCACCCACGCCAGGGTCGCCCCGAGCACGACCGAACAGGTGACGGTGCCGATCAGCAGCAGGGTGGTGTCGAGCAGTTGGCGCGGAAGGCGCGTGCGCCACTGCTGGGCCCACATCTCGGTGTCGGGCGAGAGGATGCTCGTCGCCAGCAGGGCGACGGGCACGACGACGAGCACGGCGACCGACGCGGACGTCCACGTCCACGCCGATCCTCCGTTGCGGTTCCGCCGCCCACCGATGCCCATGGGGTCAGTCGTACCCGGCCTCGTCCATCAGTCGCACCGCGTCGGGGTTGAGGGTGCCGATGGTGGCCGCATCGAGCGGATCGCGCAGGAAGTCGACGCCGAAGCGGTCGACGAGGACCTGGTCGGGCGCGGTCGCCGGGTTCGCAGGCAGTTCGTGGTTGTCGCCGACGAGGACCGTCTGACCGTCGGTGGCCAGCCACTCGAGGAACTTCTGGGCGTCCTCGGGATGCGTCGCGTACTTCGTCACGCCGCCGCCCGACACGTTGACATGCACGCCTCGGTCGTCCTGGTTGGCCCACACCAGCCCCACCGGGAAGGTGGGGTCCTCGTCGTACTTGCGGGCCAGGTAGTAGTGGTTCGTGACCCCGACGTCGCACAGGCCATCGGCGAGGGACTCGAGGATCAGTTCGTCGTTCCCGAGGATCTCGGCGTTGTCCGCCCATCCCTTCACGATGCGCAGCGCCTCGGTCTCACCGTGTGCGGCGATGAGGCTCGCCACCAGCGACTGCTGGTACACGTTCGTCGAGTTGCGCAGACAGAGTCGGCCCTTCCACTGCGCCTCGGCCAACTCCTCGTAGGTGGTGGGCACCTCGTCCTCGCTGAGTGCGTCGGTGTTGTAGACCATCGTGCGGGCCCGCACGGTGAGTCCGTACCACCGGTGTTCGGGATCGCGGAGCTCGACCGGGATGGCGGCGTCGAGCACGGTGGACTCGATCGGTTGGAACAGCCCCTGCGACGCTGCGGCAGCGAGGTTGCCGGCGTCGACCGTGATGTACGCATCGGCCTTGGTCTCCTCGCCCTCGGCAGCGATCCGTTCGCGGAGCTCACCGTCGTTGCCGGTGAGGAACTCGACGGCGATACCAGTGTCCTTGGTGAACTGATCGAAGGCCTTCTCGATGCCGTAGTGGCGGCCGCTGTAGACGCGCAGGGTGTCGCCGTCGTCGCTGGAGCACGCGGTGAGGGCGGGGGCGGCACTGATGACGGCAACGAGGCCGATCAGGCGTCGAGTGGTCTGAGAACGCATGTGGGGGCTCCGGGAAGGGGACGGGTGGAAAGTGTACGGACGGTCGATCGCACCAGACGAGACAGCTGCGTGAACGCGCAGGCGACGGCGATGCCGGTGACCAGGGTGAGCGCGTACGCCTGGGGGAGGGGCAGGTGTTCGGTGAAGATGGGCCACACGGTGAAGTGGGTGATGAGGATCCACATGCTCGCCATCGCCACCAGCTGCACGGGCCGTCGCACCCAGCGCGGGAGGGGCAGTTCGGGGAACCACACGAGCAGCAGCAGCGCGCCTGCGATGAACCAGTCGCGTGGCGAGTAGCCGAAGAAGCCTGGCACCACGAACAGACACACCGCCGAGCTCACCAGCCGCTCGCGTCGCGAGGTCGACTGTGCGATCAGCCATCCCGCCACGAAGTAGAACGCGATGCTGTGGGTGCGGAATCGTTGGTTGTAGGCGTCGCCGAGGATCGCCCAGTCCATGCGCCCGATGAGGCTGATGGCGAGCACCACGAGCGCCGCCCGAAACGGCCAGCGCCGCTCGACGCGCCGAACGGCGGGGATGGCCAGGAGCGCCGTGGTGAGCAGCACCAGGTGGATGAACGCCTCCATGAACCAGAAATGCCAGTGGTCGCCGGCATGGGACTCGGGCCCGGCGTAGTTGTTCACGAACAGCAGGGTGGTGGTGCTGTATGCGCCGAGGCCGAGCATGCCGATGGCCACCCATGTCGCGGTGGGGAGCGCGATGCGACCTGCGGTACGCATCCCGGCTCGCCAGCGTCGTGCGGGGTCGTCGATCGAGCCCATGAACCGGGCGAGGTTGTACCCCGCCACGGCGAGCAGGGTGTGCGCACCACCCGGGAAGAAGAACAGGCCCATGTGGGTGGCGACCACCAGGCAGATGCCGAGCGCTCGAATGACCACGGTGGTGTCGACCTTCGGGAAGCGTGTTCGTCGTTCCGCAGGTCGAAGTTCGGACACGGGTGTGAGGTGCCAGTCGGTGGGGGTGTGCCCGAGCAGCGCTTCGAGTCGGATCGAGCATTCGACGTAGCCCATCGAGTCGCCCCCCAGCGACACGAACGTGTCGGTGGGCTGCACGTCGCGCGCGCCGAGCACCGTCCGGAACAGTTCGCTCACGGTGCGGTCCGGTCGAGCCACGGCGCCGAGGGCGGATGAGTCGTCCGCCACACGTTGCACGGCAGCGAAGTCGATCTTGCCCGAGTCGGTGCGCGGGATGTCGTGCACTGCGGCCACGGCGAGTCGAGCGGGCGGAAGGCCGGTGATCTCGCGGGCCTGCTCGGTCACGCGGTCGACGGGGGCCGCCACGACGGCGATCCGGAGGCGTTCGTCGTCGCCCGTCACTGCGATCTGGACCTCGGGGGTGTCGTCGGCGAGCGATCGTGCCAGCTCGGCCTGGAGGTGGTCCAGGTCGATGCGCAGGCCCAGCGGCTTCACGAAACGCGAGCGTCGGCCGACGATCTGGAACACACCGTCGTCGGCGTGGTGGCGGGCGAGGTCGCCCGTGAACAGCTCGCCGACCTCGGCACCGCGGGTGAGGTCGCGCGGTCGCTCGGCGTAGCCCATCATCACGTTGTCGCCGCGATACACCAGTTCACCGATGTCGTCCGGGTGGCCATCGACCGGGTGCAGCCGGAGCGACCCGCCCGGGACGGCGAAGCCGATGCAGTCGGGATGGCGCTCGGCCACCGTCGACGGCAGATACGCGATCCGTGCCGTGGCCTCGGTCTGTCCGTACATGACCACGAACTCGGCGCCCCACTCGGTGGCGCGACGTGCCCAGCGAACGACGTCGGCGGGGGCCATGCGTCCGCCTGCCTGCGTGATCAGGCGGAGCGACGGCACTGCGATCTGGTCGGCACGCGAGCGCTCGAGCATCTCGAACGTGTGCGGTACACCGGCCAGGCTGGTGACTCCGTGTTGGCGCATCGCCGTGCGGAAGCAGGGGTCGACGACCGAGGCATCGCTGATGACCACCGAGGCACCCGCGAACAGGTGCGAGTGCAACACGGACAAGCCGTAGCAGTAGTGCAGGGGGAGCGAGGTGATGCCCCGGTCGGCGGGTGACAGCCGCAGGGACTCGCCGATGGAGGCTGCGTTCGACAGCAGGTTGCGGGCAGAGAGGCGCACCAGTTTGGGGCCGCCGGTGGAGCCTGACGTGCTGAGCAGCAGGGCGAGATCGGGGTGCGGAGCAGCGCGTCGCCGAGGCCGCCGATCGACACGTACGTCGGCACCGTCGACGGCGATCACGGCGGCCGGATCCCACGCGTTCGCGAGCTGCGCGTGGTGTTCGCCGGCGAGGAGCGGGACGTGACCGCCGGCGAGCAGGGCGAGGTAGGTGACGACGAACTCGAGCGAGGTCGAGCCGTGCAACACCGCGACGGACCGTGCGGGGAGATCCAGTTCGGCCAGGCGGCGGACGATCAGTTCGTCGAGTTCGCCATGGGTGATCTCGCGGTCGCCGTGCACGAGGGCCGCCGCGTGGTGTTCGCCGCGTGCTCGCAGGTCGTGTCCGACGACGGACGTGGAGAGATCGAGCGACACGGGCAGATGTTAGGCATACCTACCAACTCGTCTCAAGTCGGCTTGGAGGAGACTGCGAGTCAGCCGACCAGTAGCTGGTCTGCGATCGTCTGCAGGTTGCGATAGGCGCGATCCGCGTCGGCCGGACGACGGCGATCGGCCGCGGCTCGGCTGCGACGCACGATGAACTCGAACGAGGGGACGAGGTCTTCGTGGTCGGCCGCGATTTCGGGTTGCATCGCCGCCCAGAGTTGCTCGATGAGGGTCGCGCTGGCGTCGTCGCCAGTGTTCGCGGCCACCTTCTCGGACAGCGCCTTCACCTCGGCCAGCATCAGCGGTAACAGGTCGTCCACCGAGCCCGTCGGCAGCGTGGTGGTGACCGCGACCGAGGTGGTGCTGTTGGCGATCGACGAATCGAATGACGTGCTGCACCCGGACACCGCGAGCAGTGCGAGCGTGGCGCCCAGCAGGGCGGAGGGGACGCGCGGGCTCATGCGAGCACCAGGATGCGAGCGCTGGCGAAGGAGCCGACTCCGATGTGGCGGCCCTCGATCTGGATGGTGACGGTGCCGTCGGGCCACGACGCGGTGAGCGTGCCCGTGTGACCGGGGAGGATGCTGCTCTCCTCGAGGAAGTCGAGCAGGCCTGGTGTGAACTCGAGCTCCTCGGGGATGCGCGACACGGTGAACGACGAGCCGACGCGGATCTCGGCGAGCGGCACCATGCTCGGCGCGTCGTAGAGCGAGCCCGGAATGGGGTTGCCGTGTGGGCAGGTGGTGGGGTTGCCGAGCACCCGGTCCATGGCGGCCTCGACGGCATCGCTCATGATGTGCTCCCACTTGCCGGCCTCGTGATGGGCGTCGGCCCACGACAGTCCGAGCAGATCGGTGAGGAACCGCTCGGCGAGACGGTGGCGGCGGACGACGCGTTGTGCGAGCGCCTGGCCCTGCTTGGTGAGTCGGATGCTGCCGTCGTTCGTGATCAGTCCCTCGGCCTCGAGGCGCTTGGTCATCTCGCTGACCGCAGGACGGCTGACCTGCAGGCGCTCGGCGATGCGGGCCTGGATGACCGCGACGTCATCCTCCTGCAGCTCGAAGATGCACTCGCAGTACTCCTCGAAGGCGGGGTGGTGTTCTCCGCTGGCGGGCATGAAGAAAGGCTATCGGTGGCCGGGCGCCGGTCAGCGTCGGCGCAGCCAGGTCTCGCCGTGGCGCAGCCGACGCTCGAGCTGGTCGTTCGTCGCGCTCCCCACCGAGGTGATGCCCGACAGCCGGTTCAGCTCGGACTGCACCCTGGCATGGCCCCAGCCGGTGTAGTCGACCAGCCGCTTGGCGACGTCGAAGTTCGCCTGCCGGAGCTCTTCCTTGCGCTCTGCGATGCTCTTCGAGCCGGGCAGCATGAACCCCGCATCGGTGGGTACTTCGGGAAGCTCGATGGCCAGTTCGTCGAGCTCGGTGGACTCGGGCTCGGGCACGTCGGGCTCGTCGTCGAACAGGGTGAGACCGTCCTCGGTGAACGCGTGCACCGTCATGCCGGTGGCGACCGAGCCGATCACGCTGAACAGCGACAACTGTTCGGGCATCAGATCGAGCTCGCGCGTTGCGTCGGCCTCGAGCTGCTCGGGCGTGAATTCGTCGTCTTGGTCCGCGGGCGGCTTCAGCACGTGGCGGCGGGCCTCGGCGATCTGGAACGCGTGAGTGCGCAGCCGCGGGTCGTCGGGCAGGAACACGTACGCCTTCTGGCTGGCCATGCCGCGGGTCCAGCGGACGAACCGCCCCACGGCCTGACGGAAGAACAGCTCGGTGACCACGGTGCTCGCGTACACGCCGACTCGCAGGCGAGGGATGTCGACCCCTTCGCTGACCATGCGTACGGCGACCAGCCACGGCCGTGTGCCGACCGCGAACGCGGCGATCTTGCTGCTGGCGTCGGGATCGTCGCTGACCACGATCTCGGCCTCGACCCGATACCGATGACGGATGAGCCGGGCGATGTCGCGGGCGTGTTCCTGGTCCATCGCGATGGCCAGACCGCCAGCGTCGGGATGGGTGCGTCGGATGGCCATCAGCCGTTCGTGCGCCTGGTCGACGACGGCGGGTAGCCAATCGCCCTCCAGGCTGAGCGCAGCGCGGAGGCGGTGCGAGGCACCCGTACGATCCAGTTCGTCGTGGAAGTTCGCCGAGAGGATGCTGCCGTCGGGGGCGCTCCATTCCATCAGTCCGTCGAAACGGGGGAAGTACACCGGACGGACGACGCCACCGTCGCGCAGGGCGTCGGCATAGCCATAGGTGTAGTCGGGCTGGGCCTCGCCACCCACGCCCGTCTCCTCGTAGCGCACGAACGGAATGCTCGCCGTGTCGCTGCGGAACGGCGTGCCGCTCAGACTCAGGCGTCGGTGGGCGTGCTCGAACGCGGTGCGCACGCCGTCGCCCCATGCCCGTTCGTCGCCCGCATGGTGCACCTCGTCGAGCACGACGAATGCGTCGTGGGACAGACCACGCAGCTTCTTGGCCGTGTCGGCGGTGGCGACCTGCTGGTACGTGGTGACGATGCCGTGGACGTCCTTGGCCACGCCGTCGGTGGGCGACCAGTGGTGATCCACGTGCAACCCCATGCGGTGCGCGCTGGCGGCCCATTGGGACTTCAGATGCGTGGTGGGAGCGACGATGACCAGGCGCCGCCGCTCGTGACTGAGCGCCCAGCGAGCACAGGCGAGCGCGAACGCGGTCTTGCCGGCACCGGGCGTGGCGACCGCGAGGAAGTCCTTCTGTTCGCTCGCTGCGAACTTGTCGAAGGCCTCACGCTGCCATTGGCGGAGTTGGACACGGTCGCTCATGGGAACCACCGAGTCTGCCCGGTCACGAATGCACTTGCGCGAACCGTCGGGGCGACGGGTCAGATGACACAGAGCTGCAGCCGGCCGACCTGCAGGTTCGCGGCTGCCGCGTCGAGTTCGGCTGGCGTGGGCTCGAGCAGCGTCGGGTCGTGGGGGCGCGTGCCGTGTCGGCGGAAGCCGATGATCTTGACCCGCATGTCGGGGTCGACCGAGGCCAACCACTCGCCGGTGCGGCGGAGCAGGTCGTGGTCGTCGTTCACGTCCTTGACGATGAGCAGCCGCACCTCGTACAGCAGGTCGACGGTCGCCAGCTGCTCGATGCTGCGCAGCACCCGGTCGTTGGGCTGGCCGGTCATCCGGGTGTGGATCGTGTCGTCGAAGCACTTGAGGTCGATCATCGCCCCGTCCATCACCGGAGCGAGGTACCGCCAGGTGGCTGCGTCGGTGGCGCCGTTCGAGTCGACGAAGCAGCGCAGCCGTGCCAGGCGGCGGTCCGCCTTGACCTCGGTGAACAGGGCGTGGACGAACTCGGCCTGCATGGTGGCCTCTCCGCCCGAGACGGTGAGACCGCTGATGAACGGTTCCGCGCGTCGGATGTCGACGAGCAGTTCGCCGACACTGGTCTGGAAGTGCTCGCCGGTGGCGGCGGGGATGGTCTGCGGGTTGTGGCAGGCGATGCAGTCGAAGTTGCAGCCCTGCAGGAACACCACGAACCGGTTGCCGGGACCGTCGACGTTGCTGAACGTGATGGTGTCGGCGACGTAGCCTTTGGCAGCGGCGGTGGTCATCGGCAGGGTCACTCGCCGCGCCCGATGCGTTTCACGGCGCGTTGGGTGAGATGGAAGTTCGCTTCGCTGCCGGCGGCGAGGTGGTCGCTGCTGTGCCGCGCCGTGCCGGTGGCGGCGATGGAAGCCAGATCGCTCTTGCGGACCAGGTAGCCGGTGATGCGCACGAACTCGTTGCTGTCGAGATTGAAGGTGAAGTCGCGCATCCCCTGGCGGAATGCGCCGCGGATGATGTCGACGACGGCCTCCGGGTTGCGTGCCGCGGTCTCGTCCATGTGGAAGATGTCGCTGACACCCGACGCGAAGAGGTGGTGGTGCGGGGCGCAGGTCTGCAGGTGGGTGAGCAGGTCGGGTTCGTCGCCCACGGGAATGCGGGTGCCGGCGGTGACGTCTTCGTCGAGGTCGATGCCACTCTGGCTGTGCAGGTAGCAGCGGCCGTGGCCGCCCTCGCAGTAGGGCATCGGTCGTGCGGCCACGAGTTCGGCGCACCGCTCGACCACCCGGTTGGCGACGGCGTTGGTGACGTCGTCGTGCCCGTACCGGCCGTCGTGGCCGTCGTGCTGCATCAGCAGGTTGACGCATTCGGCGAGACCGAAGATGCCGAACATCGCCGAGAAGCGGTCGATGTCGATCAGGCCTTCCAGGGCGAGCCAGTGGGTCTCGTAGAAGCGTTGACCCTCGACGAGCGACCGGATGCGGACCTCGGCCAATTCGGCCGTGAGTTCGACGTAGTGGGGGAGGGTGTCGGTCAGGAAGGCGTCGGCCGAACCCGAGTGGCGCCGTGCGGCCTCCTTCAGGTTGAGCCGCACCAGGGTGTGGGCACCGCCCCCGATCTTCAGCGAGTTGTAGCAACTGACGGCGGCGTACTGCTCGCCATGGTCGCCGACCATCATCGGGTGGTTCACGAAGTGCGGTTTGCCGGTCTCGAACACCATCCGCACGGCGTCCTCGACGAGGCTGTCGGGCGTGAGCTCGGGATCCACCTTCAGCGTGATGTTGGGGACGCTCTGGCGCAGGCTGCGCTCGACGCGGAAGATGCTGCGCGTGATGCGGCTGTCGGTGGGTCCGAGGTCGAGGTGCACGAACGCATCGGGTTGCATGCGGTCGATGCCGATCCAGAACCGGCGCAACGTCGCGTCGAGTTCGTCGTCGCTGATCGAATCGTCGACGAAGGGAGCGAGCACCTTGTCGAGGTCGCCGAGGTACACCGGGTAGGTGGTGACGCTGGGGACGTTCGCGTACATGATCTGCAGGAACGCGAGTGCGTCGGCCAGGTTGGTGGGCGGTGGGAGTTCGAGGTGGCACAGCCCCTGCCGGATCGCCTTCTCGTAGTCGGGAAGGATGTAGCGGGCCGTGTACGGCGCGTTGCCCTCGTACATGTCGCAGATGACGCGCTTGTCGAGCGCCTCGCGACAGTCCTCGGACAGCGCGGGGTACGGCAGCGCCTCGGTGGCCAGCGCGGCGAGTCGCCGCAACTTCTGGTCGTACGTCGTCGTGCCGTCCTGGACGAGCGATCGGGCGCGTTCCTGGAACTCGTGCATCTCCACGATGTCAGTGTGGAACGCGGGGCGCCGACCAGCCAGGGCCGAAGTTCCCGAGGTGATGAACTCACGCTCCGTGGGAAGTTGGACGAATCTTGGACGAATTCACGAGCTCCGCTGGAAAGTCGGCTGCGGTCCGTGTCATGTTTCCCAATGCACCAATCGATTCCCAGGCGGTCGGTGCGGACTGGACGGGACTGGGAACAGCAGCGGGAAGGGGCGGGCGATGGCAATGTCGCGGCGCGGGTTCGTCATGGGTGCGGTGGGCGTGGGCGTCGCGGCGGCGGTGCCGCTCGCGGTGCCCAGACGGGTGCGGTCGGGCTCGCCCGAGCCGATGCCGAGCCGGAAGCTACCCCGTCCGTTCGCCACGCCGTTCGTGCGGCCACCGACGGCGCAGCCGACGCAGTCGACGGCGACGGACGACCACTACCTGATTCGCATGGCGGCGATCCAGACCGAAATCGTGCCTGGATTCCGGACCGACATGTGGGCCTACAACGGGACCGTGCCCGGTCCCACGATCCGAGCAACACGCGGTCGAGGCGTCGTGGCCCGGTTCATCAACGGCCTGCCGTCCATGCACCCGGCGCTCGGGTACGAGTCGTACACCTGCATCCACCTACACGGTGCGGCATCCAAGCCGCAGTACGACGGCTATGCCAGCGACATCATCCATCCAGGCCAGTACAAGGACTACCGCTGGGCGAACACGGAGTGCTCGCGGTCGCTCTGGTATCACGACCATGCGGTCCACCGCACATGGAGCAACGTCGCGATGGGGTTGGCCGCGCAGTACGTCATCGAGGATCCGGACGACGCGAAGTTCGGCCTCCCGTCCGGTCCGTTCGACGTGCCGCTGCACATCAGCGATGCGATGTTCCAGGCCGACGGGCAACTGCTGCTCGACCTCGAGAGCCTGAAGGGGTTCTGGGGTGACGTGATGCTGGTCAACGGGCGACCCTGGCCGGCCATGCCGGTGCAGCGACGCAAGTATCGCTTCCGCGTGCTCAACGGCTGCGTGTCGAGGTCGCTGTTCTGGCGTCTGAGCACCAACGATCCATTCCAGGTGATCGCGACCGACGCGGGTCTCACGGCGGCACCGATCACCGTCAACAAGATGCGGCACGCCAACGGCGAACGGTACGACGTGGTGATCGACTTCAGCAAGTACGCACCCGGCACGCGGGTGGTGCTGCGCAACGACAGCCTTCCGTACAACGACGACTACCCGAACACCGATCGGATCATGGCATTCGACGTGGTGGGCGGGCAGGTCGACACGACCAACAACTCGGTGCCGAGCGAACTGCGCCCCGAGAACGAGATCGTCACGGCGCCGGTGCCGACGCGTGGCAAGGTCCGTTCGTTCCGCACCGAACGCCAGGGCGGCGAGTGGACCATCGACGGGTACACCTGGCACGACGTCATCGACAGCAACTACCAACTCGTTGCCGCGACGCCGGTCGTCGGCGATCGCGAGATCTGGGAGTTCCACAACAGCTCGGGTGGTTGGAGCCACCCGATGCACGAGCACGGTGACCACAGCCGGCAGCTCACCCGCAACGGGCGGGCGCCGTATCCCTATGAGCGCGGCCCGAAGGACACCTACTACGTGGGCGAGAACGAGACGGTGCGGATCTTGTTGAAGTTCGACCTCCCCGGCAAGTACATGATCCACTGCCACAACGGCGTGCACGAGGATCACGACATGATGGTCCAGTACGAGGCCGTGTCGACCACCGAAGTCGCCGACGATCCGTTCTCGGCCCGTGCCGAGCTCTACACCGGCCAGGACTTCTGACGCCAGGGGCGCGCACGGCCGGTGTTCCGGTGTCCCGGTGTCGCACCCCTCGCATAGCCTGCGGCAATGGCTGACCATCCGGTGCTGCGCGGGTTCTCGCCCGCCGTGCGCGAATGGTTCGCCGCGTCGTTCCCCGAACCCACCCCGCCACAGGTGCAGGGCTGGCCGGCCATTCGCAGCCGCGAGCACACCCTGGTGTGTGCGCCCACCGGCAGCGGCAAGACGCTCACCGCCTTCCTCAGCTCCATCGACCGACTGGTCACCCCCGCCGACGAGCTGGTCGACCCGAAGGCGCGGACACGGGTGCTGTACATCTCGCCGCTGCGAGCGTTGGCGTTCGACGTCGAGAAGAACCTCCGCTCGCCGCTGATGGGCATCCGTCTCGCCGCCGAGCGGTTGGGTGTGCCGTTCTCGGAGCCGAGCGTTGCGATGCGCACCGGCGACACCAGCCCCAAGGATCGCCAGGCACTGCAGCGTCGCCCCGTCGACCTGCTCATCACCACGCCCGAGAGCCTGTACCTGATGCTCACGAGCGAGGTCCGCAACACGCTCGTGAACGTCGACACGGTCATCATCGACGAGATCCATGCCATGGCCACCACCAAACGGGGTGCGCACCTGATGCTCAGCCTCGAGCGCCTCGAGGTGCTCACCACGCGCCCGCCGCAGCGCATCGGGCTCAGCGCCACGCAGCGCCCGCTCGAGGAGATCGCCCACTTCCTCGGCGGCCATCAGGCCGACGGTCGACGCCGCCCCGTCACGATCATCGACTCCGGCGTGCGCAAGCCGTTGGAGGTCGAGGTCGTCGTCCCGGTCGAGGACATGGGAGCGATGGGGCAGGTCATCGACGAGTTGCGCAGCGGCCCGGCCTCGAGCGCACTGCAGGGCCAACGCAGCAGCATCTGGCCGAGCATCTACCCGCGCATCCTCCAACAGGTGATGGCCCATCGCAGCACGATCATCTTCTGCAACGCGCGTCGACAGGCGGAACGCCTCGCCGCCAGGTTGAACGAGCTGGCGCTCGCCGAGGGCATCGGGGTGGGCGACGACGGCCAGACTGTCGATCTGGTCAAGGCGCACCACGGCTCACTCGCTCGCGAGCAACGGGTCACCATCGAGGACCAGCTGAAGCGCGGCGAGCTGCGCGCCATCGTCGCCACGAGCAGCCTCGAGCTGGGCATCGACATGGGTGCAGTCGACCTGGTCATCCAGGTCGAGTCGCCGGGCGCCGTGTCGCGAGGCCTGCAACGCATCGGCCGTGCAGGCCACAGTGTGGGCGAGCCGAGCAAGGGCACGCTGTATCCGAAGCATCGCGGCGACCTGCTCGAGGCCGCGGTCGTCGCACGTCGCATGCACGAAGGGCTCATCGAGAGCTCGCGTTTCCTGCGCAACCCGCTCGACGTCCTGGCGCAGCAGATCGTCGCCCATGTCAGCATGTACCCCGAGTGCACGGTCGACCAGCTCGCTGCGCTCGTGCGTGGCGCGGCGTGCTTCGCCGAGCTCAGCGACGACCTGTTGCGCAACGTGCTCGACCTCCTCTCCGGTCGCTACCCGAGCGACGAGTTCAACGAGCTGCGGCCGCGCATCGTCTGGGATCGCGTCAACGGCACGCTGCGTGCCCGCGACGGCGCCAAGCGACTCGCCATCGTCAGCGGCGGCACCATTCCCGATCGTGGGTTGTTCGGCGTGTTCCTGCCCGACGGCACTCGTGTGGGCGAGCTCGACGAGGAGATGGTCTACGAGAGCCGGCCGGGCGAGACGTTCCTGCTCGGCGCGAGCACCTGGCGCATCGAGGACATCACGTTCGAACGGGTCGTGGTCACGCCGGCGCCCGGCCAGCCGGGGAAGATGCCGTTCTGGCACGGCGACCGGCCGGGCCGGCCGCTCGAGTTGGGGCGCGCGCTCGGTGCGTTTCAGCGCGAGGTGCGGGCCATGCCCGGTGAGACCGCGCTGGCGTCGCTGATGGACGACTACTCGCTCGATGCCTGGGCGGCGAGCAACGTGTTGCTCTACCTCGACGAGCAGGCCCAGTCCACCGGCGTCGTACCCGACGACCGCACGGTGGTCGTCGAACGTTTCCGCGACGAGATCGGCGACTGGAGGGTGTGCATCCTCAGCCCGTTCGGCACACCGGTCCATGCGCCGTGGGCGATGGCCATCCAGCGCCGGCTGGGCGAACGGTTCGACATCCCGGTCGAGATGATGTGGACCGACGACGGCATCGTCCTGCGCCTGCCCGAGGCGGCCGACGATCTTCCGCTGGCCGACCTGATCATCGACCCCGACGACATCGACGAACTGGTCATGGACGCGCTGCCGCAGACGTCGCTCTTCGCGGCCCGCTTCCGCGAGTGTGCGGCCCGAGCGCTGCTGCTGCCTCGGCGCCGACCCGACCAGCGCACTCCGCTGTGGCAGCAGCGACAGCGCGCCCACGACCTTCTCGCGGTGGCGTCGAAGTACCCTTCGTTCCCCATCCTGCTCGAGACATCTCGGGAATGTCTGCAGGACGTGTTCGACCTTCCGGCGCTGCGCGAGGTCCTCACCCAGCTGCGCGATCGGTCGGTGCGCGTGGTCAGCGTCGACACCGCCAAGGCGTCTCCGTTCGCGCAGAGCCTGCTGTTCAACTGGATCGCCGCGTACATGTACGAGGGCGATGCGCCGCTCGCCGAGCGGCGTGCCGCTGCGCTCGCGCTCGACCGCGACCTGCTGCGCGATCTGCTCGGCGCCGAGGAACTGCGCGACCTGCTCGACCCCGGGGCGCTCGCCGACATCGAGCTCGAGTTGCAGTTGCTGGCCGACGGCCGTCGGGCCCGCTCCGCGGACGAACTGCACGACGTGCTGCGCCGCGTCGGCGACCTGTCGGCCGACGAGGTCGACCTGCGCTGCGAAGGCGCCGACGGAGCGGCCTGGATCCGCGAGTTGGTGCACGACCGTCGGGCCATCGGCGTGTCCGTCGCCGGCGTCGACCGGTTCATCGCCGCGGAAGACGCCGCCCGGTACCGCGACGCACTGGGCTGCAACGTGCCCCTCGGGCTTCCCCGAGCGTTCACCGAGCCCGTGTCGCTGCCGCTCGAGTCGCTCGTGGCGCGCTACGCGCGCACTCACGGCCCGTTCGTGGTCGGCGAGGTCGCCTCGCGTTTCGGCATCTCGGTCGACCGCGCGACGGGCGCCGTGGCAGCGCTCGAGGCCGACGAGCGTGTCGTCCGTGGCGAGTTCCGACCGGGCGGGTCGGGTCGCGAGTGGTGCGACAGCGAAGTGCTCCGCCAGATCCGCCGCCGATCGTTGGCGGCGCTGCGTCGCGAGGTCGAGCCCGTCGACCCCGAGGCCTATGCGCGCTTCCTGCAGACCTGGCACGGGGTGGCGAGCGACCGGCGCGGCCTCGAGTCGCTGGTCGAGGTGCTCGGTCAACTGCAGGGTGCATCGCTGGTCGCCAGTACGGTCGAACGCGAGCTGCTGCCAGCCCGGTTGCGTTCCCCCCGGCCCACCGACC